>PLXQ01000040.1 GCA_003151475.1 Acidimicrobiaceae bacterium | reverse complement strand
GGATCAGAGACGGTGTATCAACTGATGACGCCCTCCAGATCGGCCCGGAGCTGGGCTCGGCTCCGGGCGCCGGTCATCTTGCGGACGAGTTCGCCCTCGTGGAAGAGCAGGAGGGAGGGAACGGCGGCCACCTCGTAGCGCCGGGCGAGATCCGGATTCTTGTCGGCGTCGACCTTGTATACCCGCAGTCGGTCGTCGAATTCTGTGGCCAGGCTGTGCAGGATCGGAGCCATCGCTCGGCACGGCGGGCACCAGTGCGCCCAGAACTCGACGAGGACGGGAACGGCGGAACCGGCGATCTCCTCGCCGAAGCTGGACTCGGTCAGGTCAAGAACAGCACTGGACATCTGGGCCTCCTTCGCACCTTTTCCGCCAACCTACGGTCCGTACCGTGGTCCGGAGTCAAGGTCCGTCCAAAGATTTTTGCGTCCCGATGTCGAGAACCCGGTACCGGCCCCGACGTCTGGGTGAGAGGCGCCGCCAAGGCGCCACCCGAACGGGAAGGATGGAGCAAATGCGATTCATGCTGCTGCAGAATTACGGAGAGGTCGGGTCGGGCTGCCTACCCATGTCGGAGTGGAGCCCGCAGGACATCAAGGCCCATATCGAATTCCAACAGGCGCTCAACCAGGAGCTCATTGAGAGCGGCGAGCTGGTCGACGCCCAGGGGCTGGCCGGACCCGACCAGGCCAAGTTCGTGGTCTCCGACGCAACGGGCGCCCCGGTGGTCACCGACGGCCCGTACCCCGAATCGAAGGAGCTCCTGGCCGGCTACCGCTTCGTTGACGTCGGGTCGATGGAACGAGCCATCGAGATCGCCGCCCGGGCCTCGGCCGCTCCCGGCCCCGATGCGGTGCCCATCCGTCAGGCCATAGAGGTACGCGAGGTGATGGGCGCCCCCGATCCCGAGGTGTGACAGAGGACCCGGCTCGCACCGAGAGCCTGCTGCGCGAGCTGTCGCCGCAGGTCCTCGGTGCCGTCGTCCGGCGCTACGGCCATTTCGCCGACGCCGAGGACGCCGTGCAGGAGGCCCTCCTCGACGCCAGCAGCAACTGGCCGGGCGATGCGATGCCCGACAACCCCCTCGGGTGGCTGATCCGGGTGGCGTCGCGGCGGATGGCCGACCGCTACCGCAGTGACGAAGCGCGGCGGCGGCGCGAAGACCTGGCCGCCTCGTGGTCGGTCAGCTCCCCCGATCCGGCGTCGGGGAAGGACGACACGCTCATCTTGATGTTCATGTGCTGCCACCCGTCGCTCACACCGGCGACGGCCATTCCTCTCACCCTGCGCGCCGTCGGCGGTCTCAGCACGCGCCAGATAGCCAGCGCCTTCCTCGTTCCCGGGGCGACCATGGCACAGCGGATCAGCCGGGCCAAAGCGGCCATCAAGACGTCGGACGAACCTTTCTCCCTGCCGGCGGCGGAGCAGCGCGGCGAGCGGATGCGGTCAGTACTCCATGTCCTGTATCTGCTGTTCAATGAGGGCTACGCCAGCAACAGCGGGCCCGAACTGGCCCGGACGGACCTCTCGGGTGAAGCCATCCGGTTAGCGCGCGCCGTGCACGATTCGCTGCCTGACGACGCCGAGGTGACCGGTCTGCTCGCCCTGATGCTTCTCAACGACGCCAGGCGGCCGGCGCGCACCCGGGCCGACGGCGAGTTGGTTCCCCTGGCCGATCAGGACCGGCGGCTATGGGACCGGAGCCTGATCGCCGAAGGGGTGGCTCTCATCACCGACGCCCTCAGGCAGGGGCGGATGGGCGAGTACCAGGTGCAGGCGGCCATCGCCGCCGTCCACGATCAGTCGCCGCGCTACACCGAGACCAACTGGTCGGAGATCGTGGCCCTCTACGGACTGCTCGAGAAGATGACCGGCAATCCCATGGTGACGCTCAACCGGGCCGTCGCCGTGGCCATGGTCGACGGACCAGCGGCGGGCCTGGTGCTCCTGGACGCTCTGGGTGACCGGCTGGGCGGTCACCACCGCCTCCACTCCGTACGCGCCCATCTTCTCGAGATAGCGGGCGACATCGACGCCGCCATCGCCTCGTTTCGGACCGCCGCTGCCGGGACTCGGAACCTCCGCGAACAGCACTACCTCACCAGCCAGGCCGCTCGCCTCTCGAGCGGACGGGCCGAGCGGTCAGCCGACTACTGCTGATCCTCTTGGCGTTGTCGCTCCGTCCCGGTGTCGAAGAACCGGTCAAGGTAGTCGTCGGGCTCGAGATCGCTCTCACGGCACAGCGAATAGATCTCGGCTCCGTTGCGCGGAGGGACTGAGAGCCAGTACCCCTGGGCCAGACCGAGATACTCGACGTCGATGGTCTGGGCGAACGCCAGGGCCTCTGACTCGGCCACGGCAATGGCGTCGTCGAGATTGTCGGCCTGCCAAAGGGTCAGCCGCTCTTCGTACAGCGATCCCCCTTCGGAGTCCGACCGGAAGACACACCGGACGGTGTACCACTGCACGTCATCTGAGTCCTCGGACATACCCGAGAGGTTAGGCACGGCTCGCCGCGCACCGCTCTGCGCCGGTTCCGTAGCGATTTTGACGCCACGAGAGACAGGAAGGAGCGATCCTCTCCTGGTGCTAGCCGATGTCGACGAAGAAGCGCTCGTGAGGCAGTCGAGAACGTGGGGCGGCGACGTCGAATTCGGTCGCCTCGCTCGATGGTCGACGGTCTCGACGCAAACGACACCCCCGACGGTCTTCTGCCCGCGTCCGACGACTTCGATGACGTCGCCGACGATGGCGACGATGGCGACGACAGAGCTCGGATTCCCTGGGAGCTTCCCGAGATCGTCCTCGGCGGCCTGCTGATCACCGTCGCTCTCCTGGCGGTGACGGGATTGGCGGGGGGAATCGTCGCCAGCCTCAAGACGGCCGATTCTAATTTCCTTCTCGGCGACGCCATTGTCGTGGCCACCGGATGGGCCGGCCCCTTTTCCATGGCCTTGCTCCTGGCCGGCCTCGGCTTGGTCTGGTGGCAGGTCGAGGGATGGGGCGAAGTCACCGACACGTGGTTGGATGACGACGACGGGACCGGCGAAGGGGCCGACGATTCCGACACGGACGATCTGGTCGAATCCCTCCGGCATCTGTGGCGGGCGCGCATGTTTGTCACGTGGACGGCGGTGCTCGTCGGGATCGTGGCGCTGGCGTCACTGACCAGGCTGGTGGGGATTGGCCTGAATATCCCTCCCGGCAGTCCGGTGAGCAATCAGATATGGGGCAACTACATCGTGGAGGGTGGCTCTGTGGTTGCCACCCTCGTTCTCGTCGCTGCCTCTCTCTATGTCGTTGTCCAGCTCCGCCGGCTCTGCGATGTGCGGTTGAAGATCGACGACGGTGACGACGACGAGGACCTGTAGGACCGGCGATCGAGACCATCCGATGGCCGAACAGTCTGACCCGAGCGGCGCGGCCAGCGACCACCGGTCATGACTTCTCCGTGTTACTGCAGTCGAAGAGTCCGAAGCGGACGGGCGCCGGTCGGTCGAGGCCCACCTCGTGGCAATGGCTCGTGATCCATTTGACGCGCGGGTCGGGCTCCGGTGGTTCCGCGGGGACGAGAGCGTATTTCACCCGGCCGAAGGCCACGTCGAGCTGTATCTGTTTCAGAGTCGGTGCCGGAGCCGCTCCGATGAATCCACCGATGGGGAGGACCTCCCTGCCGCTGGCCAGGATGTAGGGAGCAGCCAGCGCCGATGTGTCGGTGATGAAGAGGATGTGGGTCTTGGACCGGCGGGCCAGGGCCACGAAGGCCCGGGCCACGGTGGCCGCCCGGTCCTGCGCCCGGCGGATGTCGGTCTGGGTCACCATGGTGACCGACGCCGGCTCGAAGGGGGTATCGAAGGGTCCGAGGCCGCCGGTGACGACGGTGGCCGAGGCCACCGAGGGGACGAGGAGGGCGGCCAGCGCCGCCAACGCCAGCGCCGTCGATCCGAGCCGGGCCGTGAGAGGGCGGTGCAGGAGCGAGACGACCAGGAAGAGATCCGCCAGGACGGCGACGGTGATGGTGGCGGGGAGCAACCAGGAGCGGACTCCCGCGGATGACGGGAGCAGGAACAGGGCATAGGCCGCCGATCCGGTGGCCGCCACGCCGACGACGGCGCGCCCCACCGTTCCCCCGCGACGGAGCCGACGTAGATAGGCGTCGCTCGGGACCCCGGCGTCGTCGGCCGAGATCTCGGCCCGGGTCGCTCGCCAGGCCACCGACAGCCCGATCCCGCAGAGCGCGGCGATGGCGGGCGACAAGGCGGCGGTGTAATACGAGTTGAGGTAGACGCCGTCGCTGAAGGTGGCGATGTGGATGAGGAGCCAGCTCCCCCACAAAAGACATCCGGCGCGCACCGGGTCGAGTCGCGATCGTCGGCGGCGGGCGAGGAAAGCCCCGACGGCGGCCAGCAGCGCGGCGGGGAGGAGCCAACCGGTGTCGCGGCCGAGCGGTCCCGACAGCAGGCGGTGCCAGCTGCGCTTGATGATGGCCGTCGATCCGTTCAGCAGCAGCCGCGTCTCCGCCCCCACCTCCAGAAACGCCGGCGGGGTACCAACGCTCTCGGCCACCGCTCCATGGCCTTCGAAACGGGCCAGACCGTTGTAGTCGAAGACCTGGGCGAACTCGGAGTCGTGGCGGCTGCCGTCGACGTAGGGCCGCTGGGTGGTGGGCACGAGCGACACCGCCGACATCCAGCTCAGTGAGACGACGCCGGTCACCACTGTGGCCAGCGCCACATGGCCGATCCGGCGCCAAGGACGCGCCGGCGAGGCGACCAGATAGGCGAGGAAGAGCGCGGGCAGCACCAGCCAGGCCTGGGTCATCTTGGCCTGGAAGGCGAGGCCCACCCAGAGGCCGGCCAGCAGCAGCGAGCGGAGCCGTCCGGTGGTGAGGGCCATGGCGGTGGCGTCGGTGGCCAGGACGAGCAGGAGGACCAGTAAGGAGTCCGAGATGTTCCCCCGGTTGAGCGCAACGGTGACGGGACTGGCGGCCAGGACCAGCGCCGCGATCATTCCCGCCAGTGGTCCGGCCAGGCGACGGACGGCCCGGTAGAGGACGAGGACGGTGAGGATGCCTTCGACGACCTGGGGTAAGACGATGGCCCATGTGTGGACGCCGAAGGCGCGCACCGACAATGCCTGCAACCACAAGGCGCCGGGAAGCTTGTCGACGGTGAGGACGCCGTCGGGATCGAAGGCGCCGAAGATGAAGTTGTGCCAACTGCTCGACATGCTGCGGGCTGCCGCGCCGTAGAAGGGTTCGAGCGCGGCGTTGTCCAGACCCCAGGCGTAGGACAGGCCCGCCAGTGCGGCGATGAGGAGCAGCAGGGGCCGCGCCCAGCGGGGTTGGTCGACGGGGGACTGCCAGAAGACCCAACGGCGCTGGATGCGGCGCCGAGGGGCCAGACCTTGCCAGGCGAACGGTTCCCCCGTGCCCCCCTCGGTCATCGGGTCAGACTACGCAATCGGCCATACGCTCGAGCCTTGTGTCCGGCCGCCAGATCCCCCGCATCGGGGACATCGGACGTCGCCGGCCCATCCGCCGGCCGGTCGCCGTCGTCGCCGCCGGTGTGGTCGTGGCATGCGTCTCGGGTTGTGCATCCCCGGGCCCTCCCCCGACGCGGCGCGGCGCCGTCGGCGCCGTGATCGACGCCCCCAACTACACAGTGGTATCGGTCAACAGGCTGAGTCCCGCACCCGCTTTCGCGCCCCGGACCTCGACCACGGCGGTGATCGAGAAACCGGACCTGGTCTCGCTACACGGCGATCACATTCCGGGCGAAATTGCGATCGGCCCCGCCTGGTACCTGGATCGTGGACAGTTCTGGACCTTGACGCGTGCATCGGGTGAATCGGCCAAGATCAGCCATGGCGCACTGCTGTTCGTGGACCTCCTCGACCGGGCGAGAGACGTCGTCCGTCACGGAAGGACCTACGTCGTTTCGTCCTCGGACGCCTCCCGTCTGTTGGAGTCGATCCCGGGGTCGCAGTTCCGCGAGCTGTCGGACGTGTCGTGGTCGGCCACCGAGCGCGACGGTCAGCTGGCGTCGATGAGACTGCATTTCAAGAGCGCGTCGCTGAGTTCTTTCACGGGCGCAACTCTGACGGCCACGATCACGGCGACGATTAGTCGGGTCGGGACGTCGCCACCGATCACGGCACCGCCGAAGAGCCGGTCCGGTTAAAACCACCGACGGCCGGTTCAGTTACAGGGTGAGGACGCCGCGGGCCAGCTTGCCGGCCTCCATGTCCTCGATGATCTCGCGGAAGCCCTCCAGGGGACGGGTCTCGGTGACGAGCTCGTCGAGCATGATCTTGCCGTCGAGGTACATCTCCACCATGAGCGGGATGTCGTGATGCGGGCGCGAGGAGCCGTAGCGACATCCGAGGAGACCGCGGTCGACGTAGGCCAGGTTGTTGATATCGATGGAGACCTCCGCACCGCGCGGGGGGACGCCGATGGCGATGGCGTTGCCGCCCCAGTCGAGGCAGTCGACGGCCGAGCGGAGAACAGCCGGATGGCCGACGCATTCGAAGGACCAGGTGACCCCGCCCGGTCCGAGGGCGCCGGCCATGGACGAGGGATTGTGGGGGACGATCTTGCGGATCTCCTGCACCGCGTCGGCCTTGGAGGCGTCGACGAAGTGGGTGGCGCCGAACTGGCGGGCCAGCTCCTCCTTCTGAGCCATGGTGTCGACGGCGATGATCCGGGAGGCGGCCTGGACCCGGAGCGCCTGGATGACGTTCAGTCCGATGCCGCCGACACCGAAGACAGCCGCCGTCTCGCCCGGATTGACCGAAGCCCGGTTGAGGACGGAGCCGATGCCGGTGAGAACACCGCAACCGATGAGGGAGGCCGAGGTGAAGGGGACGTCCTTCGAGATCTTGACCGCCTGGACCTCGGAGATGATGGTGTACTCGGCGAAGACCGAGGCCGCCGCGAAGTTCGATGCCGGCTCGCCGTCGTAGGTGAACGGGGTGGAGACGTTGCCGAGCGTCTTGATGCAGAGGGTGGGATGGCCGGTGTTGCAGGCGCGGCACATCCCGCACGAGGCCAGGGTGGCCACCACGACATGGTCACCGGGCTTGACCGAAGAGACGGCCGAGCCCACCGCTTCGACGATGCCCGCCCCTTCGTGTCCGAGGACCGAGGGCTCCTTCCAGGGGATGGTGCCGTTCAGGACCGAGAGATCGGAGTGGCAGACGCCGGCGGCCACGATCTTGACCTTGACCTCTTTGGGGCCGGGATCGGCGATCTCGAGCTTGTCGGTGACGACGGCGTCCCCGCCGGTGTAGACGATGCCTCTCATCGGTGCCGCGCTCCTCTTTTGTCGATTGCCTTGGCCGGTTGTCGATTGCCTGCGACCTTTTCGATCGCCCTCTCGGCCGGACCAAGGGTAACCGGCCGGCCTCGGTCCCGTTTCGTGCCTGGGGAGCACCGTCAAGGGCTCTGCAGGGTCTGCCGACAAAGAAGCATGGAACTCAGCCGGCCCGTCGTGATGGACGAGATCTTCGAGCGGTCGCAGATCAGACCCGCGTACCAGGCCATCGTCGATCTGGCCCACGGTGACGTCGTCGCCGTGGAGGCCCTGGCCCGGTGGCCGGAGTTGGGGGTCGATCCCGGGACCGCCTTCGTCTACGGCCAGAGCCAGGGGCGGATCGTGGAGTTGGACTCGTTGTGCCAGCGGGCCGCCATCGAGGGTCTGCGGGGTTCGGATCTGCCTCCCGGATTCAGGGTGTTCGTGAACGTGGAGCCGGGAAGCTCGGTGGCCGCTCTGACGGAACGGACGACGGGTCCGAGGCTGGTGGCCGAGATCACCGAGCGGGCGTTGCTGAGAAAACCGGCCGAGCTGCTGCGCGCGGTCCGACGGATGCGCGGCCGGGGGTGTGGGATCGCCCTCGACGACGTGGGGGCCGTGCCGGACTCGTTGTCGCTCCTGCCTTTCCTCGCCCCCGATGTGATCAAGTTGGACATCTCACTCGTGCAGGGTTGGCCCAACGCCGACCAGGCCCGGATCCTGACCGCCGTCGCCGCCTATGCCGAGCGGTCGGGCGCCAGCATTCTGGCCGAGGGCATCGAGACCGAAAGCCAGCTGCAACAGGCGCTCGCCCTCGGTGCCACCCTCGGACAGGGCTGGTACTTCTCCCACCCGGGACCGCTCGAGCATTACCCGGCTCCGGTTCAGAGCATCGAGCTCCTGGCACCACCGGCTCCCGAGATCGGGAGCCCTTTCGCCCTGCTCGATCCCCGTCGGATACGGACGGGGACGAAGGGCATGCTGCTGGCCATCTCGCGTCATATCGAGCAGCAGGGCGCCACCTTGGAGACGCCGCCGCTCGTGCTCGCCGGCTTCCAGGACGCCAGCCGGTTCACCGCCGGAGCGGCCCGGCGCTACGCAGAGCTGTCGGTGCGCTGTCCCCTGGTCGTCGCCCTCGGTGCCGGGATGCCGGCCGAGCCGGTGCCCGGTGTCCGTGGTGCGGACCTCGGAGCCCATGATCAGCTGCGCGGTGAGTGGACCGTGGTGGTGGTCGGCCCCCACTACACGGGGGCGTTGATCGCCAAGGATCTCGGTGACAGCGGTCCCGATCTCGAACGGCGCTTTCTCTTCGCCCTGACCCAAGACAGCGAGACCGTGCTCAGCGCGGCCCGGATCCTGCTCGGCCGGATCAAGCCCCTTTAGAGCGTCAGTCGGGGGGCAGCAGATTCTGCAGCCGGAGATGACCGAGAGCGACCAGCCGGCCGTCTTCGGCCTGGGTCATCCGGACCTCCCAGAACTGCTGGGTCCGGCCCTGCTGGATGGGAACGGCCTCCACCAGGATCCGGCCCTGGGTGACGGAACGGATGAAGTTGGTCGAGTTGGCCACCCCCACCACCCGCTGGCCCCGGTCGCGGACGGCGGCGGAGGCACCATAGGAGGCGGCCTCTTCGACGACGGCGGCATAGAGACCGCCGTGGACGATGGAACCGGGCTGGAGATGCTGGGGGCCGACGTCGACCCAGCCCGTCACCCGGGAGCCGGTGACCTCTTCCATATGCATGCCGATGGCCCGGGAGAAACCCGATGCCATCCCGAGCCCGGGACCGTCGGGTCCGTAGGCGTGGCTGTACACCGAATCGTCCACGGGATCGGTCACCGCCGGGACTCCTTGGCGGCGCGGGCCCGGAGCTCGGTCTTCAAGACTTTGCCCGAGGCGTTCAGGGGAAGGGCCTCGATGATCCGGACGGTCCGGGGGACCTTGTAATTCGCCATCTGCTCGCGGGCCCAGGCGGGGAGGTCCTCGGCCAGCGCGGCGGGGTCGGTACCGGGCCGGGGGACGACGAAGGCACATCCGACCTCGCCCATCCGGGGATCGGGGACACCGACCACGGCCACCTGGGAGACGCCGGGATGCCGGAGCAGTGTCCCCTCGATCTCGGCCGGATAGGCGTTGAAGCCGCCGACGATGAACATGTCCTTCAGCCGGTCGGTGATGGTGACGTTGCCGGCCGGGTCCATGAAACCGATGTCGCCGGTATGGAGCCAGCCCTCGGCGTCGATGGCGGCAGCTGTCGCCTCGGGGTCCTCGAAGTAACCGGAGACGACGGTGTAGCCGCGGACGAGGATCTCCCCCGGCTGGCCAACCGGGAGGGCGGCGCCGGTGTCGTCGACGATGGTGACTTCGGTCTCGGGGATGGCCCGGCCCGAGGAGTGGGAGATGACCTCGGGCTGGTCGGTCCGGCGGCAGATGGTGACCACGCCGGTGGCCTCGGTCAGGCCGTAGGCGGTGAGGACGGTGGAGAAGGTCAGCTCGGAGCGCATCCGGAGGATGAGCTCGACGGGGACGGCGGCCGCGCCGGTGACAGCGAGCCGGAGAGAGGAGAGGTCGTAGGCCGTCCGGTCGGGATGGTCGAGGATGGACTGGTAGAGGGTGGGGGGGCCCGGGAGCATGGAGATCCTCTCGGCCGCCACCTTGGCCAGGACCCGGTCGACGTCGAAGACGGGCTCGGGGAGGATGGTGGCCCCGGCGATCAGGCAGGCGATGATGCCGGCCTTGTAGCCGAAGGTGTGGAAGAAGGGATTGACGATCAGGTAGCGGTCGCCCTCGGAGAGACCGACGATCGAGGCCCAGGTGCCGAAGGTCCGCAGTGTCTGGCCGTGGGAGGTCATGGCCCCCTTGGGCCGGCCGGTGGTGCCCGAGGTGAAGATCAGGTCCGAGAGATCCTCCGGCTTGACCGCCCGCCAGGCTGCCATCACCGCCCGCTCATCGGTGGCGACGCCCACCAGGGGGCCATCGCCTTCCACCACGCCTTCGGCACCGGCCAGGAATTCGCGCCAGCCGAATATGGGGACCTCGTCGGTTCTGGTCGGCTCTGAGAAGGTGCCCTCGTCGTCATCGCGGAGCAGGATGATCCGCTCCAGAGCGGGGATATCCTGCTCCTCGAGCATGGCCGGGTAGTCGAGACCGAGGAAGCCCCGGACGGTGAAGAGAGCACGGGCGCCCGAGCGCTTCAGGACGTCGGCCGCCTCGGGACCCTTGAAGCGGGTGTTCAGGGGGACGAGGACCGCTCCCAGGCCGAGCAGGCCCAGGGCGGCGAGGACCCACTCGGCCATGTTCGGCGCCCAGATGGCCACCCGGTCTCCGGGGCTGATCCCGGCGGCCATGGCGGCGGCGCTGACCCGGAGGGACTCGGCCTCGAGCTCGGAGAAGGAGAGCCGGAGATCGCCGTCGACCAACGCCTCGGCATCGCCGAAACGGGCCGCCGCGGATGCCACGAGACCAGGTACCGAGGAGTAGAGCAGATCGGCCCGAGGATCCTCTGTCTCGGCCGGGCTCACGGCTGCTGGCTCACGACTGCTGGCTCACGACTGCTGGCTCACGGCTGCTGGTTGACGGGTGCTGGCTCACGGGTGCTGGCTCACGGGTGCTGGCTCACGGGTGCTGGGACGAGACCGAGACGACCTCGCCCGACATATACGAGGAGTAGTCCGAGGCCAAGAAGACGATGACGTTGGCCACCTCCCAGGTCTCCGCCCCCCGGCCGAAGAGCTCCCGGCTCCGGAGCAGCTCCAGGTTCTCGTCGGTCATGACCCGGTTCAGAAAAGGATGAAGGGCGAGCGAAGGCGAGACGGCGTTGACCCGGATCCCGGCCGGCGCCGCCTCGGCCGCCGCGCAACGGGTCAGAGCCATCACCCCGGCCTTGGCCGCCGCGTAGTGGGCCTGCTCGGCCTGGGCCCGCCAGCCGAGCACCGAGGCGTTGTTCACAATTACTCCGGAGCCCCGGCCGAGCATGTGCCGGAGCGCCGCCCGGGTGCAGCGGAAGGTGCCCGTCAGGGTGACGTCGAGGACGGTCGACCACTGCTCGTCGGTCATCTCCACGATGGGGGCCGAGCCCCCCAGGCCGGCGTTGTTGACGGCCACGTCGATCCGGCCGTGCCTGACGACGGCGGAGTCGTAGAGAGCCTGGACCTCGGACTCGTTGGTCACGTTGCAGGCCACCGCCAGCGGCCGGCTGCCGAGCAGGGCCTCGAGCTCGTCGGCCGCCTCCTCCAACCGCCGGGGATGGGCGTCGGAGATAACCACCGTTGCACCCTCCTCGGCGCAGCGCTTGGCCGTGGCGAATCCGATCCCCGTCCCTGCCGCCGCCGTGATCACGATCACCTTCCCCTCGAGCAGGCCGTGGGCAGCCGGCGGCTCGGGTGCGCTCGGGATCACAGGGCTGCTCACGCCGGCACCGCCTTCGGGAGGGCCTTGGGCTCGGGGGGCAGACCCAGGACACGCTCGCCGATGACGTTGTGCTGGATCTCGTTGGAGCCGCCGTAGATGGTGTCGGCCCGGGAGAAGAGGAAGATCCGCTGGGTCTCGGTCAGTGCGTAGGGCCCGTCGGCCGGGCCCTCGGCCACGGTGGCCTCGGTGCCGAGGACGTCCATAGCCAGCTCACCGAGGTCCCGGTGCCAGCTGGCCCAGAAGAGCTTCGAGATCGGCGCCTGGGGAGGAGCCACCGGACCTTCCACCCCGGTCAGGGACCGCAGGGTATTCAGCCGGAGGATGAAGAGCCGGACATAGGACTCGGCCAGCCGTTGCCGGAGAACGGGCTCGGCGGCCCGGCCGTTCTTCTGGGCCGTCTGCAGAACCCGGTCGAGCTGCTTGTGGAAGTGGACGATCTCACCGAGCAGGCCGACCCCGCGTTCGAAGGCCAAGGTGGCGAGCGCCACCCGCCAGCCGTCGTTCACCTCGCCCACCACCAGATCGGCTTCGGTCCGGGCGCCGGAGAAGAAGACCTCGTTGAACTCGGCCGTCCCCGTCAGCTGTCTGATGGGCCGGACCTCGATCCCGGGCTGGGCCATGGGGACGAGCAGATAGGAGAGGCCCTTGTGCCGGGGTTGCTCGGGGTCGGTCCGGGCCACCAGAAAGCACCAGTCGGACCACTGGGCGTAGGAGGTCCAGACCTTCTGGCCAGTGATCGACCACTCGTCGCCGTCGCGGACGGCTTTGGTCTGCACGTTGGCCAGATCCGATCCGGCGTCCGGTTCGGAGTAGCCCTGGCACCAGAGTTCCTTCCCCAGCCGGATGGGCTCTAAGAAGCGGCGCTTCTGGGCCTCGGTGCCGTAGGCGATCAGGGTGGGTCCGATCAGCCCTTCCCCCATCACCCCGACCCGGGCCGGGGCGTCGGCCCGGGAGTACTCCTCGTTCCAGATCACCTGCTGGGACATGGGAGCGCCCCGGCCGCCCCACTCGGTCGGCCAGCCGATCCCGATCCAGCCGTCGGCTCCGAGCTTGCGCTCCCAGGCGAGCCGGATCTCCCGGCCCTCGTGCTCGGAGCCGGCCCGGCCCGCACCCCGGGCCTCGGCGAAATCCCCGACCAGCTTGGCCTCCAGCCAGCCCCGGGCCTCGGACCGGAAGTCGGCGTCCTCGGGGCTGTCGCGCAGGTCCATCGGCGGCGACGTTACCAAAGGCCCAGAATTGGCCTTTTGGCGCCGAACATTGCCCGATCAGCCGGGAACTTTCGGGCCGGAGCTGGTGTTTTTCAGACATGCGATTGTTTCCGAAATCCATTTCCAGAACATCCCACCGCACCCAGGAGGCTGCCGTGACCCCCGAGACCGTAAAGTCCGAGACCGTAAAGCCCGAGACCGT
>PLXQ01000032.1 GCA_003151475.1 Acidimicrobiaceae bacterium | reverse complement strand
CCGATGATCTCCTTGAGCCGGGCCTCGACCGGGCCGGCCATCACCCGCCGGCGGTACTTCGGGCACCAAATGAGGTGGTACGTCGCCGAGTACACCGTCTTGTTCGACGACCGATAAGCCACAGCAGGAGCCTTTCAGGCGGGTGTATGACTGGGCCACATCGGGGTTCCAGCCCAGACGGCCTTTGACCCACGACTGAAGTCGTGGGCTTGCGGGCCGTATTCGGTCATCTCCTGCTCCCCGACGACGGCCAGTTCCTGCTGCTGGCCGAGAGCGAGAAGCCGATGTCGTCTCCCGGTTACGACCACCTCGGTCTGCTGATGGAGACCCGCGAGGAGGTCGATGCCGTCCTGGCGCAGTGTCAGGCTTTCCAGGAGAGCGACGACCGTCTGCGGATCAAGGAGTACGAGGACCTCGTCAATCCCGTCGTCACGGTCCACGCTTTCTACGTGAAGCACCTGCTGCCGATCTGGTTCGACATCCAGTGCATCGAGCGCACGGCGGGAGACGTACCAGCGCGTCGCTGGCAGTACAGCTGAGGCGGCAGTACAGCTGAGGCGAAGGACAGACGCCAAGCGACTGCGGGGGCTAAGGGCGGCTCACGCGCCGGACAGTCAAGGCGTCGGTGGCTGGTAGCGCAGCCCGTCGAGAGCCATGTCGAGAACCCGCAGGGTCTGCTCGGGCGAACTGTTCGTCATCTTGGCGATGCCCGCCACCATCCGGACGACGTCGACGATGTTGGCGTCCGGCCGCACGACGTGCGCCTGCTGGGCCCGGGTCAAGAGCGGTTCCCCGGCCGAGTAGAAGGCATCGTGGCAACGGCGAAGGACATCGGCGTCGCGGTCGATGTAGGTGAAGAGTTCCTGCGCCAGCGCTTCCTTGGTGCCCACGTAGCCCACGAACCGGTGCAACCAATCGATGAGCGCGTCCCACGGTTCCTCATCGGCCAGGTCTGCGGCCGACCGGCACAGCGCCTCGACCTCTTCGACGTAGACGGCCTCGAGGAGAGCCTGGCGGGTGGGGAAGTGTCGGTAGAGGGTGCCGATCCCGACGCCGGCCCGCCGGGCGATCTCCTCCAGCGACGCCGAGGAGCCGTCCTCGGTGAAGGCGTCGCGGCCGGCGGCGAGGAGCTTCTCGGAGTTGCGCCGGGCGTCGGCCCGCATCGGACGCGAGGAGGGGACCTCGGGAACCGTCTCGGCGCTGGTCATCGGGTCTTCTCCTCGGTCAGTTGCAAAGCGGAGGCACCCTCCGTATACTAACCGGAGAGGCCCTCCCCTTCTTCTGGAGGATACCTCCACTTAAGCGGTTTGTCAGCCTTCCGAACGGAGTTTTTCTCATCATGACCTCCACCTTGATCGAACGCGTCCCCGCAACGGAGACCGACCCCTCCGGGGGAAGGGCCGCCAGGCCCTCCATCGTCCTCGCCATCATCCTGGCCACCTATCTGATGATCATCCTGGACGCCACCATCGTGATCACCGCTCTGCCCAATATCCACCGGGCCCTGGGCTTCTCGTCGACGGGGCTCTCATGGGTCCAGAACGCCTACACACTGACCTTCGGCGGTCTGTTGCTGCTCGGCGCCCGGGCCGGCGACATCCTGGGGCGCCGTCGGGTGTTCGCGGCAGGGATCGCGCTGTTCACCCTGGCCTCGCTGTTGGGGGGCCTGGCCCAGTCGCCCACGTGGTTGCTCGGGGCCCGGGCCCTCCAGGGCATCGGCGCCGCCATCGCCGCACCGTCCACGCTGGCGCTGCTGCAGATCAGTTTCCGTGAGGGCCCCGAGCGGGCGCGGGCCATCGGCGCCTACAGCGCCGTCGCCGGAGGCGGTGGCAGCGTCGGGCTGGTGCTCGGGGGGATGCTGACCACCTGGGTGTCGTGGCGCTGGGGTCTGTTCATCAACGTGCCCATCGGCATCGCGCTGGTCCTGCTGGCGCCGCGCTACCTGCCCGAGTCCGAACGACGCCATGGGCGTTTCGACCTGGCCGGAGCGGCCACCTCCACCTTCGGGATGACCGCCCTCGTCTACGGCTTCGTCCGCGCCGCCTCCGACGGATGGGGTGACCGGTTCACCGTGGCCTCCTTCGTCGCCGGTGCCACCCTTCTCGGCGCTTTCGTGCTCACCGAGATGCGGGCCGAGCAACCGATCACGCCGCTGCACCTCTTCGCCGACCGTCAGCGCTGCGGCGCCTATCTGGCGCGGATCCTGGTCGTGAGTGGCATGTTCGCCATGTTCTTCTTCCTGACCCAGTTCCTGCAGGGGGTGAAGGGCTTCAGCGCCCTCGACGCCGGACTGGCCTTCTTACCGGTGACCGCCGTCATGTTCGGCGCGGCGCGGATGGCGCCGAGGATGGCCCCGCGCTTCGGCAACACCCGGCTGCTCGTTGCGGGGGTGTCCGTGGCCCTGGTGGGCATGGCGTGGCTGAGCCGGATCTCGGCCGACACGTCGTACTTCCCGAACATCGCCGTGCCCATGCTCCTGCTCGGTCTCGGCATCGGCACCGCCCTCACGCCGCTCACGACCGCCGGGGTGGCCGGCGTGGCACCGCAGGACGCCGGGGCCGCTTCCGGTGTGCTGAACGTGGCCCAGCAGCTCGGCAGCTCGCTCGGACTGGGCATCCTCGTCACCGTCTTTGCCGCCGCCAGCCGGGCCGCCGCGCACCATGGTGTCGGGGCCACCGTGCACGGGCAGGCCCAGATCGCAATGGCACACGGTGTGGCCACGGCGCTCAAGGGCTCGACCATCTTCCTGGCCCTCGGCCTGGCCGTGGTCGTCATCCTCATGCGCCGCCGGCCGGAGAAGGCGGCGGAGCGGGTGACGGAACGGGCCACGACCGTGCAGCCGATGTTCCCGCCGGTGCGGGTGTGGGCCCAGCCTCTCGAGGACAGCGGTACCGCCGTCAGCGCTACTGACCTCGTCCGACGAGATGCGGCGGCGGACGACGAAAGGAAATGCTCGTGACGCCGCCCCCCCGGCCGGTGCCGGGGTTACCAGGCCCTGAGGACCTGGGTGGTATCGAAGGCGTTCGAGGTCGACTGGGCCGGGTAGTCGGTGGCCGCGATGGGGACGGCGATCTCGTCCACCAGTGGTCCCACCTTGGCCGCCAACGGGGCCAGGGCCTCCATGTCGAAGCCGTAGAGCTCGGCCGCGTTGGAGCCGACGCATCGCTGGACGACGTCGGGGTCCTCCTCGGCGAAGGCGACACGGAGAGCTTCCCGGCTGAAGGGCCAGGTCCCCTCGGAGTGGGGGTAGTCGTCGCCCCACATGACACGGTCGGCGCCGAAGCCGGGCCGGAGTTCGGATTCCGACGAGCGCAGGTACGAAGCGCCGAGCCAGATGTTGCGGGCGAAGTACTCCGACGGCTTCATGGACATGCCCTTCGCGGCGGCGCCGAAGAAGACGGCTTCGGCCGCGCGTCCGGCGGGGTCCATGCGGCCGAAGAACCAGTCGAGGGTCTCGAGGCCGCGCGGGAGCCAGGCCACGCCCTGCTCGGTGAGGGCGACCTTCAGATGGGGGAAGCGTTCGAAGACGCCGCCGAAGATGAGGTGCCAGAGCGGGCGGTGACTGAACCAGGGCACCTCGACCAGCATGATGGCCCGGGCGATCTCGAGCTCGCCGTAGTCGGGGAGCCCCGAACCGGCGTGAATGTTGATGACGGCGCCAACCTCCTCGCAGAGCCGCCAGAGCGGGTCGTAATGGGGGTCGTAAAGCGGGGGAAGCGGCGAGCCCGGCGGGATCGACGGCAGGAGGATGCCGCCGAAGAGGTTCACGTGCTCCGCCGCCCACGAGATCTCGGCCAGGGCGTCTTCCAGGCGGTTGACGTAGACCTGGACGACCCCGGCGCGCCGGCCCGGTTGGGCCGTGCAGAAGTCGGCGACCCAACGGTTGTGGGCCTGGACGCCGGCCCAGCGACGTTCGTAATCGGCCTCCGTCGGAGGAAGGGCGATCAGGTTGCCCTCTTCGAAGAAGGGCGGGACGGTGTTCGGGAAGAGCACCTCGGCCACGATGCCGTCGGCTTCGTGCTCGGCCATGCGCCGGTCCGAGTCCCAGTTCCGGTAGCGGATGGGGGCGAGGAGATCGGCGAAGGGGACTTCGTAGGTGGCGGCCCAGGCGTCGAACTGGTCGTGGAATTTGGACGCCAGATAGGGCCGGTAGTCGACGACGTCGGCCCCGCAGTGCGAGTCGGCCGAGATGACGGTGTAGCGGCGTTCCATATCGAGAGTCTCCCTCAGTGCGGCTGGGTTGTTCGTCGCGGCCCCGGTCAGTGCAGAAGCGTCGGAGGTAGCTCGCCCTGGGCGATGGCGTCGGCCCGGCGGTGAAGCAGGGGGGCGAAGCGCTCGGCGTCGGGGCCCAAGATGTAGCGGCCGGCGTCGAGATCCTCCAGGACCTTCAGCCCCAGCCAGTCGAGATCGACCACCTCGGCCGGGAGGCCGGCCGCTTCCAGCTGGGCCTTGAACTCGGGAAAGGTGGTCCCCGGCGCCGGGGGGCGGGGCCGGACCCGCTCGAGCTTGGCCGGGCGGTTCCTGGCCGCGGTCCAGAGGCCGGTGTCGAGCAGTCCTCCACCGGGGTAAAAGACGTGGGCCCCGATCGGGGCACCGGTCGTGCGGAGCTGATGGGCGACGGCTTCGATGAAACAGGAGACGGCCGCTTTGGACGAGGCGTAGACGCTGGCATAGGGGACGGGGGCGACACCGCCGTCACCGGACGAGGTGGCGATGATCTCCCCGGCCGTGCCCGCCTCGAGCATCCTCGGTAAGAAGGTGAGGACGGTGGCCGCCACCCCGAAGACGTTGACAGAGAAACACCAGCGCCAGTCGTTGATCTCCTGCTCCCAGGGCAGGCCGCCGCCGCCCGAGGTGACACCGGCGTTGGCGAAGAGCAGATCGCAGCGGCCTTCGGTACCGTAGACGTCGTCGGCCAGGGCTGCGACCGATTCGGAATCGGCGACGTCGGTCTTCACGCCACGGACGGTGCCCAGTGACGACAACGAGTCGACGGCGGCCGAGAGCGCCGCGTCCTCCACGTCGGCCACCACCACATGGGCCCCCCGGGTGAGAAGGGCATGGACGATGCCGCGGCCGATGCCGCCGGCCCCGCCGGTGACGACCGCCACCTTCGCTTGGTAGTCCACCTCGGTCTAGTCCTCGCCCAGAGGGGAGAGGTCGTCGTAACGCTGATGGATGAAGGGGATGACCCAATCGGCCGGCACCGTTGAGTGGATGCGACCTTTTTGGATGGCGTTGCGCTCGCCCAGGGTCACCTCGACGAGAGAGCGGACGGGGAGGTCGGCCACGGGGTCGAAGCGGGAGTCGCGCAGCAGCAGTTCACCCTCACACTTCTTCACCCAGCGGACCGTCTCGTCGCGGGTGCAGTAGATGAGGCTGGGGTCGGTGTCGAGGCCCTTGCCGTCCGGGGCGGGGAGGGCCTTGAAGTAGAAGTCGGTGCGGGTCTCGGGGGCCGGAATCTCGAGCGACTCGGTGCTGCGCCCGGTGAACTCGGCGAAGGTGACGCCCATGCGCGCCATCGTCCCGTGGACGGAGTCGCCGTCGATGTCCACGGTGACCTGGCCGATCTTCTTCGGTTCACCGAAGGTCTCACGGCCACCGATGACCGACTGCTCGGTGCTCATGGGCATGACGAGGCAGTAGTAGCCGACGGTGCCTTCGTGGCTGCACTGGACAGAGAAGCTGCCGGCGCCGAAGGTGGGGAGGCCCGGGATGTCGACGGTGGCGAAGGTGGCCTTGGCCAACGGTCTCGACGGTGGCTCCAGGGGCTTCGGGAGTACCGAGGCCAGGACATCGGGGTCCGTTTCGAACAACGCCACCAGGACGGTCGACCATGCCCCCACCGAGGTCTTCTCGACCTCTCGGCTGCGCAGTTGATCCGGCGTTCTCGCTGCATAGCGGACGGCCACGGCTGCCCCCTTTCACGGGTGCCGTGGTACCGGCCCCCCGCCGGGCATCGTCGCAGCACCCGGTCATTGAGGTCAACTACGGCGGTGTAGAGGCATCGACTGTGGGGTAATTCTCCGACACAGACCAATACGCCGCTTACCGCTACCAGCGAAAGGGACCCCAACCCATGGCGACGAAGCAGAAGCAAGCGATGAGCACGGCAGAAAAGAACGATCTGAAGGATTCGGACTTCGCCTTTCCCGACGAGCGCAAGGAGCCCCTGACCGACGCCCGCCACGTCAGGAACGCGGTGGCCCGGTTCAACCAGGTGGAAGCTGTGAGCGATGCCGAGCGTGACCGGGCGTGGAAGAGGATCACCGCCGCCGCCAAGAAGTACGAGGTCGAGTTGTCCGAGAAGGATTGGCGCGAACTCGGCTAAGCGGCTCCTACGGCGTTGGGGGATCGGCCACGACCTCGTCCACCACGGCCGGCGTGGGCGATCCGGTGGCCAGGACCGAACCCACCAAGATGAGGGGGAACCCCACGGCGATACCGACCGTGAAGCTCTCTCCCAGAAGCACGACACCGAGGAGTACGGCGACAGCGGGATTGAGATACGTGATGACGGTCGAGCGGGCCGGGCCCACCTCGGCGATGAGGGCGAAAAAGACGAGGAAGGCGAGGGCCGTGCAGACGAAGGCCAAGCCGGCCACGGCGGCGACGACCTCGAAGGAGACGTGTCTCGGGAGGTGGGTGAGCGCCACCGGCGCGTAGACGATCGCCGTCAGGGCCACCGAGGCGCTCACCACACCCAGGCTGGGTAGGCCCGAGAGACGTCGGCTGATGATGAGTGGTCCGATCGAGTAACCGACGGCGGGCACGGCGATCTCGGCCACGGCCACCAGGTCGGTGCCGCGCAGGTCGATACCCACCAGTGCGGCGACACCGGCGAAGCCGATGATCAAACCCAGAAAGCGCCGGCGGGTGATGCGTTCAGTCGTGGGACTGACGACGCGGTAGAGCACGACGGCGATGAGCGGCACCGTGGCGATGAGGAGCCCGGCCGTCGAACTGGTCAGCCGCTGCTCGGCCTCGGAGAGAAACAGCCAGGGGAGAGCCAACTCGACCGCGGTGTAGAGGACGATCCATCGCCAATAGCGCAGAAGTGGACGGAGATGTCCCCGGTGGGCGGCCAGGGGGATCAGCAAGATGGCGGCCGGCAGGGTGCGGGCGAAGACGAGGGTGGCCGGGGAGAGCTCGCGGACCGCCACCCGGATGAGCAGGTACGGGGTACCCCAGATCACGCTCATGGCGATGAAGAGCAACCAGCCGCGTCGGGACATCGCACAGTCCTACTCTCTGGACAGTTCGTCGGCACGGAGGTGGACAATGGTGAGACAGATGGAAAGAGACGGACACCTCCGGTGACGCTCGAGCAGGAATTGGCCCTCGACGGACGGGTTGTCGTGGTGGCCGGTGCCGGCGGCGGGGGCATCGGTACGGCTGTGTGTCGCCTGGCGGCCGAGGCCGGTGCGTCGGTCTTGGCCCTCGACGTCCGGCCCGAAGCGCTGGCACCGGTGGAGGAGGCGATGGCCGCAACACCCGGTTCTCACCGCTGCGTGGTGGCCGATGTCCGCCACGCAGCGGAGGTCGAAGGAGCTCTGGACGTGGCCGCCGAACTCGGTGTCCTCCACGGACTGGTCCATGTGGCGGGAGGGATCTGGCCGCAGCAGTGGGCACCGCTTCTCTCGCTGCCCCTCGAGACCTTCGACGAGGTGCTGGAGCTCAACCTGCGCGCCGCACTCGTGTCCATGCGGGCCGTGGCCGCCCGACTGGTGGCCCAGGGGACGGGGGGCAGCATCGTCTCGGTGTCATCGGTCGCCGGGCTGAGCGCCATGCCCTATGCGGCGCCCTACGCCACGGCCAAGGCCGGCCTGATCTCGCTGACCCGTACGGCCGCCCTCGAATGGGGGAAATTCGGGATCAGGGTCAACTCGGTGGCGCCTGGTTCGGTGCGCACACCGAAGAGCGTCACCGACCCGGGAGCGCAAGACATCGGGTTGTCGGAGACCGAGCGCGCTGCTCTCCCTCTTGGACGGCGCGGCGTGCCCGACGACGTGGCCGGCGCCGTGTTGTTTCTTCTCTCGGGGCTGTCGAGTTGGATCACGGGACAGGTACTGCCGGTCGACGGGGGCTCCTCGACGCGGCCGTCGTTCCTGGGCGACGACGACCTTCCCGTTTTCCTGCACAACGAGCAGCTGAGGCAGGCGCTTCTCGCCGGTGGCCCGGCCTGAGTCGGCCGATTCGCCTCAGACTCGCAGCCCTCTGTGACCGTCCGGGCCGCCGACAGCCAGAGCGCGAAGCCCTGATGCCGGGGTCAGACGCAGGACATACGCGGGTTGGACCGGGAGACGATGGGGCAGCGAGACGGACAGCGAACCGTCGCGCACGTTCCATTCGACCGGCGTATCGGTGCCCATGAGCTCGACCTCGCGCAGCGCATCCGCCGCCACCGCACGCAGGACCATGTGGCGGGACCCGGGGAGCCCGAGCAGGGTGGCGTAGAGACGATCGCCGCCGACCGTGAAGCGGACATCGGTTCCCTCCGACGTCGTCGTCGACGGCACGGTCCACGGGTCGGTGTCGTAGATGGCCTCCCCGTGGACCTCCAACCAGCGGCCCAGCGCGATCAGCGGCGCTTCCTGCCAGTCGGGCAGCGTCCCGTCGGGGGCTGGTCCCACCCCGATCAACAGGTTGCCGTTCTTGGCCACCACGTCCACCAGCAGCCGGACCAGTTCGGTGCCGGAGATGATGTCCTCGGGGGCTTCGTTGTGGTTGGCGCCGAAGCTGTGGCCCACACCGCGGGTGGCCTCCCACTTCCTCTTCACGATGTGGTCGTGGTGGACGTACTCCTCGGTCGTGAAGTCGGCGTGCCGGGCGCCGGGGAACGTGAGCTTCTTGTAGCGGTCGGGGATGAAGCGCCAACCCCGTTCGATGGCGGCGCCCGCCATCCGCACGGCGGCGTCGAAGGTGGGCCCGCGTCGCGCCGACTGCAGCCACCGGTCGTTGACCACGCCGTCGTCGACGGCGTTGTAGTAGTGGCAGAACAGCGCGGGAAGGTCGCCGTCGGCCGGCCAGCCGATGTCGTTCCAGAGTACCGACGGCCGGTAGCGGTCGATGAGGTCGCGCACGTGGTCGGCGGCGTAGCGCGCGTACTCGGGACCGGTGGGACCGGCCAGCAGGGCGTCGGCCAACCCGCGCATGACGGTGCCGTTGTAAGGCCAGTCGTAGCCACCCGAGTAGTACAGACCCATCCGCATACCCTCGCCCCGGACGGCGTCGGTGAGGTCGCCGACGAGGTCGCGGGCCGAATGGTAGGTGCCTTTCACCGGATGGCGCAGCGCGGTGGGCCACAGACAGAAGCCGTCGTGATGCTTGGTTGTGAGCACCACGTAACGCGCTCCGGCCCGTCGGCATACCGAGGCCAACGCACCGAGATCCGCTCCCGACGAGGCCTCGTCGAACGGGCGAACGAAGCCGTCGTAGGGAAATCCGGCGCCGTAGGTGGAGGCGTGGTGACGGCGTGTCGGGCTGTCTGAGAGCTGGACCGTGTTGGCGTACCACTCGGCGTAGGGATTGTTGCGGAGCATCCACGCCGGGGGGTACTGGCGCAGGATCGTCTGGATGTCGGGCACCCGCGGCGCCCACGCCGGTACCGAGTAGAGACCCCAGTGGAGAAACACCCCCAGCTTGGCGTTCTCGTACCAGCGCGGCGCCCGGTGCGCTGTGACCGATTCCCAGGTGGGCTCGTACGCCCCGGCCCGATTCACGAACAGCTCATCGCCGTCGGGTCACAGGACCAGGGTGAGCGGTGTGTAGGGCAGTCCATGGGCCTCGGCCACCGGCTCATAGGTCACCATGCCCTCCACCACGTTGACGCCGCGGGCCAACGCTTCGTCTCGTCGCGCCGCCTGACGCCATCCGTGCTCGGCGATTTCCAACGTGTAGGGCATGGTGGCGTTGACCAGCGCGTGGGTCGAGGAGTGCGGAACCGCTCCCGGCATGTTGGCCACGCAGTAGAAGAGGGAGCCGGCCACCGCGAAGGTCGGATGCGAGTGCGTGGTGGGGTGACTCGATTCGAAGCAGCCTCCCTGGTCCACCGAGATGTCCACCAGCACCGATCCCGGGCGCATCTGCGCCACCAGGGCGTCCGATACGAGCTTGGGGGCGCGCGCTCCCACCACTAAGACGGCACCGATCACGATGTCGGCCTCGAGACAGGACTCTTCGATGGCGTGGGTGCTCGACGCCACCGTCTCGAGGGCGCCGCGGAAGTGATGGTCGACCTGACGGAGTCGTTCCAGGTTGCGGTCGAGAATGGTGACGTTGCAATGGAGCCCGACGGCCAATGTGGCTGCCGCCATGCCGGCGATGCCGGCGCCCAGAATGACGACGTTGGCCGCCCGCACCCCGGGGACCCCACAGACGAGGACACCGCCGCCCCCTCCGGGCCGCATGAGGTGGTGGGCTCCGACGATGGGGGCCATGCGCCCGGCCACCTCGCTCATCGGTGTGAGCAGGGGCAGTGAACCGTCGGGCAGCTGAACGGTCTCGTAGGCGATGGCCGTGTTCCCGCCGGCCAGGAGAGCATCGGTGCACGACCGCAAGGCGGCCAGGTGAAGATACGTGAAGAGGACCTGGTGGCGGCGCTCCCCCAGTCGGTCGTATTCCTCGGGCACGGGCTCCTTCACTTTGAGAACGAGGTCGGCACCGGCCCAGATATCGGACGGATCGGCCACGATCCGGGCGCCGGTCCGCACGAAGTCCTCGTCGGGGATCGACGATCCTGCGCCCGCCCCTTTCTCGATGTTGACGGAGTGACCGGCGGAGGTGAGCTCGCGGACACCGGCCGGGGTGATGGCCACCCGGTACTCGTCTTCCATCCGCTCTTTCGGCACGCCAACGATCATGGGGTTACTCCTGCGCGGGGGCGGGTTCGAGGGGTGGGACGGGGACGGAGATGGCGGGGTGCTCGGCCCCGCCGTCGATCTCGAAAACCTTTCCAGTGACCCACGACGACGCGTCAGAAACGAGATAGAGCACGGCGCAGGCGATGTCGTCAGGCTCCCCGGGCCGACCCATGGGGGTACCGGCCAGGTACTGCCGGCGCAAGGTCTCGTCGGTGAGAACGACGTCGAGCGACCTCGTGGCCACGCCGCCCACGTCGATGGCATTCACCCGCACCCGGGGCGCCAGCTCGGGGGCGAAGTTCCGGGTCATCCGGTCGAGCGCGGCCTTGGCGGCTCCGTAGGCCACGAAGCTGGTCTGGGTCATGCTGGCCGAACGCGACGAGATGTTGACCACGGCGCCGCTCCCCACGGTGTCGACCATCTGCCGGGCCGCCAGCTTGGTCAGGGTGAAGGCGGCCGTCACGTTGAACCGGAAGGCCCTCTCGAGGAAGCCCTCGCTCGTCTCCATGGCCGCCCGGGGCATGGCCCCGCCCGCGTTGTTGACAAGGATGTCGAGCCGGCCGAACTCCTCGACGGTGGCGGTGACCAGCTGTCCGAGAGCAGCGCTGTCGGTGACATCGGTCGGCACCACCAGAGCGCGGCGACCCTTCGCCTCGACCCCGGCCGCGACCTCTTCCAGGTCGGACCGGGTCCGTGCCGCCAGGACGACGTCGGCTCCCGCCTCGGCCAATCCCAGGGCGATGCCCCGCCCTATACCCAGGCCGGCGCCGGTGACGATGGCCACCCGGTCCGCTACCGCAAAGCGCTCGAGGATCACCGGCGGCTGCGGTGCAGGCCCAGACGGGCGCGGCCGGCGACGGGAGGTAGGTCGAGATAGGTGAGCAGTCCGGGCTCGGCCGCACAGACGTAGGGGATGGCGTTGACACAGTGCATGGCCGTGGCCACGATGCCGGGATTCCGGGCCAGGCCCTCGGCGATCGAATGGGGGTGCAGCTTCTTGAAGGTCACGAGACAATTCGGGTCACCGGTGATCTCGACTTCGAAGCGTTCACCGGCAGGCCCGAACTCCCAAGCCGGATCGAGATCATGCACCCCCATCAACCAGTTGACGGCGGCCGTGATCACCACCTCACCGTCGACGAGGCCCTCCCAACGAAAACGCTGGGCGGCCACCTTGCCGGGCTGGATGGGTCCGATGGGTGACTCGATGGGTGCGGTGGCCACGGCCATGTCGTGGGTGGTGCGCAGCTCGGGATCGAGGTCGAAGCCGAGCTCGTCGGCCACCATCCATACCGACTGCCGGAATCCCGCCCCGAGGGCGTCGGCCATGATGCTCGTCCGCGCCTCCTCGGGTGTCTTGCCGAAGAGCATCCAGTCGCGGATGACGTCGGGCGCGCCGTAGGTGCGGATATCGGAGAACTCCTCGGCCCGGACATGGGTCACCGACCCCGAGAGGGCGGAGATGACGAGGGGGAACCGCTCGGTGATGCCCCCGGGATGGATACCGGTGCCGTGCAGGGTGACACCGGCCGCTCGGCACACGGCGTCGAACCGTTGGCGTTCATCATGCGGCGGATAGAACCAGCCGAGCGGGGTCACCACGTTCTTACCCGACTGGAGGATCCTGGTGATCACCGACGGGTCGGCGAAGATCGGGCTGTACAGCACGCAGTCGGCGTCGAGGGCCAGGAGGGCGTCGACGTCGGTGGTGGCCGTCACACCGATCGGGTCGGTCGACAGAAGCGTGCCGATATCGGCGCCCTCCTTCTCCGGCGAATGGACCCAGCAGCCGGCGAGCTCGAGATCGGGATGGGCCAGCACGCCCCCCATGGCGGCCCGTCCCACGCCGCCGCTCGCCCATTGGATTACCCGGTACGCCATACAGTCCCCCTCTTAGGTCAGTGGATCGGCCGTCGACAGCTGCCAGATGGCCAGGCCGTGGAGCGCATTGGCCTGGGCCATGACCAGGGTCAGGGCGTAGGACCGGGCGTCGGACCACCACACGACGGTGCCGTTGCTCAGCGTGGCCGTCCATTCGTCCTGCTTGGCCACCCACCGCGCCTGGGCCCCGTCGTCGGCCACGAGCTTGCGGGCCCCGGCATCGGAGACCTGGGTGCCGTCGTGGCGTTTCTTCCCCGCCGGCCAGGTGTAGCCGTACCCGGCCACGCCCAGGTCGATCTGCGAGGCCGGCACTTCCTTCAGCGCTGCCGCCAGGCAGTGCCGTTTCCAACCGAGGCCGCCGATCGGTCCCGGTCCCGACCATGTCGGGCCGTGCTCGTCATAGGTCATGAGCACGATGCGGTTCACCACTGCACCCAGTCCCGCCAGGTCGTAGCCGAGCGACTGATAACCACCGAGGGATGTGGCGGCGGTGAGATCGATGCTGATCGTCTGATTCACGGGTACGTCCCGACGCAGAGCGGTGACGAAATCGACAAGACCGGCGCTGTCGGCCGAGGTCAAGGCCTCGAGGTCGACGGTGATGCCGTCCCAGCCTTCCGAGGAGACGAAGCCGGCCAAACTCGAGGCCACGGCGTCGATGTGAGAAGGAGTGCCCAACAGGTTGGCGGCTATCTGGGGCGAGAAGTCACCGATCGCATCGTCGAAATTCCCCATCAGGAGTTCGGCCCGGAGCCCATCGGCGTGGGCCCGGGTGAGAAGTGCCAATGCCGAGCTCGAGGGGGCCGACACCTGGTCGCCGGCCGGGTCGAGGTTGACGCCGTCCACTCCGACGGTGGTCAACGCGGCGGCGTCATTGTCGATGAAATGGACAGCGGTGCCCTGCTCGGCGTAACCGGTGACGGCCACGGTCACCGTGCTCGCCACAGCGTCTGACCCACCGAACCCGGCCGACATGATCCCGACGACGAGCGCCAGAGAAGTCAAACAACCGAAGAATCGGTCCCGACGGAGCCCCACGCCGTCATAGTGTCACGTCGCTTCATCGACGGTGTCGGCTCCCACCAGCCCCGACGAGGCGCCGAAAGAGACGAGAAGGACCGCCGCCCGAGCGGCGGGTGGGCGTGCACCATCGTCAGGACAGCCCCGTTCCGACGGATCAGTCAGGTTCAGATGTGGGGTACCGGCGGGTTGACCGTGTAGGGCGTGACATAGGTCGGGTGGGTCCCCGCCTCCACGTCGGCGATCACCTGGGCCGTGCCGGCGGCACACCCCCTGCCGAAGAAGCCGAAGACGGCGTTGCCGTCATCGTCCAAGATGGCCTGGGCGTGGAGCCCCGTATTGACGCCCGTGCCGCTTTCCGAGAGGCCGCCGGGATTGGGAGAGATCCACACCCACCCCTCCGCACAGCTGGCTTCGAGCTGGGCCGAACCGATCTCGGCGGTCTGTTCCGCGTAAACGGGATTGGTCTCCACGTAGAAGACGGCGAAGATGATGGAATTCCCGATGTCGTTGGCGCCGACGCCGTTCGAGTCACCCGTCTCGACCTCCGGGTTCGGGTATCCCGTGAGGCCCTCGGGGGTGACGACAGGCGGGAGGGCCTGGAGGGTCGTGAGGGCCGTGTAGTACGGGGCGACCATCAGGTCCGCCTCGATCACGTCGGTCCCCGGCGCACAGTCCTCTCCGACCACCTCGACGGTGGCGTTGCCCTCGTTGTCGAGGGTCAAGATGACGTTCTCCTCGAAATTCCCCCGAAAGGCGACGAAGAAGACAGTCCCGCACGACGCCGACAGCTGTGACGAACTGACGTTCAGCTGATCCCCGGCGAACGAGGGGCTCGTCGCCACCTGGATCACGGTCATGATCAGCGACGGACCGGTCTCCACCAATGGATTCGGGCTGGCCGAGACAACCATGACCGGAGGCGGGCCGCCGGTGGTGCCACCGGTGCCGCCCCCTCCGTGGTGGTGATGGTGGTGGGGGTGGGAGGTCTTGGCCTGGGCGACCGAGGAGACCCCGAGGAGGGTGATACCGAGGACAGCGCCCAAAGTTACGAGGCGAAGACAACCACGGCGCGTGTTCCTGAGAGTGCTCCGTGTCACGGTTGCCATTGTGCCCGGAAATGACGTGCCTGGTCGTCATCAATGATGATGAATGTGAGGTTCGGTGCCTCGGCGTCCCTACCCACGCCTGATATCCGACACTCAGAGCGTCCCAACGCTCACCATAAGCGATTCGCCGGAAATCGGACCCCGGCGGCATCGTCAATATTGGGTGTTGTTCCTGTTGTTCCTTCCACTTACAGTGCCCCGACCGGTGTCGTGAAGGCTCCGGACAGACGGGTCGGGCGGGGGGTCGGCGTACGCGCATACCCCCGTTCGGGCGGAGGGGGATCCTTGATGGCGGCACGGTCGCTCGGCTTTGGTGTGTCTGTAGGAGCGCTCCTCCGGAGAGCTGCCCCCGGAGGTCCGACACGGCGCCAGCACGACGTCCGGCCCCGCTCGGGCCGCCGTCTGCGGGTACCGCTGGCGCTGGTCACCATCGTCGGTGCCCTGACGACCGGGTCTTTCGCCCTGGGGGCACAACCAGCCGGAGCGCTCACCTGCCAGATCGGCTTCAACTGCTCTCCCAACAACGTCAACATCCCCCAACCCGGTTCCCAGAATTTGAGCAGCCTTGCGGTCTGCGGCATCCAGGGCACCTACGCACCGATCGCCTCCCGGGCCATCGACAAGCAATACGACGACCCGAGTGGATTCGGTGGCTCGAACAACGAGGGGAACTACACCGACAGCGAGACATTCTCGTTCCAGCCGGCGACGACGTTGGGCCCGAACAGCACCATCACGATCAAACTCCCGCATCCGGCTGAGCCCTACTCGCCCTCGGGCTCCATCCTGCCGCCGGCATCGTTCCCGCTCTCCTCTCTCGAGAGCCCCGAGCAGCTCAACTCGACGGTAACGACATTCGTCGCCTCGAATCCGCCGTTCTCGCCGGTGTCGTCGTCCCTGATGTACATCCATGTCGCTCTGTCCGGGGCGGCGGGGACGGTCAGACTCGACGGCTACGACCCCTACAACCCGCAGCACGTCGACCAGGGGCCGGGGGGCGCAAATATCGGTGGGAACACTGGCGCCTCGATCTCGGGTTACAACTCCGGTGACAATACCTTTGACCTCGGCAATCAGATCTCCACCGACAGCGGCGGTAACGCCTACTTCGAGGTCCAACGCGGCGGCAACCAGGATGTGACCTTCGCCGCCACCGACGTGACGAACGGGGTCGGCATCGCGAACACGGACACCGTCTCCTTTGGTACCGGCGGAGGCTCAGGGCCGTGCACCAATGCCACCCAGGCCCCCTCCACCGCCGACCCTTACATGATCATCAAGAACAACGTCGCCTACCTCGCTCCGGCCACGGTCAGTACGGCGTCGGGCGTCGAGAGCGTGACGCTGAGGGTCCCCTTGGGGGGGCCCACCTGGGGCACCGGGGACACGGTCACCGTGGACGCGTTGGATGCGGTCTCCCCACCGGGGTTCGGGACGTCGAGTCACGGGGCCAGCAACCCTCTCTACCACCCCACTGATTTCACGATCTCCACCGACGACGACCCGGTCCCGGGCTCGCCCGCCAACGCCCCTGTCTACGTGGGGAATTACGACACCAGCAAGCTCCACAACTGTTGGGGTGACACCAATCCCCAGATCGATTCGTGCCGTTCCACTCTCGTCCCCACGACCAACAGCGCCGGCCAAGCCGTCACCACGGTCAGCGCCAGCGGCGGCAACACGGTGACGGCAACTCTCCGTGACCACTACAACAACCCGGTCAACCAACAAAATCTGGAAGTCAGCACGGTGGGAGCGACGAACGCCATCGTCACCCCCCAGGCGCCGCCGGCGTCGCAGAACAATCAGCACCCGGCCGCCTCGATCACAGGCGACGACGGCACCGCCACGTTCGATGTGACCGACACCTGCGCGGAGACGACCTACGTCACAGGCTTCGACGTCACCCAGAATGTCAATGAGCCGTTCCCGAATTTCGGCGACACAGTGCCCATTCAATTTGTTGCGGGCCAGGCCGTGGCCCCGGACAGCCCGGCCTACAGCCCGTCGGTCTGCTTGGGCCGGACGACGGCGCAGTCGGGCATCGGTGTGAGCCAGACCACAGGGCCCCCCTTCGGGCCGTCCGCCAATGAGGCCGGGGACGGGGCATCCCAAGCCACCGTCAAGGTCACCCTGGCCGACCAATTCGGTAACGCCGTCACCAACACGTGTGTCTCTCTCAACCAGCAGAACGCCGCCGACGGGACGGCCACCCACGCCACGACCGGCCCCACCTCGACGTCTACCCCCCCCGTCTCGGCCAACTGCCCGACGGGGGCCGCCTACACCGACGCCAACGGGGTGGCGTTCTTCTCCGCGTCCGACACGAATGCCGAGAGCGTCGTCTTCAGTGTGTTCGGAACGTCGACGCCACCGTGGCCGATCAATTCCGCGTCCGACCCGACGGACCTGGTCACGGTCAACTTCCTCGGGGTCGATACCGGGAACTCGACGGTGACCGCCAGTCAGACCACCAACGTGCCCGGCAACGGGTACCCGGCGGCGACCGTCACGGTGACGCTGCACGACCACCACAACGATCCGGTCGCCAGCAAGAACATCGTCCTGGCATCTTCTCCGTCGGACCCGTCGACCACCATCACGCCCGTTGTCATTCCCACGGGGACATCCGGCTGCGCACAACAGGTGGCGGCCGGGACCACCGACTGCAACGGTCATGCGACCTTCTCGGTGGCCGATAACTGCGTCACTCTGCCCACCCCGTGCACGCGCGCGGTCGGGCATTCCGTGACTTATCAGGCCACCGACACGAGCGATACCGCCGTGGTCGGCGGCCAGACCGTCAAGGTCGTGCTCCCCCAGACGGTCACCATCAGTTTCACGTCGGGCGGGGCGACGGTCTTCGCCACTCCGACGAGCCTTGTCGCCGACGGGCCGGCGTCGTTCTCGACGGTCCAGGTCAATCTGGTGGACACCACCGGTACCGCCGTGAACGGGGCGACGGTCACATTGGCCCCGAGCCAAGGTTCACCTCCGGTGACGGCCGTGATCTCACCGGGAACCACGACATCCGGGGGATTGGCGACGTTCACTGTCAGCGACACCAATCCCGAAACGGTGGCGCTCACAGCGACGGCGTCGTACACGACCACGAATGTGCTGTGCGCCAGTATCTACACCGGACCGGTGCCGGGGACCGGGACGTGCTCGATCACTCTTCCGGTCACCCTCACCTTCATCCCTCGACCGACCAGCCTCACCGTGACGGCGTCGCCCACGTCAGTCCCGGCCGACGGTGTGACGACGTCCCAGGTTACGGTGACCGCCCTCGACGCCAACAACCACCCGATCCAGGGCGTGTCCCTGCAGCTGATGGCGCCACCCACGGAGACCTCGGTCGCCGTGGATCCGCAAACGGCCACGACGAACAACAGCGGACAGGCCGTCTTCTCCGTATCGGACGGGACCCTGGCTACGCCGAACCCCGATCCGGTGACCTTCACGGCCAAGTACGGCCAGGCGCAGGGACCGTCAGCGCTGAACTGGAACGCACTCACGGCGCCCGCCGGCCAGGTGATCGTCACGTTCACGCCGACGGTGAACGAGCTCGAGGCGGTCAATTCGACCATCAGCCCCGTGGCGTGCTCGCCGCCCACGAATCCGGTGGGCAGCGCGCCGGCTGACGGCAGTTCCCCGGTGTGCGTGACGGTGACCCTCAAGTCGTCGGCCACCAAGGGGATCGGTCAACACGCCGTGGCGCTCACCACCGGTTCGCCGTGGACGTCGGTCATGCCTTCACCGACCAGCAATTTCGGCGGCCTGACGGCGGCCAGCGGAGCGGTGACCTTTACCGTCACCGATACCCAGCCCGAGACACTCACCGTGTACGCCCGCGACCTGAACACGGGCGTCATCGTCACGGCCACCATCACCATCTCGTTCTCCCTGACCGAAGCCCAGGCATCCACGGTCGTGGCCAACCCGACGTCCCTGCCGGCCGGCGGACCGACATCGACGATCAGCGTCACACTCGTGAAGGGGTCCGGTACCCCGATCACTGCGCACACGGTGACGCTCACGTCGTCCTCTCCCAGCGTGTCGATCAGTCCGGGGACGCCTTCGGGCGACGTGACCACGTTCACCGTCTCTGACAAAGCCATCGAGAGCGTCATCATCGGCGCTGTCGACAAGACGGCCGGCGTCACCCTCGTGGCCACCGCCACCGTCGACTTCACCGGCAGCGAGGCCAACCAGTCGTCGGTGGGTATCAACCCGGCCTCGACACCGGCCTTCGGTCCCGCGGCCACCCTCACCGTCACCCTCAAAGACGCCAATGGCGTGCCTATCAGCGGTCGGGTCGTGACGATCAGCGGTGCCACCGCCACCACGACGGTCACGGCCGAATCGACCGCCACGTGCGCCGTACTGGCACCCTTCGGGACCACGGACTGCAACGGGCAGGCCATGTTCGCCGTCACCGACACGGCCGTCGAGACCGAGACCCTCTCCGCCTGCGACACCGCCTCGGCGAATCCGGGCGGCCCGGCGTCAGACCCCCTATGCGGCGCCACGGTGGGAACCACGCATCTCGACCAGACCGCCACCATCTCCTTCACCACCAGCGAGTCGATCCAGTCGACCATCACCGACCCGGTCACCACACTGGCGGCCGGAGGCCTGCCCGGGGCCAAACCCGTGCCGGCGGGGGGAGTGGCGTGCGCCCTGGCCGCGTGCAACCCCACCACGACGGTCACGGTGACCCTTCTGAGTGGAGGTCGTCTCCCGCTCGCCGGTCACACGGTGACGCTGGCGGCCTCAACGAAGACGGTGTCGATCCTCCCGGCGATAGGTACGACCAATGCCTCGGGTCAGGTCACGTTCACGGTCGGTGACTCGGCCGTCGAGTCGACCGTGCTGACGGCGCTCGATCGGACGACCGGGTACCGGGTGCGCCCGACCCTGCCGCTGACGTTCACGGCCAACGAGGCCAACCAGTCGACGGTCACGGCCACTCCGATCAACGCCGGCGGCACCCAGTGGACCGTGACGGTGAACCTCAAAGGCCTGACCCTGCCGCTGTCGCCCGGTCACACCGTGACGCTGACAACGACGCCGCTCACCGGCCCGAATTACTCGTTCGTGAGAACTCTCACGGCGGGCGGAAGGACCACGTCGGCGGGGGTGATCCAGTTCTCCATCACGGATCCGGTCACCCAGACGTTGTCGATCACGGTGAAGGACTCCTCCACGGGGGTCTGGCTCCTGCAGCTCTACCAGCCGCTCGTGATCACGGTTTTCTGATGACGCCTGAGGTCTCGGTATGACGAGACGAGCCCATCGCCTGCGCCAGGCCCCGCCGCTCCGCCTGTTGGTGGGTCTCATCGTGGCGTCCTCGGTTCTCGTCTGGTCGGCGACAGAAGTGTCGGCCGACACGACCTCCACGACGACGGCCGCCCCCACAAGCCTTCCGCCGGCGCCGCCGGGATTCGCCACCACCATGGTGACCACGTACCAGTCCGAGGTACTGGCGGCCCAGACGCTCGGACGCACCCAGGGCTACGAGTCGGTGGCGCAGTACCAACAGCAGGTGTCGGCCATGCAGGCCCCGGCCCTGGCGGCGATGTACTACATCACCCAGCAGAATCCCGAGTGGAGCCAGATCCCGGCGCTCATGCAGACGGTCACGGTCGATGTCCCGGCGCCGGGTGCCGGCGGCGCCACGGCCACGCCATCGGCCTTCCGGTCCCCCTCGTCGAGCCCTGGCACCAAGGTGGCGACCCTCATGGCCTACCGGGCCGGCCCCCCGGCGACGGTCGCCGCAAAGGGCTCGGTGCGCCACGCTCTGCTCACCGCCGCCATCCCCACCACGCCGGTGGCGCCGGCCCAGACCCAGTCGTGCCCGGCCGCCCCCCCCGAGGCGGCCATCTTCGCCGCCCAGATCGTCATCGACGTGGCCAGTGGGCTGTACAACACCGCCGTCGCCCTCGTCACAATCTCTGAGTTCGCCTCGGACTTCGTAGCCATCGGCATCGCCGCCGTCATCGCCGCCACCGTCCTGGTGGTGGCCCAGGTCGTCCACGACACCCTCGTCTACCTCCAGAGCCTGGCCAACGACTGCAACGCCAACAACCTCGCCACCACTGTGTCGAACATCGACAACTCGACGCTGGCCGCCTACAACCTGGCCACCTCGATGACGGCACTCGTCGTGCAGTCGCAGTCGACAGAGACCACGACGGATCAGGACGTGCTCAATCTCCAGTCGGGCCTGACCCTGGTCCAGCAGACCCTCGTCCAGGCCCTCACCAGCTCGACCAATACCCTGCAATCCACCACGGGCGGCGACAACCAGCAAACCACCACCGAGCTGCAGGTCATCCAGACGGGGCTCCAAAACGACCTGACCACCGTTCAGAAGCTCCAGACCACGACCAGTCAGCAGGTGGTCGCCGGGGTCTCCGCCATCCAATCGAGTCTCTCGCTGGACCTGACACAAATCATCCACGAGATCGACGTCGACGCCCAGGGGCTCACCACCCTCATCACCGCCGGCAACCAGCAGATCCTGAACGCCCTGCAGGTCAACTTCAACATGACGCAGCAGCAATTCCAGGCGAACCTGCAGGTCGAAATCGAGCAGGGACTGGCGGGATGGGCCCCCGTCGTTCCCGAGGTCCAGCTCGTCCTTCCCTCGTCGATGGGCGGCTATCTCGACTCGACACCGGTGGGCGTCCAGGAAGTCGTCACCACCGACATCGCATCGCTGCAGAAGCTGGGCGTCGCCATCAAGCCGCTTGCCATCACCGACCTCGCCGCCGCCAATGCCGCCCTGGCCGCCGGCAAGTACACGCTGGCGTGGACCGACTACGCCATCGCCTACCAGATCGCCGCGTGACCCGATGACCGCCGTGCGCACCCGCCTGCTCCGCTCCCCGCTCTTCCGTCTGGCGATCGGGGGACTCCTCGTCCTTCCCGGTCTCGCCTGGTCGACGACCCAGGCATCGGCCGCGGCCACGACGCCCACGACGACGGCGCTGTCCCAGAGCAACAGCACCGTCTCCGCCGGGGCCGAGAGCGTCGACAGCTTCGGTGTCACGGTGACGGGGCAGAACGGAAGCAGCGCTCCCACCGGCACCGTCACCGTCACCGACACGGCCTCGGGGAGGACCATCTGTACCGCCACCCTGGGCCCCGTCGGCGGCTCAGTCGCCGGCGCCACCTGCAGCCCCACCGACAACCAGTTCCCCGAGAGCACGGCTCTCATGGCGGTGGTGGCCACCTACGGCGGCGATACGTCCAACTCGGGTTCGGCGTCGTCTCCGGCCCAGGGCTTCACCGTCTCTTCGTCGACTCCGACCAACGTGGCACCGGCTCCGACCGGGTTCGCCGGCGATCTCGAGAATACGTACCAATCCGAGTACGCCACGGCCCAGGCGCTCGGTCAGACGGCCAACCTCGAGCCCCTGTCGCAATTCCAGACGCAGGTCTCCGGCCTCTCCGGCGCGCAGTTGGCCCAGTTCTCCAACATCACCCAACAGGTCCCGGAGTGGAGCGAGATCCCCTCCCTGATGGCCTCCATCGCCGCCAACGCCACGACGCCGCCACCGGGCACAATCCCGGCGAACCTGTCCTCGATCAAGGTCAACGGATCGGCATTGGGGGCCAAGGGGGGCTTTTCTACCCGCCGGACCCGCTCGATCGCCCGCGCTGTCCTCATGTCCGTGAAGACGCCGGATATCGTCCTCGTCGACACACCGGTCACCCCCTTCGTACCGCAGCAGTGCCCCACAGCACCCCCTGAAGCGGCCATCTTCGCCGCCCAGATCGTGATCGACGTTGCGTCCTCGGTCTACAACGCGGGACAGGTTCTGGGCGAGGGTCAGGTCCTCGGCGTGTACGGAGGAATCGGCTTCACGATCGCCGCCATCATCGCCGAAGTGGTGGTGATCGCCGCCCAGATCGTCCACGACGTTCTCGTGTACGAAATGGCGCTGGCCAATGACTGCGCCAACGCCAACGTGGCCGGCGAAGCGGCCAACGTCGACAACACCACCGTCCAGACCTATGGGCTCATGACCTCGACGACCACGCTCATCGTCCAGCTGCAGGCGACGCAGGCCAAGACACAGCAAGATGTCCAGAACATCGTCAATACGGGGTTGAGCTCGTTCCAGCAGACGATCCAACAGGCCCTCACGAGCGACACCAACACACTGCAGGCCTCGACGGGCGGCACCACCCAGGGAACGACCACCGAACTGCAGACCCTCCAGACGGCGCTCCAGAACGACGCCGCCACCATTCAGAACACCGAGACGACGACGGGACAGCAGGTGGTGACCGGGGTCACCACCATCCAAACGACGCTGGCCACGGACCTGGCACAGATCATCAAGGAGACCGACGCCGACGCCCAGGGACTCACGACACTGGTGACCCAGGGCAACCAGAAGATCTTGAACACCATTCAGTCCGAGTCGGCCATGACGCTGCAGCAGTACCAGGGGTATCTCAAGCTCCAGATCGAGCAGGCGCTGGCGGGCTGGGGCCCCGTCGTGCCCGAGGTGAAGTTCATGCTTCCCGCCAAGTACGGTGGCTTCCTCGACTCCACCCCGGTGGGCGTGCAGTCCGTGGTCACGTCCGATCTTGCCGCCATGCAGAAGATCGGGTTGGTCAAGTCGACGGCCGTCACCTACTTGAGCGCCGGAAACACCGCACTCGCCGCCAGTCAGTACACGACGGCTTTCACCGACTTCGCCAAGGCCTATCAGGCTCTTGCCTGACGGGCGGCACGCGGGTCCGCGCCGGGCGGCGTTCTCGAAGCGATTCCTGGCCGGCGTCGGCGTCGGCGTGGTTTTGGCTGGGATCGGCGTCGGTGTAGGCATCGCCGTCAGCTCGAAGAAATCGACACCACCGGCTCACCCTGCGTCGCGGGCTGCCGGCATCGACATGAGCCAGGCCACGGGTTTCGCCTGCGGAGCGCCCGTGGCGCCGGGCCCCGGCCACCCCGACACATTGCTGTCCCAGGTCTTCCACGCTCATAACGCCAGCGGCACTGCCTATGTCGTCGGCTGGCAGATCGTCCCCTTCCGGGGGACGGGGCGCAGCTACCGATTCGGCGCTCCCGGCAACCTGCTCGCCCTGCAACCGTCGACGGGGGGCCCCCCGCTCGGCTATGGCACGGGCACCGTCACGTTCGGCAGCAGCTCATTTGCCGGCACCGTCGACGCCGTCGTCAAGCTGAAGACAGGCACGTCCCTGACCCTGCACGGCTCGTGGCGTTGCGTCGTCGGCCCCATGACTTCGACGCCGGGGGCCTCGACCACCCCAGCCCCCACGGGTCCCGTCAGTTGATACACCGTCTCTGATCC
>PLXQ01000025.1 GCA_003151475.1 Acidimicrobiaceae bacterium | reverse complement strand
CACCACCACCATCGACAAGCTGCACGCCGGAAACGAGCAGCAGGACATGCCGCACGGTGGCGGCCCTCCGTCCGGACCCGGGACCGGTGGTTCCTCGGGTACGAGCTCAGGTTCGACGACGAGCGCCTGACACACCCATGAACGCCCGGGCTCCCGGCGACTCGATCAGTCGAGCACCGGGAGCCCGGAACGAAAAAACCTCTCAGCCAGGAGGACCCCGTCAGGCCGGAGGACATAGCATCGCCTCGTGTGGTGCGTGGCGACGACGGAGCCCGAGTCTCCTCCGGGAGCGGTCAGGAGCGCTGAGGGCGCCGGCGCGCCCGACCGGACTCTTCCAGAGCGATGACCGTCGGCTCGTTTTCGCGTCGCCGACGGGGACAGGAGGGCGACGTCGGCCGGTTGCCCATTCCAGCGGGACCCGTCTCCAACGGTGAATTCATCCCCGTAGCGCCCTCGGGTGGCGACAGCGCCGTCAACGAGCTGATACGGAACACCGTCAACGATGCGGCGCGCCGCAACGGCATCGACCGTCGCCGATTCCTGCAGACAGCGGCGGCGGTGGCGGCATCTCTCACCGCATTCGAGGTGGCAGGATGTTCGGGGCCGGGATCCGCCCGAAGTTCGGCCCGCACATCCACCCCGGGCGGCACGTTCACTGTCCCGTCACCCTCCGACACGGTGGCGTGTGAGCAGGCGTTGGGGGGCTCCGGGGAGTTCATCTTCGATGTCCACACCCACCACGTCATCCCGAACGGGGCCTGGGTCGACAACGCCCCGGAAACCGTCGGCCTCATCCTCGGCATGCTGCCGAGCGGATGCACCGACAACCCGCAGCTCGACTGCGTGGACAGGGCCACCTATCTCCATGACCTGTTCCTGGCCAGCGACACCACGGTGGCGATGCTGAGCGATGTTCCGAACTCGGGACCGTCCAATGCCCCCGTGCCGTTTCCCGAAGCGGTCGGGACACAGCAGGTGACGGCGGAGTTGACAGCGGGAGGAGCCAGCCGACTCCTCGTACAGAACATCATCGCCCCCAACGTCGGTCCGCTGTCCGCCTGTCTCGACGAGATGACAGCCGCGGCCGAACCCGGCCATCTGGCCGCCTTCAAGGTGTATACGGCCTGGAGCCCCACCTCTCAGGGCTTCTCTCTGGAGGACCCCGCCATCGGTCTGCCGGTCATTCAGCACGCCCACGATCTGGGCGTCAAGGTCTTCGTGGCCCACAAAGGGCTTCCCCTGGTCAACTTCGACCCCACCTTCAACCATCCCGACGATGTCGTCGCCGTGTCCCGCCAGTTCCCGGACATGAACTTCGTCATCTACCACGCGGCCTGGGATCCGGCCCGGATCGAAGGACGTTACGACGCCACCGCCACCATCGGCATCGACAGCTTGCTGAGCGCCCTCGACCGCCACAACGTGCCGCGCAATGACAATGTCTGGGTCGACGTGGCCACCATGTGGCGTCAACTCCTGACCCAGCCCGATCAGGCGTCGCATGCGCTCGGAAAGATCCTGAGCCGTGTCGGCGAAAAACGCGTCATGTGGGGAACGGACGCCATCTGGTACGGAAGCCCGCAGCCCCAGATCATGGCCATGCGGGCCTTTCAGATAACGCCGCAGTACCAGGAAGCCTACGGGTATCCCGCCCTCACCGATGATCTGAAAGCCGGACTCTTCGGACTGAACGCGGCGAACCTGTTCGGTATCGACCCCACCGCTATCCGCTGCGGTCTGGCCAATGATCCCCTCACCGCCTCCGGCGCCGAGGCGGCCCAGCTCAGGGCCGACGGTGCGCTTCCGTCGCCGTGGACCCCGCACGGGCCGACGTCACGCCGGCAGGTTCTCGCCTGGTTGGGCTCACCGGCGACGCGGTGGGTGCCCATGTGACCCGGACGGGCCGCCGCTGGCTCCCCCACCCGAAGCTTTTCTTCGCCGGGCTGATCCTGGTGGCGCTGGTGTTCCTGGCCTTCCGGGTGAGGGGGGACTTCGCCAGCGCTTTCCGCCACCTGAGTGTCCGCCGCCTTCCGTGGCTGGCGGCGGCTATCGGCGCTGAAGTTCTCTCCTTTCTCTGCTACGCCGCCGTGCAGCGCGGGCTGCTGTTCGCCGGCGGGGCCAGGCTGCGCCGGCGGACGATGCTCGGTCTGGCCGTGGCCGCCACCGGCCTCACCAACCTCGTGCCCGGAGGCACGGCGCCGGCCAGCGGCTGGCTTGTCAGCCAGTACCGCCGGCACGGGATCCCCATGCCGCTGGCGCTGTGGGCGGTGATCGCCGGGGGATTCACCGCCACCGTGTCGATGCTGTTGTTGCTGTTGTCGGGGGCGGCGATCGCACGCTTGATCGGACTGTGGGCCACAGTCGGCTGTGCGGTTGCGCTCGTGGCCGGGACGGCGGGCCTCGTGTGGTGCGTCCATCACCTCTCGAGCGTCGACGCCTGGTTGCGCCGCCATTGCCGGATACCGGGAGTGCCCCTCGTCCAGCGGCTCGTCGACCGCGCCGCCGGCGTCATGCAGTTCCGTGCCACCGTGCCCGGTGGCGCGCAGGTCTTCGCCCTCAGCCTCGGCAACTGGGGTCTCGACGTCGTCTGCCTGATCACCGCCTTTGCTCTGCTCAATCTGCCGGTGCCGTGGCGGGCCGTTCTCTTCGCCTATTCGGCGGCCCAGATCGCCGGCAGCCTGGCCCCCGTCCCCGGAGGCATCGGATTTGTGGAGGGGGGGATGATCGGCGCCTTCGCCCTGGCCGGGACTCCGACCGGTAACGCCATCGTGGCCACCGTCATCTACCGACTCATCACCAGCTGGGGTGTGGCCGGTGTCGGCAGTCTCGCCCTGCTGGTCGTGAATCACCGCGACCCCGAGGAGGCGCAACTCCACGGTGATGCCGCCGCCATGGCGCTCTTGGACCATAAGGGGAAGGCGGTTCCCGAAGACACATCGATTCCCGAAGACACAACGGGTGACCGGGCGTCATGACCGAGACCGCGCATCTCCGATCACGGCGGGTGGCCATCATCGGCTACGGCTTGGCCGGCCGCGTCTTTCACGCCCCGCTCGTCGCCTCCACCCCGGGCCTGGAGGTGGCGGCCATCGTCACCGCCGATCGGGGGCGGGTGGCCCAGGCGCAGCAGGACCACCCCGACGCCGAAATCCTGCCCGATGCCGACGCCCTTTTCGCCGCTGACGACCATCTCGACCTGGTGGTCGTGGCCACCCCCAACGACGCGCACGTGGCGCTGGCGCAGCGCAGCATCGAGGCGGGCGTCGCCGTCGTGGTGGACAAGCCCCTGGCTCCCACCGCCGCCGAGGGACGCCGGCTCATAGAGCGCGCCCGAGCGGCGGGCGTGCTTCTCACCGTCTTTCAGAACCGTCGCTGGGACGGCGACTTCCTCACCCTCCGGCGCCTGATCGACGGGGGTCGTCTGGGTCGCCTGCACCGCTTCGAGTCCCGTTACGAGCGCTGGCGGCCGGTGGTGCGCTCAGACAGCTGGCGGGAGGATGCGGACGCCGGGAGGGCCGGGGGTCTGCTCTTTGACCTCGGTCCCCATGTCATCGATCAGGCGCTGGTGCTGTTCGGGCCGGTGACCTCCGTCTACGCCGAGCTCGACCGGCGCCGGGAAGGGTCGGCCGTGGACGACGACGTCTTCATGGCCATGACTCACACCGGCGGGATCCGCAGCCACCTGTGGATCAGCGCCCTGGTCGCCCAGCTCGGACCGCGGTTCCGGGTTCTCGGTGACCGGGCCGGCTACACCAAGTACGGACTGGACGTGCAGGAGTCACAGCTGGCCGCCGGCCTCCGTCCCGGCTCACCGGGCTGGGGAGCGGACAGTCCCGGTCACGATGGCACCATCGGCGTCGACGGCGCCGAGGAACCGGTCCCGACGCTCCCCGGTTCCTACGAGGTCTTCTACTCCGAGATGTCGCGCGCTCTGGCCGGCGACACGCCTCTACCGGTGGACCCGACCGACGCCCTGGCCACCCTGGAGGTCATCGAGGCGGCTCGCCGTTCGACCGCCAGCGGTGTGGTGGCCAAGCTGAGCTGACCGGCGCCACGGCTCAGCGCGCCGTCTTGAAATGGTCGATGTACGCCGCGTCCTCCCGCCCCCGGGCGGCGGTGACGGCGTCATGTTGGGCCGCCTGCATCAGCGTCTTGATGGTCCGTGCGGCGCCGGCGGGACCGGCGGCGATCCGCTCGGCTCCCGCCACGGCCCGGGAGAGGACCTCGCCCGTCGGGCACACCTCGGTGGCGATGCCGGCGGCGACCGCCTCATCGGCGGCCAGCCACTCACCGCCGAGCAGGCACCGCGCCGCGCGCTGCCAGCCCATCCGCATCGGCAACAGGTAGCTGCTCGCTGCTTCAGGAGGGACGCCCATCTCGGCGAAAGGGGCCCTCAGCCGCGCCGTCTCGGCCATGTAGACGAGATCGCAGAAGGAGAGGATGGTGAATCCGAGGCCCACCCCGGGGCCGTTGACGGCAGCCACCAGGGGGACGTGGATCTCCATCAAGGCGTCCAAGAGGCCCGGGAATCCCCCTGCCGCGCCTTCGGGCACCTCGCCGGCGACCAGAGCCGCCAATTCACCGAGATCGGTCCCCGAGCAGAACGCCGGTCCTGCGCCGGTGAGGACAACGGCACCGATCGACCCGTCGCCGTCCGCTTCGTGAAGCGCACCGGTCAGTGCCTGGTAGAGATCGACGGTGAAGGCGTTGCGCTGCTCGGGTCGGTTGAGGGTCAGGAGCCTGACCCCGTTTTCCGTCGTGACGAGAAGCGGGCTGTCGTTCGGTACGTTCATCTCATTCGGCCGATTGTGTCGTTCATTGACCCGTGCCGGGACGCGCCCAGCCCAACCTTGTGATTCATGGTGGACGAACCTTATAACCCGGCCACGCCCGATATACCCGCTATTCCCTCCCCCGCGTAACCGCCGGTAGGTCCGATGCACGTCTCCTCGGGCGACGTCAGGGCCTCCTGTAAGTTGGGGCCGTGACCAGCAGTTCACGGAATCTCCTTGTCTCTCTTTGCATTCTCGCCCTGGCGACGGCGGCGTGTTCCTCCGCGTCCACCCCGTCTGCCGGCAAAGGCTCGAAGACAACAAGCACGACGACAACGGCGTCTTCGTCCTCCTCCACCACCGCCGCTCCCAGCGCTCAGGATCAAGTCATCGCCAACAAAGTGGTCCTTCGCACCAGTGACCTTCTGGGACTGTGGACCGTCGGGCCAGTCGATCCGAACAGCACCGCCGGTGATGCGCAGGTAAGTCGGTGCCTAGGTATTCCCGATTCCGATCCGGATGAGACGGCGTACGCGGGTTCGCCGGTCTTCACCGAGACCTCGGGTGCCAGCTCCATCCAGATCACCTCACAGACGAGCGTGTACAACTCGGTGACCGCCGTGCAGGGAGATCTCCGCGGGCGCCTGTCACCGCACGCCGCCACCTGCGTCGCCCAGCTGTTGGAGGCTGAACTACCCGGCGTGAGCCATGTCCAACTGAGCCTGACGCCCCTACCGGCGACGGCGGGAACTCTCCAAGGCTTCCGACTGAAGGGATCCTTCCAAGTTGTTCAGAGCGGCAAACTCGTCTCGTCCTCTGTCGACGAGGTGGCACTGGCCAAAGACCGGGTCGAGGTGGCCATCGACATCGTGACGATGAACTCTCCGCAACCTGCCGGCCTCATGGACAGAGCGACGGCGGCCATTGCGCCGCGGCTGGAAGCGGCCCCCTGATCCGTCGTGGCGTGCTCATGCACGTCACGCGCCGCTGCCGAAGAACCCCGCCCCGCCGAAGGTGAAGACGCCTCCGTCTCTGGCCACCATCCAGTATCCGGTGGAACCATGGGCCGCCATCCCCACCACCGGTTGGTTGAGGTGCACCGAGCCCGTCGAACCCTCGAAGGGAGCACCGAAACAGAAGATGCCTCCGTCACTGGCCACCAGGCGGTAGCCCGAGCCGTCGCGTGCGGCGGCCATGCCGACCACGGGCCTATTCAGACGGACGTTGCCGGTGCTTCCGAGAAACGGTGCGTCGAACGAAAAGATCCCGCCGTCGGCCGCCACCAACCAGTAGCCACCGGTGGCCTGATCAGCGGCCATGGCCACGACGGGTTGGTTCAGGGGTCTGCCCCCCATCGATCCCTGGAAGCGGGCGTCGCCGTAGGAGAAGACCCCCCCGTCGCCCGCCACCAGCCAGTAGCCCTTGCCGTCCGCCGTGGCCGCCATGGCGACGATGGGCCTCGTGAGTCGCACGTTCCCGGCGCTGCCATAGAAGCCGGCGTCGCCGAAGGCGAAGACCCCGCCGTCGGCACCGACGAGCCAGTAGCCGCCTCCGTCGGGAGTGCTCGCCATACCCACGACGGGACCGTTGAGCGGCCGACCACCCATCGAGCCGTGGAAACCGGCGCTACCGAAGGTGAAGACGCCCCCGTCCGAGGCCGCCTCCCAGTACCCGTCGCCCGCGGGAGTCGTCGCCAGGGCCACGAAAGGCGGTCGCACTGTGGCCGAGGCGGCACGGACAACCGGACCGTCCGCACTGAAAACCACCGGATTCGAGACATTGGGCGGAGAGACGACCTGAAGATTCACGGTGCCCGACGCGCAGAGGGGAACCTCCACGTCGAGACTCTCGTCGCTCGTGACGTTCGGAAACGCCGTGCACCGGGAGCTTCCGAAATAGACCACCGACGCCCCCGTCAGATAGACGCCTCGCACGGTGACGATCGACGTCGGCCCGGCCAGTGACGGATTCACACTCACGATGTGCGGCGCCGCACTCGGCGGATACGACACCGAGGAATTGAGGAATGCCGTCGCCGGGCTCGGGACGCCGACCAGGGACTGCCCGAATTCGGCGGTCCAGACGATCAGACCGGGGAAGGGCCCAGAGGTGGCCGTGGCTTCGGCTGCGCCGGCGGCCGAAGTCACAGAACCGTAGTTGCCGAGAATGGCGTCGCGATGGCCCCAACCTCCGGGATCCGTGGGCGAAACCGACGTGCAGTCGGCGTTACCCACAGAGGGGTAGCACCCGTCGGTGTACATCCACTCCCAGTCAGCCTGAAGCGCATTGCCGATTCCAAAGGCAGCGATACTCGGACCGGGCTGAAAGCTGGGCGACCCCTGAATGGGAGGATCACCCGAGCCGAGCGCTCCGATCGTTGCGTCGTTGTCGGCGCTGGCGTCGAGCTCGGCCAGAGCCGGCAGTCCCCGGCTCGTGCGTTCCAGGTTGAAAATAACGAAGAGTTGCTGCGACGGCGCCAGGCTCGGGTAGTCGTCGGGGAGAACCATCGGTCCCACGCCTTCGAGGGACCGGGCGTAGTTGATGTTCAGAAGTGACGAATAGATGCAGTTGGGGGTGTCGTCGATGGCGAACCTGTCGCAATTGAAACCGACCTGGTTCTGCACATTGGCGTAGGGATGATTCGGCGGGATTATGGCACCGGGCCGAGCCTGGGCCGTCAGGACGGCGGAGGCGAGGGGCCTCGAACGGGTGGGTGAAGCGGCGCTCGAGACGGCGCCCACGACAACAGCCAGACCGATCAGTGTGATCGACACCTTTCGTGCCGAGCCGCCTGTATTCCCGCGTCGCAGCCGCGCGCCGCTACGTCCGTGCATTCAGTCATCTCCTGACCTGTTCGACTGTCGGAGACGAAGTTCCTCACGCAGACGGGTGGAATGTCAGAGACACCTCACCGCCATGTTCACTCTCGGCGCCCGTCATCTCACGGCCATTTGCCCCGTCTGCTCACTCCGCCGGAGGGTGACCATAGGTGCTTTTTGCCGACGACAACACTGCTGGAGTCGATGACGCCGCTGCCAGGTGGAACGCGACACAGAACCGCTCTCGTCCGGTCCCACTCTGGTCAGGAGGTGTCGCTCATGCCCCGGCCCGACGCCTCGCTGGACGCTCTCGGATGCCGACTCGTGACAATGCGTGACCTTGACGAGCCGCGGTTCACGTTTCGGCAGTGTTACGAGCCGCTGATGCTCAGTGCCCGAGATCGCTCGTCGGTCGAGCCGAGTTGACGGGGTTGAAGGCGTCGGAGCACCGGATAGTTGCCGCTCACGAGGTTCAAGATGGCGGCGTGATGCATCTCGACACTTCCATCGCAGGTGCGGGTTCTCACGCAAGACGACCGGCCTCAAGACGATCGACCTCAAGGCGACCGACCTCAAGGCGACCGACAACGGTCAGCACACGGTGGACTTCACGGTTTCGTCACGATGGTCCGCCCATCATGGGAGTCGGAGTCCCATGCAGTCGATCGGAGAGGACGAGTGGCTCTCTTGGCCTTGAGCAAATGGCGGCGGCACCTCACGTCACTCGTCGTCCCGGGTCTCATCGGACTCGTTCTTTCCGGTTGCTCGTCGCCGGGTACTTCCCCGGGCCCGTCGGCGGCCAAGACGACGGCTCCCTCGACGTCGACGACAACTCCGCCGACGACGACCACCACCGAGCAGCCCGGATGGACGCCGGTCAGTTCGGGAACCAAAGGCATCGCCGTCGACGAGATGACCGTCACCGCCGCCGACGGCAGCCACGTGACGGTGGCGCGCTTCCGGGCGGGGCGGACGCTCTTCGCCCTGCACGTCGGGAGCCAAGACCCGCCCACCAACGGCATCGCCTTGGGTCCCGACGCCGGTCCGGCCGTGAGCAGCACCCAACGTCCGAGCCTTTTGGCCGCCTTCAACGGGGGCTTCATGATCTCTGACAAGGTGGGGGGCTTCGAGATCGACGGCCAGATCCTGAGCCCGCTCGTCCCCGGCGTGGCGAGCTTCGTCATCGACGCCGACGGCTCAGGCCATATCGGTGTGTGGGGCCAGCAATTTCCTACTCCGGGCGAGCACGTGGTCGACGTTCGCCAGAATCTGGCGCCCCTGGTGAGCGGGGCCCAGCTCAGTCCACGCATCTCCGACATCACGGCCTGGGGTCCGCCGCTCGGCGGGGGCCCGATGGTGGCACGCAGCGCTCTCGGAGAGGACGCCCAGGGCGACATCCTCTACGCCGGATCCATGTCGGCACTGCCTGTCGATCTCGGCTCAGCGTTGATCAGCGCCGGCGCCTCGAGCGCCATGGAACTCGATATCAATCCCGAATGGGTCCAGCTCGCACTGGCCGCCAGCCCGGGCGCCAACCTCAGCGCCGGCGTGCCCGGACAGCACCGTCCCGCCGATCAGTACCTCCTCGGCTGGACCCGTGACTACTTCACCGTCCTGGCCAGCCCATGAGCCGTTGCTGAGCGGCGCTGAAGGGCGCTGCCCGTAGACCGACTAGACATCAATCGCCAGCACTGAGGCCCGATCCGAAGGAGTACTCGATGGCGATGAACGTCCAGCCGATCTCGACGATGTCGGAGCGGATCAACGAAATCCGCGCCCTGACGGCCGAGATCGTGAACAAAGAGATCCTCCCCCACGAGAACCTGCTCTGGGCATGGCGGACGAATCCGAGCGTCACCGAGGACGACCGCAACGAAGCCAAGGCGCTACGAGAGGGCATCAAGACCAAGGTGAAGCAAGCGGGTCTGTGGGCCCCGCATCTGCCCACCGAGTACGGCGGAGCAGGCCTCGACTTCCTCGAGCTGGCGTACATGAACGAGGTCCTCGCCTATGCCATCGGCGCCGCCTCGCTGTTCGGCGTGGTCGCTCCGAACTCCGGGAACCAGACGCTGCTCGTGAAATACGGGACCGAGGAACAGAAGCGCACGTGGCTGCTTCCTCTCATCGAGGGCAAGCTCGAATCGGGATTCTCGATGACAGAACCCGATGTCGCCGGCTCGGACCCGCGCTCGCTGCGCACGACGGCGCGCCGCGACGGCGAAGAGTGGGTCATCAATGGGCACAAATGGTTCACCTCGAACGGCAAGCGAGCCGACTTCTTCATCGTCATGTGCCGCACCGAGGATCCCGACGGTCCGGCCGACAGCAACGGACGCATGACCCAGATAATCGTCCCCCGCACCACACCCGGGGTGAACATCTTGCGGGGTATCAACGTCTGGGGTGTGGAGAGCGACCATTGCGAGATCGTCTACGAGGACGTGCGCGTGCCGGTGGCGAACCAGCTCGGCAGTCGGGGAACGGGCCACCAGGCGGCGCAGGACCGCCTCGGGGCCGGCCGCGTCTACCACTGCATGAACTCGATCGGTCAGATGTGGCGCGCCTTCGACCTCATGGTGGAGAGGGCCCGGGTGCGCGAGGTGCACGGGGGCCTTCTCCAGACCAAGCAGTTCATCCAGGGCTTCATCGCCGACTCGTATATCGACATCCAGGCCGCCCGGCTGATGACGATCCACTGTGCCGAGAAGATGGAGAACGAGGCTGACCCCCGCACGGATATTTCGGCCATCAAGGTATTCGTGCCCGCCGCCTATGAGCGTGTGGTCGACCGCGCCATCCAGGTCTGGGGTGCCGCCGGGGTGTCGGGTGATCTCCCCCTGTACGCCATGTATCAGGGAGCACGCACACTACGGCTGGCCGACGGACCCGACGAGGTCCATCGCATCCTCATCGCCAAGAACATCCTGGCCCAGTTCAGTCGGGGGACCGGTTGGGATTTCGGGAACTAACAACCGTCCGGTTTGTCAAC
>PLXQ01000047.1 GCA_003151475.1 Acidimicrobiaceae bacterium | reverse complement strand
GGGGGGCGGGGGTGCGGCCGCGGTGGGGGCGGCGTTGGGCGGCATCGAAACCTGGGAGACGGGGGCATGGACCGACGGAGTCACCGAAGGAGCGCTCGCTCCGTAGCGGGTGGCCAGGGCCGTCACCTTGGCGGCCAGGCTGCCGGCCAGCTCGGTCGGCACGGCGTGGGTGGGGACCAGGAACTCGAGGGGACGGCCACCGGCGTCGAAGGCCAGAGCCGTCGCCGGGGTCCCATCGGGCAGCGAGGCCGTGGAACGGACCTGGGGCACCGAGACGCTCGACCACGGGGCAGTCCGGGGCTCTCCTCCCCCGGGCACGATCACCGTCATCCCCCGGGCGTCCATCACCAAGGACAGCCCCCCTACGGCGGCGGGCCCGTCGGGGGTTGTTCCCGACACCACGACACCATCGAGTCGGAGGTCTTCGGCGTCAGTCACTGGCGTCATTGTCACATCTCCGTTCTTCGATACCACTGACCCTCGGAGGGCGCGCGCCACACCATGGCGACGTGGTGAGCTTCGGCACTCCTGAGCCGCGACCTAAGCGGCCGGCCAACTTCTTGCCTACAGCAACTGTTACCGAGGCACGTGGACGAACTGGACGAGCTCCATGTCCTCGTAGATGACGTCGGAATTCAACACCTTCGTGAAGGGGAAAATGGTTCGGGCGCTGTAGGCGGGGTCGGCGATCAGGTCGTTCACTATCTGCTCGCATTTGGTGTGATACGTCTCGTACCCCGGCGCCCAGACGAACCAGAGGCTGTGGGAGTTGGCGCTCATCTGCTCCACCTTGGCCGCGAACTTGGCCGGGTTCCCGGCCGCCGTGGCGTCGGCATAGTCGACCCAATTGACGTACTGGGGCCCCGTCTGGCGGGGAAAGGTGATCTGTTGATATCGGCCGCTGGGCAGCAGATGGTTCACCGAGGGTCCCAGCTGGTCGGGGCAGTACGAGACCACGTCTCCCTGGTGCCCGAGCGTGGCCAACGCCGCTGAGACCTGGCCGGCCTGGGTCCGGCTGGTCCAGATATTGGGCACGCTGCCGGCCACGCCGAATACCACAGCGGCCGCCATCACCCCGGCCCGGATCCGCTGGTCGGCGAAGGTGGCGAACCCCATGGCCACCAGCAGGGTCAGGAAGACAAAGATCACCGAGGCATAGCGGGCCTGAAAGGCGCTCCGGCTGATGTAGCCCCCCACCACGGCCACGGCCAGGGTTCCCACCGTGAAGATGGCCAGCACCCGCCCGTCGGGTCTCGTCCGCAAATCGAGAACGACATGCCGGAGACCACCGGCCACGCCGAACAACCCCAGCCCGGCCAGGGCGAAGTAGAGAAGGGCCAGGGCCCGGCCCTGGTTGGTGGCCCCCCCGGCGAACGAGGTCACGGCGTTCACCAGGGCGGCGAAGTCAGCCGGGATGGCCCAGGGCGTCCCCGTATGCCGGGTCTGGTACTCGAAGGTGGGCAGCCAGGGTAAGAAGCTCACCCCGGCCACGATCACCGCTATCAGTGCCGCTCTGGCTCCCCGCCGGCGCGGCAGTGGCCCCCGCCACATCTGCCAGGCCAGCCACAGCGCCGTCACCCCCACCAGATAGAGCGCCCAGTAGTGGGTGTAGAGCAGGGCCGAGGAGGTCACGGCCACGGCGATCAGGTTGCCGGCCCGGGGCCGGTCGAGCGCCCGCTGCAGAGCGACCAGCCCGGCGGCGGTCAGGAATCCGACCAGGGCGTACATCCGGTTCTCGGTGGCGTAGCGCACGGCGAAGGGCGACGTCGCCACCAGGATCAGAACGCCGATCCCCACCGTCCGGCCGCCGATCCGGCGACCGGCCATCCAGACGAAGGGCAAGGTGGCGCAGCTGAGCACCCCGGACAGGGCCCGGACAGCAACGTCGGAGGGGCCGAAGGCGCCGATCCAGAAATGCAACAGGTAGTAGTAGAGCGGCGGTGCCCCATCCCGCCTGAGCGCACCCTGGATCTGGCTCAGCGGCAGCCGGGAGATATTGAAGGTCAGGGCCTCGTCGAGCCACATGTCGGTCCGCGTCCAGAACCGCAGCACGATCCCGACGGCGATGGCCGCCACCGCGGCCACCACCAGCATCCGGTGGAACCAGACTGGAGCGCTCCACGGCGTCTCGGGTTCCCCGGCCAGCACGGCCGCCGCTACCGGCTCTCCGCCCGGGTCCGGCCGCTCCCCGGGCAGCACCCCGGTGCCGCTCGGTGCCGTCCCCACGTCAACGGCCAGCGCCTCCACCGCATCCATGGCCGCATGGTAACGAAGGGCCGGGGCCCCCTTGGTTCAGAGACCCCCAGGTTCACAAGACCCCCAGGTTCAGAGACCGGACCTGCCTTCTCTCTGCGCCATCTCCCGCATCCGCCGCTGCTCGGCCTCCGACATGTTGGGATCGGAGCACTTGCGCTCCACCACCTCCCCGAGCACGGCCCGGACCGGCGCCAGCTCGAAGCCGGCCAGGAAAGCGCCCACCAGAAACCCCCGGGCCCGGCCGAGCACCTTCGCCTTCACCCGGCTGCCGGGAATCTCCGCTGCCGTCATCAGCACCCAGGCGAGTGCCACGTCGATGGCCCCGTCCCCTCTGGCCGCGTTGGTCCAGTCGATCACCATCGGACCCGACGGCCCCAGGATCACATTCAGAGGATGCAGATCGAGATGCAGCAGCGACGTTCCGTCGTTCCCCGGCACCGCCGCTATCCACTCCGGGCCCGGGATCTGATGCAGTCGTCGATGCAACTCGCCGAGCAGCGCTCCGTTGGCCCACAGCGTCCAGGGCTTCCGCCGGATCGCTTCCACGATGGACGGGCCGTCGATCCGCTGCATGATCAGGTCGGTCCCGTCATCGCTCAGGTGGTCGACGGCCGGCACCGGATAGCCGTGGCTCCGGACGTACTCCATCACCTTCGCCTCGGCCGCCATCGACCGCCCCTGCCGGGACCGCCGCAGCACCAGCCCGTCGCCGTAGCCGAAGATGTCGGCGTCCCGGCCCGAGGCGATCAGCGGTCCCAGAGTGCTCACCGCGAAACTCCCGGGTTCTCACATCCGCCTGCGCACGTGCATCCGCCGGCGCAGGCGCACCCGGTCACCGCGACACGGTCACGCCGGAGCTGATGGCCCGCGCCGCGTCGGCGGCGATCTCGACCACGGCGTCGAGGACGTCGTCGCTATGGGCCATCCCGGGGAACATCGCCTCGTAGGGACCCGGCGCGAGCGCCACCCCCCGTTCGAGCATGGCCCCGAAGAAGCGGGCGTACATCCCGTTGGCCACCGACGTGCGCGCCATCGCGTGATCGGTCACGGCATGGGGGCTGAAGAAGAGTCCGACCAGAGGTCCGACCACCGGCACCTGCGCGGTCAGCCCCGCTGCCGAGAGCGCCTCACCGAGCCCTCCGGCGAAGCGCGCCGCGCGCGCCGCCAGCGCCTCGTAGTCGGCCGGCCCCACCGTCTCGAGCACGGCCAGACCGGCGGCGGTGGCGAGCGGGTTCCCCGACAGCGTCCCCGCCTGGTAGACGGGCCCATCGGGGGCGAGCACACCAAGCACCTCCCGCCGACCGCCGAAAGCGCCCACCGGCAGCCCGCCGCCGATCACCTTGCCGAAGCACCACAGATCGGGGGACACCCCCGACAGAGCCGTCGCTCCTCCGGCTCCGAGCCGGAAACCGGTGATCACCTCGTCGAATATCAACAGCGCCCCGGCCTCGTCGCAGGCGCGGCGCAGTCCCTCGATGAAACCGCCGGCGGGGGCCACCACGCCCATGTTGGCCGCCACCACCTCGACGATCACACACGCCACCTGATCGTCGATCTCGGGCACCACGTTGTAAGGCGCCACGATCGTGTCGGCCACGGCCGAGGCGGGCACCCCCGCCGATCCCGGCAACCCGAGGGCGGCCACCCCGCTGCCGCCCCCGGCCAACAGAGCATCGCAGTGCCCGTGGTAACAGCCGTCGAACTTCACCACCCTGTCCCGCCCGGTGTATCCCCGGGCCACCCGGATGGCGCTCATGGCCGCCTCGGTCCCCGAGGAGACCAGCCGCACCTGCTCGCACCCGGTCACCTCCCGGCAGATCTTCTCCGCCAGCCGGACCTCGCCCTCGGTGGGAGCACCGAAGGTCGTCCCCTTCCGGGCGGCGCTATCGATGGCCTCGCTCACCACCGGGTGCGCGTGCCCGAGCAGCACCGCCCCGTAGGACTGCACCATGTCGATATAGCGCCGCCCCTCCACGTCCCAGACGTAGGGCCCCTCGCCCCGCACGACCGTGTAGGGCGTTCCCCCGACCGACTTGAACGAACGCACCGGGGAGTCCACTCCCCCCGGGATCACCTTCCGGGCCCGCGCGAACCAGGCTTCGTTGCTATCGGCCGTCTGCTCATCGGGCCCCGCGTTGTCGGGCCCGGCGTTGTCGGGCCCGGCGCCCGGCTCACCCATCCAGCGCCTCGGCCACCTCGGCGGCGAAGTAGGTGAGGATGATGTTCGCCCCCGCCCGCTTGATCGCCGTCAGATGCTCGAGCGCCACGGCGTCGCCATCGATCCATCCCCGCTCGGCGGCCGCCTTCACCATGGAGTACTCCCCGCTCACGTGGTAGGCGGCGAGGGGCACATCGATCCCGGCGGCCACCTCGGCGATCACGTCGAGATACGCCAAAGCCGGCTTCACCATCACGATGTCGGCTCCTTCGGCCACGTCGAGCGCCACCTCGCTCAGGGCTTCGCGTCGGTTCCGGAAGTCCTGCTGGTAGGCCTTGCGGTCCCCTCCCCCGGCGATGCTCACGTCGACCGCCTCACGGAACGGTCCGTAGAGAGCCGAGGCGTACTTGGCCGCATAGGCGAGCACCGCCACCTCGCTGTGGCCGTCCTGGTCGAGCGCGGAGCGGATGGCGCCGACCTGGCCGTCCATCATCCCGCTCGGGGCGACCACGTCGGCCCCGGCCTCGGCCTGGGCCAGAGCCACCTTTTGGTACAGCTCGACGGTGGCGTCGTTGTCGACACTCCCGTCGGCCCGGACGATCCCGCAGTGGCCGTGGTCG
>PLXQ01000081.1 GCA_003151475.1 Acidimicrobiaceae bacterium | reverse complement strand
CTGATTCGGCTCAGTCTGATTCGGCGATGGTGACCGAGGTGATGGTGACCGGCTGCGAGGGCTTCCCGCCCGCCGTTCCCACGGCGTCGATGGCGGCCACCGTCTCGAGGCCGGAGACGACCTTGCCGAAGAGGGCGTACTGGGGGGGCAGGCGCATGCCGTCGGGGCCGGAGATGACGAAGAACTGGCTGCCGTTGGTGTTCGGCCCGGCGTTGGCCATGGCCAGGGATCCCAGTTCGTAGCGGCCGGGCTTGGGCAGCTCGTCGGCGAACTGGTAGCCGGGACCGCCGGTTCCCTTCCCCGTCGGGTCTCCGCCCTGGAGGACGAAGCCGGGGATGATCCGGTGAAAGACGATGCCGTCGTAGTAGTGGTAGCGGGCCAAGACGACGAAGGAGTTCACCGTCCGGGGCGCGGCGGCGGGGTCGAGGGCGATGGTCATCGTGCCCATCGAGGTCTCCATGGTGGCCGTGTAGCGCTTGGCCGGGTCGATGCACATGGGGGGCTCGGAATCGAACTTCCGGCGCTGGGGGCTCGAGCCGGACGGGTCGGGGCATTCGACGGTCATGGGGCTCCTCAGGAGTCGGCGATGGTGACGGTCAGCATGCGGTGGATGACCTTGGGCGGGGTTCCGGTGGCCGTGCCGTCCGCCGAGATCTGGTCGACGACGTTCATGCCCGAGGTCACCTGGCCGAAGAGCGTGTAGTCGGGGGGAAGAGACTCACCTTCGGCCCCGGTGACGATGAAGAACTGCGATCCGTTNNTCGTCGGCGAACTTGTAGCCGGGACCGCCGGTGCCGGTGCCGGTGGGGTCGCCCCCCTGGACCACGAAGTTCGGGATCACCCGGTGGAAGCTGACGCAGTTGAAGAAGCCCTTCTGGGCCAGGAAGACGAAGCTGTTGACGGAGATGGGGGAGGTCTTGGCGTCGAGGGTGATGACGAAGGTCCCGACGTCGGTCTTGACCGTGGCCGTGTAGGTCTTGGTCGTGTCGATGGTCATGGGCGGGGCCGTCTTGTAGGTGGCCGGCGTGAGCACCTTGGTGGGGTCCGAGGGGCAGCCGGCGGCCACGGCGGCGGCGTCGGCCGTGGCCTGGGCGGCCGCTTCGGTGGTCGTGGTGGTGCGGGCCACCGTGGTGGTGGTGGAGGAGGCGATGGTCGACGAGGTCCCCGTCTTCGCCGCCGTCGGCTTCTTGGGGGTGCTGCCCCCGCTGACCAGGACGTAGATGAGGGCGGCCACGGCCACGGGGATGACGATGGCGATGGTGCGCCGGATAGTCGAGCGGCGCTTCTGCTGGCGCTGCTGGGCGGCGATCTTGACCTCTCTGGCGGCGCGTTTGCGCGCCCTCTTATCGCTCGGCATGGCCTGCCACCCTACCCGTCAGCCCGGGGCCGGGTCTGTCGGGGCCGGGTCTGTCGGGCTCTCCTCGGGGTCCGGGGCGGCCGGTGACCGGAGATAGCGTCGTGAGATGACGCTGGTCGTCCAGAAGTTCGGTGGGACCTCGGTCGGTGATGCCGACCGGATCCGTGCCGTGGCCGATCACGTGGCCCGGACGCGGCGCAACGGAGACGACGTGGTGGTGGTGGTGAGTGCCATGGGCAAGACCACCGACGACCTGCTCCGGCTGGCCAACGACGTGAGCTCGGTCCAGCCCCCACGCGAGCTCGACATGCTTCTGACCTCGGGAGAACGGGTCAGCATGTCGCTGCTGGTGATGGCGCTGGCCGATCTGGGGATCGACGCCGTCTCCTTCACCGGCAGCCAGGCCGGGATCATCACCGACACCACCCATACGAGGGCCACCATCATCGAGGTCAGAGCGGAGCGGCTGCGCGAGGCGCTGAAGGCGGGGCGGGTCCCCGTGGTGGCCGGCTTCCAGGGGGTGTCGACGGACCGGGACGTGACGACTCTGGGGCGGGGCGGCTCCGACACCACGGCCGTGGCGATGGCAGCCGCCCTGGGCGCCGATGCCTGTGAGATCTACACCGACGTCTCCGGCGTCTACTCGGCCGACCCCCGGATCGTGCCCGGGGCCCGGCGGCTGATGCGGGTCAGCTTCGAGGAGATGCTCGACATCGCCGCCAGCGGGGGCCGGGTCCTGTCGCTGCGCTCGGTGGAGTTCGCCCGTAACCATCACGTGCCCCTGCACGTCCGTTCGAGTTTCACCTGGGAACCCGGAACATGGGTGGTGGAGGAGGATGTGTCCATGGAACAGCCCGTCGTGACGGCCATCACCCACGACACCTCGGAGGCCAAGGTCACCGTCACCGGGGTGCCCGACCGGCCCGGTATCGCCGCGCCCATCTTCCGGGCGCTGGCCGACCGGAAGGTCAATGTCGACACCATCGTCCAGAACACCTCGCTGCACGGGACGACCGACATCTCCTTCACTGTGCCCAAAGTCGATCTGGCGACGAGTGTGCAGACGGTGGGTTCGCTCGCCCCCGAACTGGGTGCGGGCGAGGTCCTGACCGACGACACCATCGCCAAGGTCTCTCTGGTGGGGGCCGGGATGCGCAGCCATCCCGGGGTGTCGGCCACCATGTTCGAGACCCTGGCCGACGCCGGCATCAACATCGAGATGATCTCGACCTCCTCGATCCGGATCTCCTGCGTGGTGCGGGCCGACCGGGTGGAGGAAGCGGTCCGGATTCTGCACGCCGCCTTCGAGCTCTCCGACTGAACCACTCCCGCCTGACCGGGCCAGGGGCCCGGGCAACGGGACAGGCCATCGGTGTCGGAGAACGAGGGCCTGTCACCTAGGATTTAGCTATGCGGGTAGCGGTCATTGGCGCCACGGGGCAGGTGGGAACGGTCATCCGTTCCGTCCTGGCCGAGCGTGCCTTCCCGGTCGAGGAGATCCGTTTCCTCGCCTCGGCCCGGTCGGTGGGCCGTCGACTGGCGTGGGCCGACGGCGAGATCGACGTGGAAGACGCCGCCACTGCCGACTACGCCGGTGTCGAGCTGGCCCTGATGTCAACGGGAGCGGCCGCGTCGCGCCAGCTCGCCCCGCGGGTGGTGGGCGCCGGTGGCGTCGTCATCGACAACTCATCGGCCTGGCGGATGGACCCCGACGTGCCCCTGGTGGTTCCCGAAGTGAACGCGGCGGCGCTCGACGCCATGACCAAGGGCATCGTGGCCAATCCCAACTGCACGACCATGGTGGCCATGCCCGTGCTCGGGCCCCTTCACCGCGAGGCGGGCCTGCGGACGCTGGTGATCTCGACCTACCAGGCCGTGTCGGGGGCGGGCTCGGCCGGCGTGCAGGAGCTCGAGGAGCAGCTGGCCAAAACCGTCGAGGGCGCGGCGGCGTTGACCTTCAACGGTACCGCCGTCGACTTTCCCCCGCCCACCGTCTTCGCCGGGCCCGTGGCCCACAACGTCCTGCCCTTCGCCGGCGCCCTGGTCGATGACGGTCTGTTCGAGACCAACGAAGAGCAGAAGCTGCGCGACGAGAGCCGCAAGATCCTCGGCATCCCCGATCTGGCCGTGTCGGGCACCTGCGTCCGCGTTCCCGTCTTCACCGGTCACAGCCTGGCCATCAACGCCGGCTTCGAGCGGGCCCTCACCGTCGAGCGGGCCATCGCCATTCTCCGAGACGCACCGGGGGTGGCCTACCTGGACGTGCCGACGCCCCTGATCGCAGCCGGCGCCGATCCCTCGTTCGTGGGACGGGTGCGGGTGGACCCGACCGTGCCCCACGGCGTGGCTCTGTTCGTCTCCGGCGACAATCTGCGCAAGGGGGCGGGGCTGAACGCCGTGCAGATCGCCGAAGCGATCCTGGAGCGCCGTTCCTGAAACAGCTCCGGGCCCGACGCCGCTGAAGTCAGCGACGGCCGGAAGCGGCGCGGCCGGCGAGGACGGAGATGCGCCGGGCCAGATTGACGGCGTGGTCGCCGAAGCGCTCGTAGAAGCGGGCGACCAGGGCGGCTTCGATGGCCACCGGCAGCGGCATGGAGCCGCTGGCGATCTCGGCCGTCAGGGTGACGTGGAGCTCGTCGAGCTCGTCGTCGAGAGACTCGACGTGCTCGGCCACATCGGGAGAACGATCGGCGTAGGCGTCGGCGGTGGCGTGCCACATCTCGCTCGCCACCTCGCCCATCTGCTCGACGAGGCCGCGGGCCCGGTGCGAGAGCTCCATGCCCAGGCCGCGCACGGCGCGTCGAGAGACGTGTTCGGCCAGGTCGCCGCTGCGTTCGAGGTCGGGCAGCATGCGCAGGACGGCCACCAGGTAGCGCAGCTCCTCGGGCCCGGTGGCCCGCTGGGCCAGCTGGCGCTGGGCCAGCTGTTCCACCTCCAGGTAGAGGGTGTCGATCATCTCGTCGCTGTCGGCCAGCACCCGGGCCGCCTCGCGATCGCCGGCCAGCAAGGAGTGGGTCGCTCCCGCCACACCTTCACCCACCAGGGCAAAGAGCTGGATGATCTCGCGGTCGATCCGGTCGAGGCTTTCGGTGACCTCGTCGGAGCCGCCGATGTGCAGTGCGAAGCGCCGGGTCACGTGCTCACCGTACCCCGTCGACGGCCCCCAACTCCTGAAATTTCAGCTCTGTGGCGGGGGCGGTGCCGGCAGAAAAGAGTGGCGAAGATCCGGTCCCGTCGGACCTCGGGACGGTACCGTCAGTGACGTGACGCGCCAGAGAGTCGGTCCGGTCGGCACCACCGGGCGGAGCGCGGGCCGGTGACCACCGCCGAGCAGGGGGCCAGCTCCGAGGTCGTCCATCTCGACGGCCACGTGGTCGATTCACTGCTGCTGGCCAAGGTCCTCGACACCATTGTCGACGCCGGCGCCACCTACGAGATCCTCGAGCTCCAGATGGGGACGACCACCACCGACCCGAGTCACGTCCGGATCCGGGTCAGCGCCGCCGACGAGGCCGGGCTCGACGCCCTGCTGGCCGAGGTGCAGGTCCACGGGGTCAACCGCGAAGACGCATCGGACGCCGAGTTCGTCGGGGCACCGGCGAACGGCGTGCTGCCCGACGGCTTCTACTCCACCACCAACCTGGCCACCTGGGCCCGGGTGGACGGACGGTGGATCGAGAGCGGCCGGCCCGAGATGGACTGCGCCCTCGTCGTCGTGCCCGCGGCGTCGTCGGGCCCGAGCACGGTGGAGATGGTGCCGATGCACCGGGTGCGTGCCGGTGACCGGGTGGTGACCGGATGGCGCGGCGTCCGGGTCGAGGTCCCCAGCCGGGCCGACGACGCCGAGGGGTTCGGCTTCATGACCTCCGAGGTGTCGTCGGAGAAGCCCAAAGCGGTGAGCCTGGCCCGGGTGGCGACGTCGCTGCGCGAGGCGCGCCAGCGTCGGAACGCGGGCACCGGCGGGGGCCGGGTCCTCGCCGTCTGCGGGCCCGCCGTCGTCCACACCGGCGCCGCACCGGCGCTCGCCCGCCTGGTGCGCGAGGGCTGGGTGCAACTGCTCTTCGCCGGCAACGGATTCGCCACCCACGACATCGAGTCCAATGTTCTTGGGACCTCGCTCGGGGTGTCGCTGGGCGAAGGGGTGCTGGCCGAGCACGGCCACGCCAATCATCTGCGGGTGATCAACGAGGTCAGGCGCTTCGGTTCCATCGCCGCCGCCGTGGAGGCCGGGTGGCTGCGCGCCGGTGTCCTTTACGAGTGCGTGCGCGCCGGCGTGCCCTTCGTGCTCGGTGGTTCGGTGCGCGACGACGGCCCGCTGCCCGATGTCATCTCCGACACTGTGGCCGCCGCCGACGCCATGCGAGCCCAGCTCGACGGCGTCGACGTGGCCGTGATGCTGGCCACCACCCTGCACGCCATCGCCACCGGCAATCTCTTACCGGCCGGGGTGGAGACCTACTGCGTCGACATCAATCAGGCGGTGGTGACCAAACTGGCCGACCGCGGCAGCCACCAGGCGCTCGGGATCGTCACCGACGTCGGCCTCTTCGTGGGGGACCTGTCCGACCGGTTGTGCGGCGTCGAGTCCGAACCCGGTCGGTGACGACGCTCAGCTGGGGGCGCCGGTACCTCCTGTGCCGGCCCGATCACTTCACCGTGGCCTACGAGATCAATCCCTTCATGCACGTGCAGGTGCACCCCGACCCGGCCGCCGCCGCCGCCCAGTTCGACGGCCTGGTGGAGGCGCTCCGGGCGGCCGGGGCCGCGCTCGAGTTCCTGGAACCGGCGGCCGGTCTCCCCGACCTCGTCTTCACCGCCAATGCCGGTGTCGTAGACGGCGACGTCTTCGTCCCGAGCCTCTTCCGCCATCCCGAGCGCCAGGGCGAGACGCCCCACGACGTCGCCTGGTTCGCGGCGCACGACTACCGGGTGACACCGCTCGAGGGAACCGAACCCTTCGAAGGCGCCGGCGACGTGCTGCCGTTCGGAGGCGGGCCCGGCGCCGCCCACGGCCCCGTTCTCGTGGCCGGCTACCGGATGCGCTCGACCGTCGGCGCCCACACCCGGCTGGCGGCGTTGCTCGGGGTGCCGGTGCGGACGGTGGAGCTCATCGACGAGCGCTACTACCACGTGGATCTGGTGTTCTGTCCCCTCGACGAACGCCGTGCCCTCATCGCCCCCCAGGGCCTCGACCGCTACGGCTGCCGGGTTCTCGAGGAGCTGGTGCCCGAGCCGGTGTGGCTCGAAGACGACGAGGCGATCTCCTTCTGCGCCAACTCGGTGGTGGTCAACGACGTGGTCGTCATGCCGTCGTGCACGCCGAGACTGGGCAAGATCCTGGAGGGCGCCGGTCTCACGGTGGTGGTGGCACCGGTGGGTGAGTTCCTGAAGGCGGGTGGCGGATGCCGGTGCCTCACGCTGGCGCTCGATGTGGATCTCTCGGCCGCCCGACACGCAGTCGGCGGCCGGTAACTCGAGGCCCAACTCGACGGGCGGTGACTCGACGGCCCGGTAAGTCGACGGCCCGGTAAGTCGGCCGGTCAGTCGACCAGGGCCTGGTTCACGAGTACCCGTAGCTGCGACCGGATCGGGTGGGTGCTCGAGGGCAGCAGCTGGGTCATGAACATCGTCGTGATCTGTTCGGCGGGATCGACCGAGAACACGGTGCTGAAGGCGCCACCCCAGGCGAATTCCCCCGGTAGCGACAGCACCTTGTTCTTGACCGGGTCCTTCACCACCGAGAAGCCGAGACCGAATCCGACACCGTCGAATGTCGTCTCGGCGAACAGAGGACGCCCGATCGCCTCCAGGTCGACGTCGCCCGGGAGATGGTTGCGTGTCATGTAGGCGACGGTGCGCGGCCCGAGCAGTCGGGCTCCATCGAGCTCGCCGCCGCGCAGGAGCATCTGCGTGAAACGGTGATAGTCGGCCGAGCTGCCGATGAGGCCGCCCCCGCCCGACAGACAGGTCGGACGGGTGGTGGGCGAGCCCCCGATGTCACCGATGCGCGTCGCCTTCTGGGTCCGCGCCGCGGGGATGTAGGGCGCGGCCAGGCGTGCGGTGTCCGCTTCGTCGATGAAGAACCCGGTCTCGGTCATGGCCAGCGGGCCGAAGATGTGCTCGGAGAAGAACTCGTCGAGCGACTGTCCCGAGGCGACTTCGACCACGCGTCCGAGGACGTCGGTGGCGACGGAGTAATTCCACTCCGCCCCGGGCTGGAAGAGCAGAGGCAGGTCGGCCCAGAGGTCACAGCAGGCGGCGAGGTCGAGACCCTCCGGCGACCCCCATTCGAAGCCGGCGTGGCGGTACATGGAGTCGACGACATGGGAGTAGTGGAAGCCGTAGGTGAGCCCGGCCATGTGGGTGAGAAGGTGCCAGATGCGCACCGGTTCGACGATGGGATCGGTGACCACGTTGACGGCCGAGCCCGAGCGGTAGACCCTGGCGTCGGCGAACGAGGGTATGAAGCGGCTGACCGGGTCCTTGAGCTCGAACGCGCCCTGCTCGTAGAGCATCATGGCGGCCACCGACGTCACCGGCTTGGTCATCGACGCCAGACGGAACAGCGTGTCGCTCTCGACCGGCAGACCGGCCTCGATGTCGCGCTGGCCGTAGGTGGCGAGGTGGGCGATCTGACCCTTCCGGCTGACCAGAACGAGCCATCCGGGCAGAAGGCCCTCGTCCACGTACCGGGCGAAGTGGGTGTCGATGCGGCGCAGACGCTGCGCATCGAAACCGACGGCGCCGGGATCGACTTCGACGCTCAGCTCACCCATGACGTCCCCCTGCTGCCGGCGCACCTTCGGCGCCTTCGCATGCGGACCCTACTGCGAGGCGTCGACGTCGGCATCGATCAGCCGCGGGCCGCCGGGCCAGTTCAGATAGCGCCACCACCAGTTCACGAGCACGATGAGGCGGTTCCTGAAACCGATCAGGTAGACGATGTGCAGCCCCAGCCAGGCCAGCCATCCGAGGGTTCCCCGCAGGACGAGCCCTCGGGGCAATTGGGCGACGGCGGAACGGCGACCGATGGTCGCCATCATCCCCTTGTCCTTATAGGTGAACGGCACCGTGGACTTCCCGGCCACGCGCCGCAGGACCTGCCGACCGGCGTGGGCGCCGGACTGGATGGCCACCTGGGCCAGTTGGGGACAGGGACCGGCGCCACCGGGGGCCAGCGGCACGGCCGCCGCATCGCCCACCACGGAGACCTCGGGGTGACCGATGAGAGAGAGATCGTCCTGCACGGCCACCCGTCCGTCGCGCCCGTGGGCCACGGGGAGAGAAGCAGCCAGGGTGCCGTCGACGGTGACCCCGCCGGCCCACACGACGGCGGCGGCGTCGATCCATTCGCCCCCGGCCAGACGGACACCTGTCGGCGTCACTTCCTCGACCAGCTCACCCAGTCGGACGACGACGCCACGCGAGCGCAGTGTCTCGAGGGCATAACGACCAAGGGCCTCTTTGAAGCCGGCCAGCAATCTGTCGGCGCCGTCGAGGAGGATCACGCGTGTGCGTTGCGGGTCGATCCGCAGGCGGTCCTGACGGACCGACACGTCGAGAAGCTCCATCAACGCCCCGGCCGTCTCCACCCCCGTCGCCCCGCCCCCCACCACCACGAAGGTGGGGGCGCCATCGTCATAGTTCTCGGGATGGGCGTCCGCCGCCTCCAGGGTGGACAGGACATCATTGCGCAGCCGCCGGGCGTCTCCGAGGGTGTAGAGCGGTCGCGTGTGCTCGGCTGCCCCGGCGATGCCGAAGAACTCTGACGCCGCTCCCGTCCCGACGATGAGGTGGTCGTAGTCGATCGTCGACGAGTCGGCCAGTGTGACTCGACGGCTCTCGATGTCGACAGAGGTCACCCGCCCATGGCGGAAGACCACGTTGTGGAGGCGACGGAAGATGCTGCGCACGGGATAGGCCACGTCGGCGGGATCGAGTCCCGCTGTGGCCACCTGGTAGAGGAAAGGGAGAAAGGTGTGGAAGTTGTGCCGATCGATGAGCGTGACCTGCACGGGCGTGTCGGCCAGCTGCCGGGCCGCCGCCAGCCCGGCGAATCCGCAGCCGATGACGACGACCCGCGCCCCCGGCGTCGCCGGTGTCGCCGGGGAGCCCGAGACGGGATCAGTAGGCGGCAAGGGACCGCGCCGCGGCGGTGATGTCGGACACCTGAGGAAGAATCGCTTCCTCCAGGGAGGGCTCGTAGGCGACGAAGGTGTCGGCCGCCGCCACTCGGGTGATGGGGGCGTCGAGAGCTCCGAAACAGTGTTGCGCCACCCACGACGCCACCTCGCCACCGAATCCGGCGGTGAGGGTGTCCTCGTGGACGACGAGCAGACGACTGGTCCGCTCGACCGATTCACACACGAGCTCGTGATCCCACGGCGCGATGGTGCGCAGGTCGATCACTTCGACGCTGCACCCTTCGGTCTCCAACTCGGTGGCGGATACGAGCGACTTCTGCACCGTCGCTCCCCACGTCACGATGGTGAGGTCCCGTCCGGGCCGGGCCACCGCCGCCTGACCGAAAGGCAGCTTCCAATCCGGGGACGGCATCGGGTCCGCCGCGTAGCGCTGCCGGTAGAGATGCTTGTGCTCGAGAAACAGCACCGGGTCTTCGTTGGCGAAGGCGGTGCGCAGGAGGCCGACGGCGTCGCGTGTCCGTGACGGAAAGGCCACCAACAGGCCGGGGATATGGGCGAAGATCGACTCGCCGCTCTGGGAGTGCCAGATCCCGCCGCCGGTGAGGTAGCCGCCGATGGCCACCCGCACGACCAGCGGGCAGGTGAAGGCGCCGTTCGACCGCCAGCGGATGGTGGCCACCTCGCTGCGCAACTGCTGCATGGCCGGCCAGATGTAG
>PLXQ01000053.1 GCA_003151475.1 Acidimicrobiaceae bacterium | reverse complement strand
GTTGCGTCGACCAGCTGAGACCGCCGTTGATACCGGACGTGACGCGTATCCATCTGGACCGGGCGAGAAGTGCCAGTGATCGGGTGCCGGATTCGGGGATGCGGGTGGCGGCCGACCCGCCTTGTATCGCTCGGGGGATGCCGTCGGACGATAGTGGATTTGAGCGCTCTGGGTCGGTTCCGATCGGCTCGAATTCAGTTTCCCCGTTGATGCTTCGTGATTCGTTCGACCGCTCGTCGTATCGACTCCTCGGGTTGCGAGGGACCGGTCAAGAGGGGGAGCCACTCAGCGGAATCGCCTCCCCTGACAATAAGTACGTTTTCCGCTTTGCTGAGCACGTCACCGTTCCTCGTTACCTTGGGTCCCCACCAAACGACCAGGGGAGTGATTGGAAGGTCTGGTGCATTCCGTCTGAGTAGTGCCGCTATCCGGCCGGCGTTATCCCTCACCTGGTGAATGGCGTCTTTCTGCTTCGCTCGCCGCGTCTCGCCGACGTCCAGATCGGCTGCCGTGAACTTCGTCTCTACGACAAGGATCCCTGACGGCCCCACAGCGACGTGATCGACATCGACGAGGCGGCTCCAGGGACCACGTCCATCGAGGAAAGGGAGGTTGTGGAAGACCACCCAGTCCTGACCGAGGTTGGCAAGGACGTGACCCGTCTGTTCCTCCATTGCGCCGCCGGCGGCCCAGGAAGCACCCCCACCCATCGTGAGGGCGACGCTCCAGAGCGCCCAGGGCACGCTGGCTACGGTGGCGCCAAGGAAGAAGGCGATCACCTCGCCGGAAATAGGGAGATCTGCCGCCTTTGCTCCAATGAAGAGCCCGACTTCCCCGATGACCAAAATCACCGTGGTCACGACGCCGGCGAGAGCGATTCTGGGACGCCGCAATACGGCCAAAGTGCGATTTCGAGCCTTGCGTAACGGTCTTGCGCCAGCGCGATCGGCTTTCATTGGGGGAATGCTAGGCCGGCACCGCAGCAGGGAGTCGGGTAGCGGCGAGCTCGTGGTGCTACAACTTCCCTCGTATGAGGGATGCGTCATTCGAGTGATGCCCGTCCCCAAGGTAATCGCAACTCCTTGGGCGACGGCGACGCTCCCAGAGCGTTGATCAAAGAGGGGGATGGTCGTGTTCGTCCTCGAGGAGGAACTTACGGTGGAGGAAATGGCGGGCAACACCAACGAGAAACCTTCCGATGACATCAGGGCGGAGCGAACGATACGTGAGGAGCTGTGGGACGTCCTGAAGAAAGAGGGCCAATCGGAGGTCGCTCCACAGCGTCTGCGTGACCTCGGTGCCTATGGGGGCGCCCAGGGGATCTGGGTCGATAAGACTCGGACCGGTGAACTAACTCCTGACGGCGCTGGCATTGCCGTGTCCGTCCTCCACACGGGATCGTCCTATCCAGACGACCTAACAGACGATGGGTTGATCTATCACTACCCGGAGACTGATCGAGGTGAAAAGCGAGACGCCGGCGAAGTCGAGGCGCTGAAATGGGCGGCGCGATTCTCGGTTCCGGTGTTCACGGTAGCCCGGTCGCCGACAAGCTCGCAGCGACGGCATATTGCCTGAGTTGGGTCGAGCTCTGGGATGATCAGACCAAGGAGTTTCTCATCTCGTTCTCGGAGACCCCACCGAAGATGGTACCGCCAGCCGACGAACTGCCCTTCTTCTTGACGGCAACCGAGGACGAGATCCGAGCCTTGCGCAAAGTTCGGCGGGGACAGCAACGTTTCAAGTTCGAGGTCGAACAACGATACGGAAGCGCCTGTGCTCTCTGTGGGCTTGCCGTTCGAGGGTTGGTTGAGGCCGCCCACCTTTGTGCCAAGGCGGATGAAGGTTCCAACGATCCTCGAAATGGTCTCCCTCTATGCGTTCTTCATCACCGCGCTCTTGATCGAGGTCTATGGGCGATTGAACCCACCACGCTGATGGTTCGGACGCTGGAGGGTGGGTCGTCGCTTCAGCAGCTTCGAATTTCGAACGAATCGATCAAGGGGCTGTCGGCCTTGCCCCATCCCGCAGCCCTCGAATACGTCTGGAACGACTGGCTACGGTCCGTTTCGCAAATGACCCAATGACACCCCGCCGTGGGATGGAGCCGTAGACCAGAACGGTTGTGCCCGGCCCGAGTGTGACCCGTCCGGAAACGTCGGTCTTGAGCGATCTTGAGCGCTTCGGACTGGTGGCGCTTCGCCATACCCCGAGCGGGATCCGGCAATCTCGCCCGGTCAGACGTTGGAGCCACATGTCGCGAGAGCCGACGATATCGGGCGGGGGCGAAGACTAACCTCCCGGTCATGACTAAACGGAGCGATGTCGGGTTTTCGTCTTCGGGGGTGACCCTTCGGGGTTGGCTCTACGAGGCTGATCGACAGCCAGCGCCAGGAATCGTGATGGCGCACGGCCTGTCAGCGGTCAAGGAGATGTTCCTCGACGACTACGCCGCCGCCTTTGCTGAAGCAGGTTTCACGACCCTCGTCTATGACCACTATGGCTTCGGTGCGAGCGACGGTGAATCACGTCAATCACCCTCCCCGCGTCTTCAGCACCAGGGTTACCGTGACGCGATCTCCTGGCTGGCAGCCGTTCCGAGCGTCGACCCGGCCCGGATCGGCATTTGGGGATCTAGCTTCTCGGGAGGCCACGTCGTCACCCTCTGTGCCGAGGACCTTCCGATCTCCGCCGGAGTTGCCCAGGTTCCCTTCCTTGCCGAAGGAGGGCCAGAGCCGTCGGCTGCGGTACTCGAAGCCATCGGCGAGCGTGCTGCCGATCCGCTGGCAACGGTGCCAGCCACCACCGACGTGGACGACGGTGTCGGCGTGATGTACCTCGATGGCTCCCATGCCTGGTTCACGACTACAGCAGAGAAGCGAGCACCAACCTGGCGCAACGAGCTGCTCGTCGCGGGATTTCTAGAAGGCGTCGACTGGCGGCCCTTCGATGACCTGGCACGAGCCAAGGTCCCTTTGCTCGTCATCGCCGCGCCGGGTGACACGTTGACCCCTCCCGGGCCGCTCCTCGCCATGGAGCCGAAGCCATACCACGTCGAGGTCGTCGAAATCCCCGGCAACCATTTCGACGCCTACGAGGCAGGTTTCGAGGCAAGCAGCGGCGCGGCCATCGACTTCTTTCAGCGTCACCTTGGCGGCTGACAAGAGGCCGAATACCGAAGCGGTGTATCCGTGAGGTCCGGGCGGCTCTCTAGGAGCCCCGCTCGGGATCACTGGCGCTGCGCAATACAGCGTGGCTTTGGTCGTTAGCCTCTTGGCAAGACCCAGGACATCACCGGCAATAGCGGACGGTGTGACGTCCCTCCCTACCCACACCAACAGGGTGATACCGAACCCCCGTTCTGGTCGTCGCCCAGCTCCGCTTGGGTTCCCTGGAACTGGGAATGCCGAGTGGCAATGTCATGCGTTCAGCACCGCTCGCGATAGACAGCACCGAGCGTCCGTCAGACGGCAGGATTATGACCATCGAACCGGCGATTAGGGGCATACCATCGATCCAGGAGTAGACGTGTCTTCATCCGCGATCGGTGGGCCGCCTCAGCGGAAAATGGTCGGAGCAAGAGGCGGAGCGGCCCTGTCGAGCGAGCGAATCCGGTGCCGTGGGATGCCGTCAATGGGTTTGCTCCGGACGCCTTGCAGCCAGCACTTGGCGAACCGTGCTTCGCCGTCGACGAACTGGCGGAGGCCAGTGTGCAGCGGGCTCGTGATCCCGACGAGGTCGCCCGGCTTGAAGATGATCTCCGCCTGCTCGACCTCTGCGCTTCGGCGGCGACTGAGATGCTCCGCGACCTGCGCATGACCCAAGAGCTCGTGGGGCACTCGCTCGCTCTTCACGACCGCCGTATACCTCCTGGTCCCCGGATGTTGCGGCGGCGGCTGTGACCGGACTCCGGGTGAAAGCCCTCTAAGGCGGGCGTGCCGAATGACGAGGCAGCCGGCCCTCGTCAGGATCTCGGAGGTCAAGCGCTTGCTAGCAGCTCTCCATTTGTGTCAAACACTTCGATTCGAGTTGGAGGGTCCTTGTGTGCATCCTCATAGTGCATCAAGACTTTGCCCTTGAGGTCCATGAGAAACGAATCGAAGGAGCCGCCTGGGCTGCTTCCGCTCGGCCAGTGCAAGACCAGGGACCACTCCGGGGACGCGAGCACGGTGATCTGCTTGGTGGGTTCGGATAAGTGGCCGAGCTCTCCGAGGACGCTCACGATCGCCGCCATGTCGACTCCGTCGATATGGCCGGCGCTTTCCTCAACCCGTATATCCGCCATCTGGGGCCTCCACTCTCGTCGGATCGACGATGCCCGCCGAAGCCGACAGTTCGTTCGTCGATTTGAAGTGTCGTCGCTTGTGGGCCTGTTCGCGGAGACGCTCTCAGGGTTTTCGGAAAGAACCAGGCGGATCGAATGCCTCGGGCTTCAGAGTGCCGTCAATGACAGCGTGAGCGGCGTCAACGAGACGCTGATTGTGGTTGCGAGCGTGATGGCGAAGCCGTGCGAAGGCTTGCTCCATGTCGAGCCCGGTCCGTTCCGCTACGACACCTTTGGCCTGCTCAATGACGATGCGGCTGTTGAGCGCATGATTGAGCTGCTCGTTCACGAGTTGGGCCTCGCTGGCGGCGCGGTGGTGAAGGATGGCGACGGTGGCCACGTCGGCCAGCGCTTGGGCGGCTGCGACGTCACCCTCTTCCATGGCACCCTCATGGGTTCGGAAAAGGCTCAAGGCCCCGATGGTGACGCCGCGCAGACGCATGGGTAGAGCGTGCACGGACCGGAAGTCGCATTCGATTGCCCTGGCGGCGAAGCGGGGCCAGCGACCGTTGACACTCTCAAGGTGCTGGTTCACCACGGGCGCGCCGGTGCGGACGGCGTCCAGGGATGGTCCTTCCTCGGACTGCAACTCGAACAGCTCCACGGCGTGCACCGCTTCGCTCGAATAGGCGACCACCCGCAGGTCGCCCTCGGGGGACACGAGCATCAACCCCGCAGCGGAGACCTCGAGGACTTCGACGCACCGGTCGGCCACCATCGTCAGGAGATCGACGACGTCGAAATCGTCCACCAAGGTGTCGACGATGTCCACGAAGGTCCGGGCTAATAGGACTTCTCTTTCAGATCCCCGCATGAGGGGCCTCCCCGCAACCAAGGGCCTCCGACCTGCCCAAGGCTCGAAAGGCCGCTCTTCTTGGCGGGATTCTACCCCCGATGTTCGCTATGGCCACGGCCATCGCTCTGCCGGCCCGCTACGGCGCTTCGAAGCGCAGCTGTCTGGCCACGACCGCTTCGGCCACCTCGTTGAGCCCCAGGTCATGGCTGAAGGCATGGGCCCGGAGTCGAACGAGGGCTTCTCCGACCCTGATGCGGAGCTGAGTGGCCACCATGCCTGAGGCCTGGTGCTCGACGTAGTGGAAGTTGGCACCGGCTTCAAGCTCGGTGGCCACGGTGTCCAAGGGTGCGTTGGCCTGCATGGCGAGGACCGACTGGGCCGCCACATCGGCCATGACGAGCGCATCGGCGTGCTGATCATCGCTGAGTTTGCCCGGCTGATCACGGTACAGGTTCATCGCTCCGAGACGGGCCGCTCCCACCCGAAGGGGAAAGCCGAACACCGCCCGGGTGCCCGCCGCCAAGGCCGGGGGCGAAAAGGCCAACCAACGAGGGGTGGCCGGGTCGGCCAGGTCGGGCTCGAGTACCGGTCGGCCCTCCTTGTGGGCGTCGACACACGGCCCCTCACCGAGTTCGTATTGCAATTCTTCGATCACATTGCTGACCTCGTTGGTGGTGCACACCGAACCCATCGGCGCGTCATCGGACATGAGCATGATCCCGGCACCGCTCATGTCCGCGACTTCGGCGCACACGTCGCACAGGCGGGCGGTCCCCGGTTCGGTCTCGCCCCCGGCGGACAGCAGAGAAAGGACACGCATCAGTCGCTCTCCGGCCACCGGTTCAGCCCCGCCCGCAAAGAATTCTGCGGGCGCTCCTTCGGTGTGTGCCTTTGTGAGTACCCATCGACCGCCTCCTTTGCACAAGGCGCTGCCAACAGGGACCGGATTGTACGCGCACCACAGGCTCAGCCGAGGACCGAACCCTTCACTCGAAGAGTGTACATGAGGAACGGGGATCGAACGAGGGAATGGCCCCACATTGCGTCTCGACGACCGGCGCCGTCCCGAAAACGGCCGCCAGTCGAGTCGCGGGTCGGCAATGCCCCTCCACGCGGCCGACGTGCTGACCGAGCAGAACAAGCGAGTGGGCCGTGGCGGGGCCACACATCGATCGAGAAAATGAGCCAAGGCCAGACTCCGCGTTGACTTTGGCCTCAATGGCCTCGCCTCGAGCGACCAAGCGCAGCGTTGGTCGCTTTCGGCTGGCCCTTTTCTGGACGTGCTGGATGTGACTGAAACGTAGTGTGGCGCGTGCGCTATGGTGGGTGGAGAGCTGAAGGGGTCTGGACCCCGCTTCCTTCGCACCTGGCTAGAGGCCAGGGCAACGTGATGGAGGCATAAGAAATGGGTCTGACAGGAATGGTATTCAGCACTATCGCAATCGCAGCGGGTGCCGTCATGTACTGGGCGGTGACCTCTCAGGGTCACGGGTTCCGGCTTTCCACAGTGGGGGTCATCCTCATGGTCGTGGGAGCAATTGGTCTGGCTGTCTCGGCGGCGATCTTCGGCACCTCCCGACGTACCACGGGTCGCCGTGGCCACACTTACGACCGTGAAGTGACCGACTCACAGGGTGGCGTCGCAGCGGTGCACGAAGAGGTGCACTAGCCGGCTTGGGTTCACGAGCCCAGCATCTTGTCCGAAAGACGTGATCCCCTATTACTGAACGGAATCGAACAATGGGCCTAATTCTGTTGGTACTTTTGATCGCCCTCATCTTCGGCGGACTCGGATTCGCCACGCACGTGTTTTGGATCGTGGCGGTCGTTGTGTTCATCGCCTGGCTCGTCGGATTTGGCGTCGCCCGAGGCGGGGGAGCAGGTGGCAAGGCCCGCTGGTACCGCTGGTAGCTGAAGGTGGCGCAGCTCGCCTTCCAGGCGCTGAAAGACGATCCAAGAAAGCAAAGCCACAGTACAAAGGAGGCCAGGACACAAGCGTATGGAAAGGGCTCATCGTGGGCGGTTTGACGGGCGTCACGGCTGGCGTCGTCCTTGACGCCATCGCCGGAGCGTCGAAGAAGGCACTGGGCGGCGGCGATCAAGTCCGTGAGCATGCTCCCGATGCTGGGCGGTGGTTGCAGTCGGTCACTGACAAGGCGGGCGAGTGGCTCCACGACGCCGATGTCCCCGAGCACGTCCGAAATGTGGCCGAGCGCGTCTGGGAGTCAGATGCCGCGAGCCAGGTGAAGCAGACCAGCAACGGAGCGGTGTCGAGCGCCAAGGAGGTGGCCGCCGCCCATCATGGCTGACAGTTCAAGAATCCAGAGAATGATCAATTTCGCTTGATCGCGTCCACGACGTCCGCTTCCTTCGATTCTGACCACAGAGGCTTGTGCCTCTTCTATCCCAAAGTGAGGAACCCAGCCACGGCGACAACCGACAAGGCCAAGAACAGCGCCCAACAGGCGAAGGGCAAAGTGAAGGAGGCGACCGGCAAGGTCACAGGCAACGACAAGCTCCAGGCCAAGGGCAAGTCCGACCAAATGAAGGGCAACCTCAAGCAGGCTGGGGAGAAGGTCAAAGACGCATTCAAGAAGTAACGGAAAGGCACACTTGATCGGAACAGGTCTCGTCTGCACACTGGACCTATCTCGATCGGGTTCGCGACGGTGGCTGTGGCTGTGGGGAGTGGTCCGTTAGGCGCGCAAACTGGAGCGAATCGACAGATGCTCGGATTGGTGGTCACGCAAGTGGAGGAGAGTCGAAGAGCTCCGACCCCATCACGCGACGGGTCGTCAACACGGTGATTCTGAGCGCCTCCGCCCTCGACTCACTCAGATCCTCGGCAGAACCCGCTAGCACCGACAAGACCACCGCCGGCCCCTACCTTGGACGGGCAGCCAGCGGTCGAGGTATTGCAGAAGGGCCGCCGGTCCCACCACCCCGAGGCCCAATCAGTGAAGCCGTCCTGTCGGCAATCCGACAATCACCCGGCTCCCTCGGTTCGACGCCGTCCGTGACCGGAGTCGACGCGCTGAACGACAACGATCTGCAGCTCGCGCTCTACCTCTGCTACGAACTGCACTACCGCGGCCTCGCCGGGGCGGACGCCGACTGGGAGTGGGATCCGGCGCTGCTCGGCTTCCGGGCCGACTTGGAGCGTGTCTTTCTAGACCGCTTGCACGACGAGATCGGCCCAACGGACCGCGACACCCTTTCTGACATCGGCGGCTCCCTCGTGGAGTTGATAGCCCAAGCACCTGGGCCGTCATTGTCGACGTTCCTCTTCGAGTCCGGGACACTTGGCCAGCTCCGAGAGTTCTGCATCCACCGTTCGGCGTATCAGCTCAAGGAGGCCGACCCTCACACCTTCGCCATCCCGAGACTGTGGGGTGACGCCAAGGCGGCGATGGTCGAGATTCAACAAGACGAGTACGGCTCGGGCCGTGTCGCCGACATGCACTCCACCCTCTATGCCGCAACCATGACCGCGTTGGGCCTCGATCCCACCTACGGCGAGTATCTCGCCCGGCTTCCCGGCGAGACGTTGGCCACCGTCAACCTGGTATCGATGTTCGGTTTGCATCGACGTTGGCGGGCGGCGTTGGTCGGTCACCTTGCCGTATTCGAGATGACCTCGGTGGAACCGATGGGACGTTATAGCCGCACCCTGGCCCGCATGGGTATCGGCCCCGAGGGTCGCCGGTTCTACGACGTCCATGTTGCTGCCGATGCCCGCCATGGAGTCATCGCACTCGACAGGATGGTTGCCGGGATCATCGAAACTGAACCGCATCTGGGTCCCGACCTGCTCTTCGGAGCTGCCGCCGTCCTGATAGTAGAAAGCCACTTCGCCAACCATCTCCTCGACGCCTGGTCGAAGGGCCGCTCTTCGCTCATCCCCTCCGGCATGGATCTGATCGGACGACCACCACACCAACGCCGGATGTCAGATGCGGCCTACGAGACGGTCTCGGCGCCCCGCGCTTTGCGGACTTCGGCTGGAACCAATGGCAGCCAAGCCTGAGGGAAGAGCCGATTCAGCGTCGACTGACGTCGCCACTGCGTCTTCCTCCACGCGGACATCCGAACTCGATCTCACGAAGCCGAGCACCGGGCCGGTCTGGCGTCAGTACCTGCGGGCCATGGGACCGGGCTTGGTCACCGGGGCGTCCGACGACGACCCCTCGGGGATCGCCACCTACGCCCAGGCCGGGGCCAAATACGGGCTGTCGTTCTTGTGGACCGCCCTGCTGACGTTGCCATTGATGGTTGGCGTTCAAGAGATTTGTGACCGCACGGCCCTGGCGACAGGCACCGGACTGGGCGAGCTGGCCGTCAAGCGTTTCCACCGCGCCGGCCGAGCGATCCTGGCAGTGCTCCTGGTCGCTCTCATCGTGGCCAACGCCTTGAACATCGCCGCCGACCTGGTGGCCATCGGGTCTGGCATGGAGCTCCTCCACGCCGGCCCGACCTGGCTCTGGGCGCTTCTGGCGGGTGCCCTCATCACGACGCTGCTGGTGCTCGGCTCCTTCGCCCGCATCGCCCTCGTCTTCAAGGTCCTGTGCGCCGCGCTTCTGGCCTATCTCGTGGTGGCTGTCCTCGTCACCCATCAGTGGGGCCGCGTGCTCACCCACACAATTGTCCCCCACCTCGAGTTCAACAAAGCCTATCTGGCACTCCTGGTGGCCGTCCTGGGCACAACCATCTCGCCCTATCTGTTCTTTTGGCAGAGCGCTCACCGCCTGGAAGAAATGCGCGACGAGCCTGAGGGAGGCACAAAGGCACTCCCCCTCAAGCAACAGAGCTCCGAACGGGCCAAACACAAACAGTCCACCAGCCGGCTCGATGTGTTCACTGGGATGACGTTCTCGAACCTGGTCATGTTCGCCATCATCCGTGGCCACCGCCGAGACGCTCCATGCCCACGGCAAGACCACCGTCCAAAGCGCAGCTCAGGCCGCCGAGGCGCTGAAGCCCTTCGCCGGCCACTTCGCCAGTGTCATCTTCGCTCTCGGCTTCATCGGCAGCGGGTTGCTGGCCATCCCCGTGCTTGCCGGCTCTGGCTCGGTTGGCATGGCCGGACTCCTGGGCAAGACGTGGGGGTTCTCGCGGTCGGTGCGCAAAGCCCCGGTCTTCTACGGCCTCGTGGCGCTTGGCACGGTCGGGGGCACGGCGTTGAGCCTCCTACACGTCAACCCGATCAAGTTGCTCATCCTTGTCGCAGTCATCAACGGCGTCGCCGCCGCCCCCTTCCTCGTCGTGGTCATGGGGGTATCGAGCGACAAGCGCCTCATGGGCGACTACGTGAACGGCAAGGCCGCCAAGTTTCTCGGGTGGGCCACGGCAGCGCTCATGGGAGCGGCGGCCATCGCCCTGTTCGCCACCGGAGGTGTCAGCTTCTGATGATGCGTCGAGGAGCGGCCGGCGCCGACAAGGCGCTTCGCCAGTGAATCCTACTGAGCGGGTCGCCCGGCGAATCGACGCCGCAGTACCCGATGACAAGAGTGAGTGGCGCTGGTGTGTGGAGTTCCACAACCACACTTGACTCCATCCCGGAAGCGTTCGGATAAAGGAACTGGTTGTGGTAGTGGCTTCCCTACCGATCTCCCGGCACGTTGGTGATCTGACTCTGAACACCAGAGACGGGGGCCGGGCTCTGCCGGATAGTCGAGACCACCGGTAGCGCCGCCAACGCCAGAGAGGCATGATCTTGGACGGTGCGGGGTAAAAGGCGCAGGAAGCCCTATACGGAAAGACGTACGTGGTGAGACAGGGAGGACGAGATGACTGAAGACCAGGCCAAGTGGAATGTCGCAGAATGGCAAGGCAAGACGTTGATTGATCGCAACGGAGAGAAGATTGGCAAGCTCCAGGACGTTTATGTCGACGTCGAGACGGACGAGCCACAGTTTGGCACCGTCAAGGAAGGTCTTATAGATCGTCACTTGACCTTCGTCCCCCTGGGCGATATCCAGATCGGTCCCGATGACCTGCAGGTCGCGGTGACCAAGGAGCAGGTCCGGTCTGCACCTGACATCGAGATGCATGGCGAAGAGTTGTCCCAAGCCGACGAGTCCACCTTGTATCACCACTTCGAGATGAACTACACACCGATCGACACCGAGAGCGGCCGCCGCCTGGCCCGCCGTTGATGATGGTCACAGTCGCCGATCCGGACGCCAGCTCTTCTCTCCTGGCACCAGCCTGGCCCTGCTTGCCCGTCATACACGATGAACGCCAGTGAATCGATAACTGAGTGGGGCCGCCGTCTCATAACCGGTGGTCTGGAACATCGCTGGAGTGACTTCAAACAGAGAATTGGTGGGAGCCACCGGTATGGAGAATGGAGATCGTGTCATCGCCAGTGCTTCGATGACCGAGAGAGATGCATTGCCAGCAGGCGCCACCGCCATCCAACCGCTCACGTCCATCGGCGTTGGTCTGCCTGGGGTGTCGAGTCGTCAACCGTGCTGTGCCGCGATCGCCTCCTTGACAGTCGAGATCGCGTCACCGCTGGCCTGCCTCACCTGTTCCGTTGCATCGGACTCCTTGACCCGCTCGGCCATTCGTAGGGTATCTCCGAACCCCAGAAACCCTCCTGTGCTGTCTGGCGCCCTCCCCCTATCATGCGTGCGAGGACGCGACCGCCTCGGCGGGTTAGTCCACGAATTGGAGTTGACAGCGTGAAGGTCACATCGAGTTTTCGGATGCTACGAACTTGAGCACGACGCGTTTCGATGTGCTGATCGTCGGGTCAGGGCCCGCCGGCAGCTTCGCTGCCCTCACATTGGCCCGCCAGGGTGCGAGGGTCGCGCTGTTGGACAAGGCAGTTTTCCCCCGTGATAAGGCGTGTGGCGATTTGGTCGGTCCCCGGGGTCTACAACTGTTGGCCGACGCCGGCCTCTTGATCTCCGGCGGCCTCAACGTCGACGACCTGGTCGTTGTCGGTCCCACCGGTCGTAGAGTCCGCCTGCCGTCGGCGACGGGCTGTACCTACCCTGGGCATGGGACAACGGTCACCCGGACCGCGTTTGACGCCTTACTGCGGGACTCAGCAATTGAGTCTGGCGCCGTCCCGTTTACCGGCAGGGCCAACCGACCGTTGGAAGCCGAAGGACGGATCGACGGCTACCGGACGGATGCCGGAGATGAGCTGCGTGCCGACTTTGTGATTGGGGCCGACGGCGCCACCAGTCACGTGGCGGCGACCGCCGGACTGGTCGAAACCGACAAGGTGTTGTGGGGCTTCGCCGTGCGGGCCTATCTCAACCAGCCGGTAGAGCTTCCGGTGATCGTATTGTGGGAACAGCGCCGCTGGCGTGCGTTTCCCGGGTACGGCTGGATCTTTCCGGCCGCCGACGGGGGGGCAAACGTGGGGCTCGGTATCGCCACACGGTCCAAACGCTCAGAAGGTACCGGGGCGGTGCGCATGTTGCCTGCGTTCCTCGGTTACCTTCGGGCGCTGGGTCTCATCGACGGCGCCACCCCAGAGCCGTCTCGCCGACTTGGGGGCTGGCTCAAAATGGGAATGATCGGGACAATGCCGGCTCTTGACCGGATCCTGCTGGTCGGCGATGCCGCGGGACTGGTGAACCCGTTGCAGGGTGAAGGCATCGCGCAGGCGATGGGCAGCGGGCGGGCTGCGGCTGACGCAATCCTTCACGCCCCAGGCCACTCGGCTGAGTCGTATCGAGCCGCCCTCGCTGAGGCACATCTTCCGTACCATCGGATCGCCGCCGCCGCTCATGCAACGCTGGTGGGTCGGCCAATCGCCGTGGCCGCTGTGGGCCGGGCCCTGACCTTTCCTGGAGTCGGGTCCGCGCTCGCCGGTGGTTGGGCGATCCTGTGGAACGAGCTTCTGGACGGAGCGCCGGCAAGCCGGGCGCGCACCGTCGCTGCCGCTGCGACCAGCCTCGGTGCCGGACTCACCTCACGGTCGCACACGGCACGGTGGTTCATTGGCACCCTTGGGAGACCTCGATGAAGAGTTCCCTGATCCGCTTCAAGCTGGGTCTCCTCGATCGCGTTAAACGCGAGTTACCCAAGCTGCACCCGGTGGCTCAAAAGGCGGCCGATGTCGACATCACCTTCATCGAGACCCAGATGGCCGGGTACTACGAACGTCTCGACCTTTGGTACCAGCGAGTCTGGAAACTGCAGGGCCTTTGGCTTGATCCAGATGGCCGGGTACTGCGCCACAACGAGAAGGAGGCGGTGCTCACGAATCGAGAGTTCGAACTACTCCAATTCCTACCCGACCACCCCCATCGCTATTACACCTCGTCGCAGATCATTGGATACGCCTGGTCGGACTCCGCATTGTTTCCATAGGAAGTGCGCAACTATGTCTCGCGAGTAAGGAAGATCCTCGCTCGATTGGAGATTCCGTGTGACCTGGTCAACCGCCCCGGTCGCGGGTACTCGCTCACGTTTCGCAACGCTGACTAGCCGTCGTGGCGCGTCTCAGTTCGCCGGGACAGATTTGCCTGACCCTTGGTGTCCAGGTGCCCTGTGTACAGAAGCTGCCTGGGAGTAGGTGGCGATACCAGAAGGGTCGTCGTCGGACGCCCCGGTGACCAATCCCGGTACCACGGCCCGGAGGTACTGTCGCCAAACTGGCCCCACATTCCGCTTCGTGAGGTCGAATTCTGATGCTTACTTCGTTGACGTCGCCGCGCTGCTACTGGCTAGTCCGGCTCAGCTTCATCGGACGCGATCGTCATTTCGCCTTTCTTGCTGGTGCAAGCCAAGTATTCACGAAACACTGGCGCCGATAGCGCGTCCCACTCCATAGGTCACACCGGCGGAGAGCGCAGCCAGCGCTACCTGCCGCACCGCCCCGTGCGCCATTGATCGACCCGTCAGGCGGGAAACGGCGGCACCGCTTACGACCAGGGCGATTGCGGCAGCCACCAGACTGATCCAGAGGGTCGTCGCCGAAAGATTAGGCGAGACCAGGGGTTTCTTCACGGTGCCGCGATCGGCGGCCCAGACGAGGGCGGTCTGGCTGCCCTGCTCGCAATCGGGGCGATACCGGCCTGTTCATGTATCCACGTGTCGCGAGCGGTACGTGCCAGTGATGATTAAGAGGTGCTTGGTCGTGGATCCACCCCATTCAGAAGGGATCTCGCTACCTTCGGGCACACTCGGGTCGTTGGCCTGACTTCGAAGCCGCGTGACGCCCAGCTGTCTTGGGAAAGGCGTCGTCGACCGGGACCCGAGAACAGATACGGCACGCCCCGTTCCAGAGGGGTAACGGATCGTCCTGTAGGAGCAGGCCGATCAGCACCGTTGCTCCGTCCCGGGACGTGCATGCCACCCCTTGACCATTAGGAAGGAAGGGATGGCATGACCATCGTAGAAGCTACGCGTTCTGTCACGGGTGGAGTCGACACCCACCTGGATATCCATGTGGCGGCGGCTCTCGATCCTCTTGGTGGGCTCCTTGGCGTGGAGTCGTTTGCCACGACGCTGGCCGGCTATCGCAAGCTGCTCGTTTGGATGGGTGCCTTCGGATCCGTCGCCCTGGTCGGGGTGGAGGGCACCGGCGCCTACGGCGCCGGCCTCACCCGGTATCTCCGCCGGCACGGCATCGACGTCGTGGAGGTCGACCGTCAGAACCGCCAGGCCCGGCGGGCCCGGGGCAAGTCCGACACCGCCGATGCCATCGAGGCGGCCCGGACCGCCCAGTCCGGTCGGGCCAGCGGAGCAGCCAAGACCCGGGACGGGAACGTCGAAGCGATCAGGGCCCTCGTGGTGACCAAGCGCTCCGCTCGTGACGTGCGCATCAAGACTCTCAACCAGATCCGTCACCTCAGCTTCACCAGTCCGGACGACCTGCGGGGACGACTAAAGGGCGTGTCGGCGAAGATGCTGGCGGCCGAGGCGGCCGCCCTGCGGCCCCGGACCGGGTCCGACCCGGTCATGTTCGCTACCAAGTTGGCCATCCAGACACTCGGACGGCGGGTCCTCGACCTCGAGGACGAGACAGCCCGGATCAACGCCGTCCTCAGCGAGCTCGTCACGGCCACGGCCCCGTCATTGCTGGCGCTCCATGGCGTGGGGATCGACACGGCCTCGGCCCTGCTCGTCGCCGCCGGCGATAACCCCGAGCGCCTGCGCTCCGAGGCTGCCTGGGCGCATCTGTGCGGCGTGGCGCCCATCCAAGCCTCCTCGGGCAAGGTCACCCGCCACCGCCTTGACCGTGGTGGAGACCGCAACGCCAACCAGGCCCTGTGGCGCATCGTCATGACACGTATTTCGTGCGAGCCGCGATCGCGGGCCTACATGGAACGGCGGACGAAGGAGGGCCGCTCCAAGCGCGAGGTCATCCGGATCTTGAAGCGATACGTCGCCCGTGAGGTGTTCAAGCATCTACCTCGCGGCTAGTTCTCCGAGCGGCGGACCTGGCTCCGGCGTTATCTGCCGCCCTGCGGGACTGGCTTTCATTCGACACGCCGGTCCGCCGCTCGGAACCATCGCTTGGACAGCGTCGACGCACGGCCTGATAAGAGCTTGCCCTCGACCCTGAGTGGCTCATGATTGATTCGCCTGTCGTTTACGCCCCAAGCACAAGAATCGACCCTTGACAAACATAGGAGCGTCGATCGGGTCCGATCCGGCGCTGTCCCGCCGCTGCAGAGACACTCTGACGCGGCCCATAGCCGGGGTCGGTATGCAGCGCGAAGGCAAAATAGCTGAGCATTCTGGAGCGCTCGGGTCGGCGAATGAACCGCGTCCGAACCGAGCCCCAGATGTCCCGCATGACGTACCTGTCCCGGAACCTTCTCCGGGCGGGTCTTACCGGATGCTCTCTCGGATTGAGGTTGCTCGACTCTCGTCGCCCCGGACACGGTTCCCGTTACGGGAACCCCTGATTGCCGGTCCGAGAGCCTCCCATACCCCGGTATGCAACCATGGAGCGATGACCTCCATGGCGATGGACCGCCCATTCCGTTTTGGGGTTTCGATCTGGGGAGCGGCAACGCGTAAGGAGTGGCGCAAGAAGTCCAAGCTGGCTGAATCGGCTGGGTTCGACACGCTTCTGACGGCCGACCATCTTGTCGATGGGATGCTCGCGCCACTCACATCATTGGTCGTCGCTGCCGAGGCCACCAGCCGAATCCGAGTTGGCACCCTCGTGCTTAATAACGACTTCCGCCATCCCGTCGTGCTCGCCAGAGAAGCCGCGACGGTGGACCTCTTGACGGACGGGCGCTTGGAACTGGGTTTGGGAGCTGGCCACATGAAGTTCGAGTACGACGGAGCTGGCCTCTCCTACGATCCACCGGGCACGCGTGTGGCGCGCCTGGGGGAAGCGGCCGAGCTCATCCGACTTCTCTGGGACGGAAGGACGCTCGACTTCTCTGGTGATCACTACAAGCTCGATGGCGTGCAGTGCTTTCCCGTACCAAGCCAGAAGCCGTTGCCACTGCTCATTGGGGGAAACGGACGTCGAGTACTGACCACGGCAGCTCGGTGCGCCGACATCGTCAGCTTCACAGGCTTTAGTCAGGTCGAAGGCACGCGGGATGTGAACCCAGACCACTTCACGCGTGCCGGGCTCGAGACGCAGATTGGATGGGTGCGCGCTGCGGCTGGCGACCGCTTCAATCATCTTGAGTTGAGCACGCTGGTGCAGGGCGTCACGCTCACCGACGACCGTCGGCTGACCGCACAAGCCCTACAGCCACTATTGCCCTCACTGAGCGTTGACGACCTCCTGACTTCACCCTACGGACTCATCGGCACTGCGTGTGAAATCGCCGACCAGCTCCGCCAGCAACGCGATCAACTCGGCGTCTCCTACATAACCGTTTTCGAGAAGGACCTCGATGCGATGTCGAGCGTCATCGATCTACTGAAGGAATAGCAGTTCGAGGTCACCGCGGCCGATTGCCCATCGGTCAACGGACCGGCTTCAGTGGAAGATTTGAACTCGGGCTGAGAACGCTCGGTCAACCAAAGACAGATCGATGATGATGTCCGGATGGTTTTGAGTGATTCGGTGGTAGTCCCCAACGCGTCGAAGAATCGACGAGATGCGCTGATGCGTCACCTCTTCCATTATTCGCAACAAATGAGGACGGACGGCAGTGTCTTCGAGGCTTGCCTTCTAGAGATGCGGATCGGACTAAAGCAGGGCTAGTCATCGGACGATAGATCCGATGGCTCGCGAACAAGCCAGGCATCACCGGCGTCACGGAGTAGTCCGCAGGCTTGGCGCCCTCATAACAAAGACTCTCTTCTACGTGTTTTCACCTGCGTAGGATCTCGTCTCTTTCCTCCGTTCAGCTGAGCCGATCTCCTTCCTGCACGAGGTGATTCGCAACCTCCCATTGCCTCAAGCTCGAGAGGAGGCCCATATGGGGCACCATCAATTCAGGCGCCCGGGTCCCGTCCCTGGTAGAACTCGACGCCCATTGGTAGATCCACTAGCCAGCGGGTTGAGTGACACCGATCATCGGTGGCTTGAGGCGACAACGCACAAAGGAAGGTCATGGATGACGAATCGAGCACCGAGTTCGCAAGGCGTCGGAAGGAGGGTGCTCCAGCCAGTAGAACGCGCCCTCATGCTGATTGCGCTTGGCCTGGACCCTCGCTTCGATTACACCGACCCTGAGCTTCACGGAGCCTGGCGCCGCCGAATCGCTCTCGTCCATCCGGACACCGGAGGAAACGGCGTAGCCGCTGCCGCCACTAACGCGGCCTATCTGTCTTTGGCTGATCGAGCTGAAATCCCCCAACCCGTCGACCTCAGGCTCTAGGTCGGCCTCAATGACACCCGGATCATGCACTGCATTTCGTCGTCCCGTTGCGACTGCCCGTTCACTGTACAAATACAGAGCTGCCCGAAAATATTGCTGGACTGAGAGAGAGGTCGTGCGATGTGTAACGGCTGTATCGTCCTGCACCGTGATGGGGCCATCGCCGATTGCTCCGAGGAGCTCGATGGCAGACCATGTACCGGGTACGACCCGCCACACCTAGCCGGAGTCTTAGCGTGTCGGATTTCACCTCGCTGGTTTGGGTGTCGGTACTGTGACACCTCGGCCGCCGGTGTAGGGCAACTGAGACCACAACCAAGGCTCCTCGTCGGCGTGGCTTTCCAAGCCAGGAATGCCAGCGGCCACACAACGACGGCGACACCTTGCCACGAAGTCTCAAGGTCCGGCATATCCGGGTCGATAGGTCGATAGGCGCGCAGTGGGAGGACTCATGGACAGTGTCGGCCATGGTGAGGGCGATTCGACGTCTTGGCGACCCCGCCGGCTGTCGCTCGCTATCGTCACTAGCGCCCTGGCCTTGGCCGTGGGGATGTTCACGCTCAGCAACAGCGTGGGCCAACGCGACGAACAACACCTGGCAGTCTTTCAGGCTCAGAACGTGAGGACAGGGGTTACCGCCCAGATCAGCCAGATCGAATCCACCATGTCGTCGGTGGGTTCGGTGGCGGCGGCGACCAATGGCGACCCGAGCGCCGTGAATCGCCTGGCCACGGCCGATCCCTCGATGAATATCTTCTCCGCCCTGGCCATCCTGCACCGCTCGGCCACCGGTGTCGTCACCGTGACAAGCCAACGCGGCAGTCCGAGCGCCCCGTTGCCCGGATTGGTCGGTGCCAAGGGACAGCAGCTGGCCAACGCTGTGACCCATGGTGGTTTGGAGATCGTCGGGTTCTTCGGGCACGGAGCGAACCGGAAGCTGGCCTTGGCGGCGGGGGCACCAGCGGTCCCGGGCGGCTATGTGGTGTATGCCGAGGTGCCCCTACCGGCGGGGACGACCCTTCGAAGTGGCTTCCCGGGACTCCAGTACGCGCTCTACGACGGCCGGACCGAGTCCTCACCTCTGTTGTTCGCCACCACCAAGTCCTTGCCTCTTACCGGTCATCCGGTGCGGGAGCTGGTGGACGTGAACAATCTTGTCGGCACGTCACCGCCGAAATCGGGCGACGGAGTTCTGCTGTTCGTGGTCAGCTCGACGGGACCCACCATAGGCAGGCTGTCGGGCCTGCTGCCCTGGATTTTGGCCGCCATAGCGATCCTGGTCGGACTTCTGGTCGCGTTTGCTGTGGAGGTGACATGGCGTCGCAAGGATGAGGCCCTCACCCTCGTAGCCGATCTCGAGGAGAAGAACGCCGAACTCGACCTCGCCATGACGCAGCAGGCTCAGGCTCAAGAAACTCGCGCTCGTCTGGAGGGCGAGCTTCGCCAGGCCCAGCGCCTGGAGGCTGTGGGGCGCCTGGCCGGAGGCGTCGCCCATGACTTCAACAACCTCCTGGCGGTCATCCTTACCTACGGCGATTTCATCTCTGAGGAGCTGGGGAGCGATCATCCGCTCCAGGACGACCTGGCCGAAGTGCGCAAGGCGGCCGGGAGGGCGGCAGATCTCACCCGCCAGCTGTTGGTCTTCTCCCGCCGCGATTTGGTGAACCCCTCGGTGTTGGATGTCAACGCCACCATCACCGATCTCTTGAACCTCCTCCATCGCACGTTGGGCGAGGACATCATCCTCCAGACTGTTCTCGCCCCCGAGCTCCCGAGCGTTCTGGCTGATCCCGGCGAGCTCGAACAGGTGCTGGTGAATCTCGCCGTGAACGCCCGTGACGCCATCGTGGGCGAAGGGACGATCACGGTCGAAACATCGGAGCAGATGATCGACGAGGATGCCGCCCGGGCCCATATCGACCTCCGTCCCGGTCGCTACGTCCGCGTCGCCGTGACCGACACCGGAGGTGGCATGACCCCCGAAGTGGCGAGCCAGGTGTTCGAACCCTTCTTCACCACCAAGGGCCCAGGCGTCGGCACTGGTCTCGGTCTCTCGACCGTGTATGGGATCGCCAACCGCTACGGCGGGTTTGTGACCGTCTACAGCGAGGTCGACGTGGGCACCACCTTCAAGGTGTATCTGCCGGCCACCGACGAAGAACCCGAGGTGGCCGTGGTTAACACCTCCGTCAAGACCGTTCCTGCCACCGGAGAGACGGTGCTGGTCGTCGAGGATGAGGACGCCGTGCGCAATGCCTGTCGCCGGATCCTCGAACGAGCTGGATTCAATGTCCTGGAAGCGAGCAACGGGACGCAGGCATTGGCCGACCTGACCGATCAACCGTTGGATCTGCTTCTTACCGACGTCATCATGCCTGGTGGCCTGACGGGCCGTGAGCTAGCCGAGCAGCTCCAAGAGGGCCGACCCGAGCTGCGCGTCCTGTTCATGTCGGGGTACAACGCCGATGCCATTGCCACACGAGGCGTGCTCGATCCCGGTATAAGTATTGTCGAGAAACCCTTCACGTCCTCGGACCTGCTCGGCAAGGTTCGAGAATTACTATCCCATGGGTGACAGCGCAGCGCGGGCTACCGTCCTGGTTGTCGACGACGACAGCGCCATCCGCCGCATGATCGCCAGAATTCTCGAACGCGCCGGCCACAGCTGCTTTGAAGCATCGGATCCCCGGGCGGCCCTGGGCCTCGCTGACGTACACCCATTCGCCTTGGTCATGTGTGACGTCAACATGCCGGGAGGGTCGGGATTGGAGTTGGTCCGCGACCTGAGGGCTCGCCACCCTGACATTGCCGTGCTGATGGTGAGTGGCATGGACGACCCCCAGACGGCGGCACTGGCCATCGATTCCGGCGCCTACGGCTACATCGTGAAGCCCTTCGAGACCAACGAGATACTCATCGCCGCCGACAACGCCTTGAGGCGCCGCCAGCTGGAGATCGAAAATCTTTCCCATCGCAAGCATCTCGAGCTCCTGGTGGCCGAGCGCACGGCGGACCTGACGGCGACGGTCGAGCGCCTCTCCCGGACCGAGCAGGCGTTGCGGGCGTCACAGGAGGAGGCCATTCGCCGCCTCGCTCACGCCGCTGAGTTCCGCGATCCAACCACGGGGGCTCATCTGAACCGGATGAGCCGGACCTGCGGAATGCTGGCCGAGCGGGCTGGATTGGGGAAGTCCCGGGCCGAACTCATCCGGATCGCCAGCCCCATGCACGACATCGGCAAGATCGGAGTATCCGACGAGATCCTGCGCAAGCCGGGCAAGCTGACCACGGCCGAGATGGATGAAATGCGCAAGCACCCCCTGATGGGCAGCGAGATCCTGGCCGGATCGGATTCGGAGTTGCTCCAGATCGGCGGTCTCATCGCGCTGACGCACCACGAACGCTGGGACGGCGAGGGGTATCCCTATCGTCTGGCCCGCGACGCAATCCCGGTGGAGGGCCGCATCGTCGCTCTGGCGGACGTCTTTGATGCCCTGACGAGCGAGCGACCGTATAAACCGGCCTTCGACGTTGACCATTCCGTGGCGCTCATGACAGATGAACGCGGGCGCCACTTTGACCCCGAGCTCTTGGACGCCTTCCTCGCTCTCGTTGACGTCGTCGTCGAGTCGCCGGAGAATCGCTCGGGAGTCACCATCTGAAGCCCCTTCCCCAGCATCCTTGAAATATCGATGTCGGACGACGGTAAAGTCCGGCTCTATGTCCCGGCGCCGCGCTCGAACGTCTGAGCGACTTGGCGATTGTTCTACGTCAATTCTGGCGCCGCGCTGGTCGGGTCGGTTCACAGCGATCGACTGTTGCGCAAAGCGATCCTCTTACGGACCGTTATTCAGGGCCCTGTGATTGCTCCCAGATATTCGACGGCCAGGACTCCAGACCTGCCCCACTCGTTCGGGGGCACCTTCGAACAGAAGCCGATGCCATCGGGAACTGGGCGATACCGGGTGACGCGTGTATTTCACCGGCCCGTGATGTATGTGCCGCTTGCGCGTGGGGGTCTGCAAGGGGAGCCTGCGGGAGGAACCGCACGATATTCGCGAGACCTGATGTTTCGAGACCAATCGAGGCCCCGTGACAGCAGCCTCTGAAGTCACCGGTAGGCGATGGTTGCGCACCGGGCGTGCTGTCAAAGCTCGGCCCACGACCAACCGCCGCCGCCCAGCTCGGGTGCACCGCTCCGATACCGAGCGGCCAGATCCGGAAACAGCGGGATATGCCGGTGATCGCGTCCAAGAACTCGGGATATGCCGGCCATCGCCCCCAATACTGCGGGATATGCCGCCCATTGTGGCCCCCAGGTCACAAGGCAGCCGGAGCTGGCCGATGGAGGGAACCAACGAACGACCAGGGAGGTCCCTTCATGTCCAGCACCGCCATCACTATGCCCACCCCGCCACTGTTCGACGAGGCCCGCCTGGCCGTGGCCGGCTTTCTGGCCCGCTACTCGGGCCCGACCCGCAAGAGCTACGTGAGCGACCTGCGCCAGTTCTTCGCCTGGTGCGCCTCGGTCGATCTCGAGGTCTTCGGCACCAAGCGGGGCCACATCGAGCTGTGGGCCCGCTCCATGGAGGAGAAGGGTCTGGCCCGGGCCACGATTGGGCGGAGGCTGTCGACGGTGGCCGGCTTCTACCGGATCTGCCTGCTCGACGGCCTGATCGAGCACTCGCCGGCCGAGTACGTCCGACGACCCAAGATCGACACCGAGTCGGCCACCTTGGGCCTCGACCGCATGGAGCTCAGTGCCTTCATCGCCCAGGGGGCAGCCGGAGGGTCGATGGACCATGCCCTGGCGTGCCTCCTCGGGCTGCTTGGCCTGCGGGTGTCTGAGGCATGCTCCATCAATATCGAAGCTCTGTCCCTCGAGCGGGGCCACCGCACCGTGACCGTTCTCGGGAAGGGCTCCAAGCTGGCCGTGATCCCCCTCCCGCCACGCGTGGCCCGGGCCGTCGACCTGGCCGCCGGCGAGAGGGTCTCGGGTCCACTGCTCCTCACCCAGGCGGGCAGTCGCCTGAATCGCCACGCGGCCACCCGGATCGTGAACCGATTGGCGAAGGGCGCCGGGATCACCAAGCACATCTCCCCGCACTCGCTTCGCCACAGCTTCATCACCGCCGCCCTCGACGCCGGAGTGCCGCTTCGAGACGTCCAGATCGCGGCACGTCATTCGGATCCCAGGACGACCACCCGCTATGACCGGGCCCGCAACAACCTGGACCGCCACGCCAGCTACATCGTCACCGCCTTCGTGGCCGGAGGCAGCTGAGGACCGTTACGGGATCGTCGTGCCCGGTCCCCGTGCCCTCAGTGGCGTTGGGGCCGGGCACAGAACCTCTGGCCCCGCGGTTGTGACCCGAGTTACCGTCGACGGAACGCGCCTGTCCGCGAATACCAATCAGGATGGAAATGTGTTCTCTGGTGCAAATCCACCGCTGAACGGTTGGAACTCGCTACCGTCGAACACAGCTGGGATCTGGCCTGACTTTCCGGTAGCGGGATCACGTTGCAGTGTCGGCCCGGTCTCGGCCCATAGAAACGGCGCGACCCGTTCCAGAGGGGTGATGGACCGC
>PLXQ01000058.1 GCA_003151475.1 Acidimicrobiaceae bacterium | reverse complement strand
GTCGCCTCACCGTTCTTGTCGATGTCGCTCGTACTGGTGACGCCGTACGTGGTTGTCCCCGTGCTCGTCTTGATGGTGACATCGGAGCTCCCGACGGCGGTCACCGTTCCGCTCAGGGGGAGCCCCAGACCGCCCGGTGGGGGCGCGGTCGAGGAGCCCGTGCCCGATGGGCCCGTACCCGACGAGCTCTGGGGCGCCGTGGTCGACGTGGACGTGGTCGCCGCACTGGCAGTGGCCGCCGTTGCCGCTATGGCGCCGGCCCCGGCACCCAGCCCGACAAGCCCGAGCGCGGAGGCGAGAACTCTGGGGGTCCGGCGCCGGGGTCGTTGGATTGTTTCAGTCTCTGTTTTCATGATCATTCCTTTGGTCCGTGTCTCCCGGATGGGGACAAGACCACCTTGGGGCGTCGAACTTTGGCGCCCAGCAGGACCGCCTGTGAATGACCTGGCAATTGATCACCTTCTGATGGTGATCACCCTCCGCTGGCACCGTCCGGCGGCTCGGCCCCTTCGTCGTCGCTTATCTGCGGGGATGCCGGCGCATGCGCCGGGAGGTGCACGGTGAACGTCATCCCCTCGCCCACCTTTCCCTCGGCGGTGACCGCTCCCCCGTGGTTGGCGACGATGGCGCTCACGATGGAGAGGCCGAGCCCGGCGCCTCCGTGCAGCCGGGAGCGAGAAGGGTCGGAGCGGTAGAAGCGCTCGAATATGAGCGCGGCTTCGTCGGATGCCATGCCGGGGCCGTTGTCGGCCACCCGGATCACCGCTCCCCCGTCCTCCTTCGCCACCGAGACCCGCGCCGCGGTGCCGGGCGGGGTGTGGGCTCGGACGTTGCCGAGCAGGTTGTCGATGACCTGCCGGAGGCTCGTGCCGTCGCCCATGATCTCCACCGGCTCGGACGCTGCGAATGTCACGGGCCAGCCCGGGCCCACCGTGGCCGCTGTCCGGACCGCCTCGGCGCAGAGCGCCACCAGGTCCACGGAGCGCTGCTCCATGGGACGGCCCTCGTCGAGGCGCGCCAGCAGCAGGAGGTCGGCCACCAGGTGCTCCATGCGGCTCGTCTCGTTGCGGATGCCGGTCATCAACCGTTGGAGGTCGTCCTTGTTCTCCGAAGCTCCTCGTCCGAAGAGCTCGGCATAGGCGGAGACGGCGGCTATGGGGGTACGCAGTTCGTGCGAGGCGTCGGCCACGAACCGCCGGAGCCGGCTTTCCGACGCCCGCAACCGGCGTTCGGACGTCAGTCGGGCGCTGAAGGCAGCCTCGATTCTGCTCAGCATGACGTTGAGGGTGCGGGCCAGACGCCCGACCTCGGTCTTGCCGTTCTCCCCCGGCACCCGCTCCGTAAGGTTGCCGGCGGCAATCGACTCAGCCGTTCGCTCCATGGCGAGCAGCGGACGAAGGCCGAGGCGCACCAACCACAGGCCGCTGATCAGGGCCACAACAATGGCGCCGGCGCTGGCGGCGCCCTCCACCAGGAGGAGATGGTGCAGGGTGGACTCCGTGGTACCGAGCGGCTGGGCCACGATGAGTATGTCCCCGTCTTTCAGGATCGAGGCGCGCACCCGGAACTCCGGGCCTCCGTGCTGGGATGAGGCGGCAACGAAGTACGCCACGCGCTCGCCGTTATCGGCGGTGGAGAACCCGGTGATGGTGCGCGGTATCTGTGGTGTGTAGTTGATGCCGTCCACATTGGCCGCACAGCTCTGCGAGTTGACCACCCCACCTGACGGTGAGCGGACCTCCACCGCCTGGACCTGAATGGCATTGGACGGCGGTTGGTCGTTCTGGTTGTTGCCGGAACCACCGGTTGGGTTCGTACCCGGTCCGCCCTGGCCCGGTATGGCGAAGCAGGAGAGAACCTGTCCGCTGTTGATCGAAGCTTCGATGCCGATATGGGACTGTTCGAGCTGCTGGTCGATGCGCTGAGTGAGGAATGACTGGAGCTCCGAATAGGTCACGACATTGGCGCCGACCAGAGCGACGATGGCGATGGCTCCGATGGCGATGAGCAGCCGGGCGCGGAGGGACATCAGCTATTGCGCTGCGGGCTCACGCAATACGTAACCGACGAGGCGGATGGTGTGGATGACGGGGGAGCCGAGCGCCTCGAGCTTCTTGCGCAGGTAGCTGACGTAGGTCTCCACCACGTTGCCGTCACCGTCGAAGTCGTAGTGCCACACGTTGTCGAGAATCTGGGACTTCGAGAGCACGAGGCGCGGGTTGAGTAAGAAGAATCGAAGGAGGTTGAACTCGGTGGCGGTGAGCGAGACGGCTTGGCCCGCCCGGGTCACCGTGTGGGCGCTCTCGTCCATCTCGATATCGGCGAACCGCAAGATGTTCTCGACAGGCTCGCCGCCGACGCGGCGGAGAATGGCGTGGACACGGGCCACAATTTCGGCCAGGGCGAAGGGCTTGGTGACGTAGTCGTCAGCCCCGAGGGTGAGTCCCGCCACCCTGTCTTCGACGGCATCTCTGGCGGTCAGGAGGAGAATGGGGACGCTGACGCCGTCGGTCCGCAGGCGGCGGGTGACCTCCAGGCCGTCGAGGTCGGGCAGCATGACGTCGAGCACGATCAGATCGGGCGGGCTCTCCTGCACACACGACAGAGCTTGGCGCCCGTTGACCGCCTCTGAGACGTCGAAGCCCTCATAGCGAAGCGACGTGGCGACGGCGTCCACAATCGAGGGTTCATCGTCGACGACCAGGATCCGCTGATTGCGTGATGCGTCCACCGATCCGCTCCTCCGTATCGCAATGACACCCGTATCGCAATGACACCCGTGGCCAGCGACTTCCTCCAGCATCCCACCTCGGAATAGACGTCGAATGTGACCTGGCTGTGAGCCGGCTGTGACCTCCGGCCGGGGTCGGCGCGATTCACAGGCGACTCCCAGCGGAGTCTGGGCTGGCTCAGGAGAACGCCCTGTCCAATGGGGACACGAAGACGGCGGTCATCGGATCTCTCAGCAACACGGGGTGATTCGCACTCCGCACCCCCTGCAAGGAAAGGAGCCGACATGCCACACTCATCCCCGGGACCCACGCCCACGCGTTGGCCTGCCCGCTCACATCGCGACGGAGCCATGGGCAGGGTCCGACGGATCGTCGACGCCGTCGCTGTGGCGGCCGTGATGAGCTCGGTCGGACTCGGCCTGCTGGTGGCGTCCGACACCGCCACCTCTTCCGCCTCTGTCACGACGGCGGTCACGAGGAAGACGGGATCCTCCGCCGCCACCTCGGCCACGACCAATTCATCGACCGCCGTGACGACGAGCGGACAAACGGCGTCATCGTCCTCCTCCTCGTCCAGCGCCACGACCGCGACACCGGCGAGCACCACGCCGACAACCACGCCGACGACGACATCGGGGCAGACGTCATGAGCGCCACCCGTTCGATGCGGGCGATCGGAACGACGGCCACGGTGATCGTGACCGACGCCCCGGTGGCCGATGACGCACTGCGTCTTCTGGCCGAAGAAATGGTGGCGCTCGACCAAGCGTGCAGCCGGTTCCGCAGCGACTCGGAGATCAGGCAACTCGAAGACAAGAGCCACGGTCTTCCCCTTGCCGTGAGCCCCTTGCTCTTCGATGCCCTTGAAGTGGCCTATGCCGTCGCTGAGCGCACGGGGGGGACCGTGGACCCGACCACGGGGTCGGCTCTGATCGAGCTCGGGTACGACCGCGACTTCGACGAACTCGACGACGCCGCCCCAGCAGAGATCGAGTGCCGACCGGAGCCGGCGCCGGGTTGGTGGCGGATCAGGTTGGACCCCGAAGCCCGCACGGTGGCCATTCCCGACGGGGTGCACATCGACCTCGGGTCGACAGGGAAGGCCTTCGCCGCCGACCGGGCGGCGCAGCGCATCTCGGACGCGCTCGGATGCGGGGTGCTCGTCAATCTGGGCGGCGACGTGGCTCTGGCCGGCGCCGCCCCGGAGCAGGGATGGGCCATCGGCATCGGTGTCCGTAGTACGACGCCCTCCGACGAGGTCGATCTGGTCCTGTCCGTTTTCGCCGGAGGGGTGGCGACGTCGGGGACCACCAGCCGCACGTGGGTACGCCACGGTCATCAGATGCACCACATCGTCGATCCGTGGACCGGTGAACCGGCCGTCGCCGTCTGGTCCGTCGTGTCCGTTCTGGCCCCCAATTGCGTCGAGGCCAATGCGTGGAGCACAGCGGCGGTGGTGTGGGGTGAGGACGCCCCGGGCAACTTGGCCGCCCATGGGGTGTCGGCCCGCCTGGTCGGTGCCGACGGTCGGATCGTGACAGTGGGAGCTTGGCCCACAGACGCGCCTTTGCGTGACGACGAAGAAGTCCGTGACCACGAAGAAGTCCGTGACCACGAAGAAGTCCGTGACCACGAAGCAGCCCGTGACCACGAAGCAGCGGTGGCGTGATGCTCGCCGTGACGTCGACGAGCCTCTGGTACACCATGCGAGCCACGGGCATCGTGGCTCTGGTGCTCTTGAGCGGCACCATGGTTCTCGGGATCCTCACCGCCGGCCGGGCCCGGACCCGGTCGTTGCCCGCCTTCGCCGGGGCCGATCTGCACAAGCGGATCTCGCTTCTGGCCATGGTGTTTCTGACCATCCATGTGCTGACCGCAGTCCTCGACACCTATGTCAACGTGGGCTGGGCCTCCCTGGTGGTGCCCTTCGCCTCTTCCTACCGGCCGCTGTGGACCGGCCTCGGGACGGTGGGGGTCGACCTCATGGTGGCCGTGGCCATCTCCAGCGCCCTGCGGCAACGCATCAGCGCCCGTGTCTGGCGGGGCATCCATTGGCTGGCCTACGGGAGCTGGCCGGTGGCCATGGCCCACTCCCTCGGGACCGGCACCGACGCTTCCAAGCTGTGGATGGACGCCATCGCCGCCCTCTGCACCTTGTCGATCCTCGGAGCCCTCGGCTGGCGCATCGGCGATCACCGTCGGAGCAAGGTCCGGGCCCTCTCAGTGGGCGCCACCACGCGGGCCATCACGCGGAGGGTCTCCCCGGTTCATAGCGCCATGGCCGTCACCGAGAGACCTCGTCCGCCGGCCGGCATCGTCTCGCGCTCTTCCCACCACGTCCTTGAAAGGAATCGAAGATGAGTGTCGCCACGATGGACACAGACAACGGAACACTGACCCTCGGCCCCCCGACCGGGGCGGGAGGTGACGTGAGCGACCAGCGCCTTCTCGGGCATCACGATGCCGGCGGCGGCAATCTGGACGACCACTGGGCGCAGTACGGGGTGCTCCTCATCCCGGACCGCGATGATCCCCCATGGAGAGAAAGCGTCCGCGAGGCGGTGTCGGCCTCAGGTCTCGTGGGACGAGGGGGAGCGGGCTTTCCCTCAGCGCGCAAATGGGCATCCGTGAGTGCCAGCCGGCGCAGGCCCATGGTGGTGGTGAACGCCATGGAGGGAGAACCGGCCAGCTTCAAGGACCGGGCGCTTCTCTATCGGAGCCCCCATCTGGTGCTGGACGGGGCCGAGGTGGTGGCCGCCGTGGTGGGTGCCTCCGAGGTGACGATCTGCGTGGCCGACGACAACAGATCGGCGGCGGCATCGGTCGAACAGGCGGTGACCGAGCGGAACATCGCAGGCGTCGCCCGCTTCAGGATTTCCGTCGTCCGCCCCCCGGCTGGCTACGTCACGGGGGAGGAGTCCGCGCTCGTGTCGTGGCTCGACCGCCAACGGGCGCTGCCCATGCTGCGCATCGACAAGTCCGTCGCCCTCCAGGTCGCGCGTCGGCCCGTCGTGGTGCACAATGCCGAGACGCTGGCCCAGCTGGCTCTGATCGCCCGCCACGGACCGCAGTGGTTTCGCCAGGTGGGTACCGCCGAGGCACCGGGTTCGACCCTGGTGACCATCAGTGGCGCGGTACGCGACGGCGCGGTGTTCGAGGTGGCACTGGGAACTCCTCTGATCGACATCCTGCGCGGGGCCGGGGTCGAGAGCGAGTTGTCGGGCGTGCTACTCGGAGGGTACGGAGGAGCCTGGCTCCGCCCGTCGCTGTTGGCTACCCCCTACGCCCCCGGCCCGATGACAGCGGCCGGGGCCACGATGGGCGTCGGGGTGATCGTGGCCTTGCCGGCGGGCTCGTGCGGACTGGCTGAGACGGCCCGCATCGCGCGCTACATGGCGGGCCAGAGTGCCGGCCAGTGCGGCCCGTGCGTCTACGGTCTCCCCGCCGTCGCCGGCGATCTCGAGCAATTGGCGGCCGGCCAGGAAGGTCCCGACGTGGTCGGTCGCATCTTGAGCCGGGCATCGACCATTGAAGGACGCGGCGCCTGTCGACACCCCGACGGCGTCGTCCGGCTGGTCCGCAGCGCCCTGGCCGTGTTCGCCGATGACGCCCGGGCTCACGCCGCGGGCCGACCGTGCCCCGGACACGCGGGCGCCACGGTGATGCGTTTCCCGCAGGATACGACGGCGCAGCGGTGGGCGTCATGAGAACATCGCAACGGGTGGCGATCCGGGTCCGGGTGGATCCCGTGGCCTGTGACGCCTACGGCTACTGCGCCGAACTCCTGCCCGAACGGGTGACGCTCGACGAATGGGGCTACCCGATCGTCGACGGCACGCCGGTCGGCGCCGACCTGGTGGACCTCGCCACCCGGGCGGCGGCCGCATGTCCCCGCCGGGCCCTGCTCCTCGAGCGCGTCTGACGGCAGAGTCGGTCGGCCGCCGGGCTCGCGGGCGCAGTACCCTCCTGAAGCGGGTCCAGCGGAGCGTTTTCTGCGGGGGAAGGTCGGCGATGCGACGATGGTGCGTACGGACAGTCGTGGGCGCCGCTGCTCTGGGCCTCGTTGGCAGCGCAGCCATCACCGTCGGTCCTGTGGGGGCGGCATCGGTCACCGGCACCACGGAAAAGGATCCGGCGGGGGGAGCAGGCTCCTTTCTGCTCACGGCGACGAACACCGGACCCACGTATGCGCCCACGTTCACCGGGAACGGTGAATTGGGGATTCGTGTGCCACCGGAAGGCCAGGGCTACGTCGGCGGAACAGTGCCCACCCAGTCCGAGCTCGCCGGCTTCTACGCGCAACCACCGAGCGGCGTGCAGCAGCGGGCCAACATTCCCACGTGGTCGACTCTCACGTTCTCCGACGGCGGCCAACCCTTCACGCTCTCGAGCGGACGAACCACCCAATGGCGTCAGTCCATTGACCTGCGAACGGGAGTGATCACCACCACGGCCCGCTGGACCGCTCCCGACGGACACGTGACCGATCTCTCGTATCAGGTGCTGACTGATCGGGCCCGGGCGCACGTCGGCCTTGTCCGGTTGACACTGACCCCCAGATGGACCGGTTCGGCGAGCGTCACCGACATGATCGACGGCTCGCAGGCAACATTGAGTACCGAGATCGGCAAAGGCTGGGTGCCGGCGGCCCGTCGTGACTGGGTTTCCGCGCAGGCGCAGGGCACCGGCATCAACGTGGCGATCGCCAGCCAGCTCACCACGAGTGGTGATGTCAAGGCGGCGACCGCCTCCGTTGATGAGACCCACGATCAGAGCGTCGGCCAGCAGCTCTCCTTTCCCGTCGCCGCCGGTCACAGCTACACGGTGACCAAGTACGTCGGCGTCGAATCCTCCCCGAGCGGTTCCGTCCCCGTTGCCGCGGCCGAGAGCCAGGCCAGCGCGGCCGCAAGCGTGGGTTTCCGTGCCCTTCTCGATGCGAACGACGCCGCATGGGCGACGCTGTGGTCCGGTCGGATCGACGTGCTCGGCAACACCAGGCTCGCCACCGAGGTGAACGCCAGTGAGTTCTATCTCTGGTCGAGCACCCGCTCCGGGGTCGATTGGAGCATCTCGCCCTCCGGTCTGTCGTCCAACGGCTACAACGGCCACATCTTCTGGGATGCGGAGACGTGGATGTACCCGGCGCTTCTGGCGCAGCATCCCGATCTGGCTGTCGGCATCGACAACTACCGGTATGCGCGCCTGGCCGCCGCGCAAGCGCACGCCGTGGCCACCGGCTACCGGGGTAGTCGCTATCCCTGGGAGAGTGCGCTCGACGGGACCGAGCAGATTCCACCGCCGGTGTCGCTGTTCACCGAGGGTCTCTACGAGCAGCATGTCACCTCGGACATCGCGCTGGCCCAGTGGCAGTATTACGAGGCGACGGGAGACAAGACGTGGCTGGCCCGTCGGGGTTGGCCTCTCATCTCGCAAGCAGCGACCTTTTGGGCGTCGCGCGTGGTGGCCGCCGCTGACGGCACCTATCACATCGACGGCGTCACCGGACCCGACGAGGAGAATGCCGACGTCAATGACGAGGTGTACACCAACGCCGCCGCTGTCACAGTCCTGAGAGATGCCGCCCTGGCGGCACGGGTGCTCGGACACAAAGTCCCCGCTATATGGACGCGCCTGGCGTCGCGAATCGTCGTCCCGACGGTCCCCTCGTCGGCCGTCAGTCAGGAGTTCGCCGGTTACAGGGGGCAGTTGATCAAACAGGCGGACGCCACGCTTCTCGAGTACCCACTCGGATACGGACTGCCGACGGGAACGGCCGAAGCCGATGTCAACTACTACGCCCCGCGCACCGACCCCGGTGGACCGTCGATGAGCGACGCCATCAACGCCATCGATACATCGGCGTCGGCGACGCCCGGGTGTGCCAGTTACGTCGACACCGAGCGGAGCGTCGAGCCTTTCGTGCGCGACGTGTTCGATCAGTTTTCCGAGACGAGGACCGGGGGTGCCTTCACATTCATGACCGGCATCGGTGGATTCCTCCAAGAGTTTCTCTACGGCTACTCGGGTCTTCGTTGGTCCGGCAATGCCGTGGAGCTCTCCCCCGGTCTCACGAGCCAACTCAAAGCGATCGTCCTTCGTGGCGTGACCTGGCACGGGCGACGATTCACCGTGACGATCGGATCACACACCACCACGGTGGCGGTGACCGCAGGTGGTGCCCTGGCCGTGAAGGTGGGATCCGCCATCCGAGACGTCGGGACAGGACACTCACTCTCGATGGCGACCCGGCGTCCTGATCTCACTCGGACGAGCAATCTCGTCCGCTGCGCTCAGGCGTCCGCCACCTCGGCGCAATCGGGATCCCCGGCTCTGGCCGCCGTGGACGGAAGCCAGGCGACCGGCTGGGAACCGCTCAAGGTTCCGGCGGCGCTGACCGTCTCCGTGTCCGGCGGGCCTCGGATGGTCGGCACGGCCACCCTCACGTGGGGTCGGCAATGGCCCTCGCCCCCTGCCGCCGGAGTGGCCCCCCCAGCGGGGCCGGTGACGACGCTCCGGCCCGGCAGCTACAGCGTGGCCGTGTCCGCCGATGGCGCACGCTGGCGCACGGTGGCGACCGTCGGGGGACGCACGGGGACGACCGACGTCGTGCGCTTCGGGGCGACCACCGCTCGGGCCGTCAGGATCACCATGACCTCGTCGACCGGTAGCCGGCCGCCCGAGCTCGATGAGCTGACCGTCGGCCGTTAGCCCAGCCACCGGGGCGTTTCCGGCCCGACATGAGGGTTCGAGTGATTACTCCTAGAGTGGTGGTATGGAGTATCGGGTGGAGGCGCTGGCGGCGGAGGCCGGGGTGTCGGTGGACACCATCCGCTTCTACCAGGCCCGGGCCCTGCTACCCCCGCCGCGGCGGGCCGGCCGGGTTGCGCTCTATGACGACGAGCATCTCGAGCGGCTGACGCAGATCAAGGATCTCCAGCAGCGGGGGTTCAGCCTGGGCGTGATCGGCCGACTGCTGCGGGGCGACCTGGACGCCGCCGACGAGGCTCTGCTCGAAGCGGTGGTGGTGGAGAGCGAGGTGGCCAGCGACGAGCCGGAGGAGTTCCTGACCCTAGCCGAACTGGCGACGCGCGCCGGGGTGCCCTCGGTGTTGCTGGAGGCCCTCGAGAGAGAGGGCGTTCTCGTTCCCCGCCGTCAGCACGGCGACGCCCGCTACACCGAGGCCGACCTGGTGGCGCTGCGGGCGGGACTGACCCTGCTCGAATACGGGCTGCCCCTGGGCGACGTCCTCGAGCTGGCCCGGGTCCATCAGCGCGCCGCTCGGGAGGTGGCGGAGCAGGCGGTGACCCTGTTCGACCGCCACGTGCGACAGGCCCGGCGCGACAGAGGCACGGAATCGGCGGCCGAGCTGGTGGAGGCGTTCCACGCCCTGCTGCCGGCCACGGTGTCACTGGTGGCTCACAATTTCCGCCGGATCCTGCTGGCTGTGGCCCAGGAGCACATCGAGGCCGACGGCGACGACGCGGAACGCGCCGCCGTGCGTTTCGAGGCCCTGCAGCGGCTCGAGCCTCCGATCGCGGTGCGCGAATGAAGAGGCACGCGCGCACAGAGGAGGTCCTGCCCCGGGGTGCGGGCAAGGCCCAGGCGGTGGAGGAGATGTTCGATACCATCGCCCCGCGCTACGACCTGATCAACCGGCTGATGACGTTCGGTATGGACCACCGGTGGCGACGCCAGACGGTGGCTGCCCTCGGCTTGGGCGGGGGTGCCCGGGTCGCCGATCTGGCCTGCGGGACCGGTGACCTGTGCGACGAGATCGCCCGGGCCGGCCTGGTGCCCATCGGCTTCGACGTGTCGGCCGGCATGCTCGCCGCCGCCCATACCCGGGCTCCGCTGGTGCGGGCCGACGTGGTCACGCTTCCCCTGCCCGACGGTTCTGTCGGGGGGGCGACGTGCGGTTTCGCCCTGCGCAACTTGACCGACCTCGACGCCTTTCTGACCGAGCTGGCCCGGGTGGTCCGCCCTGAAGGACGTATCGCGCTGCTGGAAGTGGCCGAGCCGTCCAATGCCGCGCTGCGGTTCGGCCACCGGCTGTACTTCACCGGCGTCGTTCCCCGGATCGGAGCGGCGCTGTCGGACGGCGCCGCCTACCGGTACCTGCCCCGCTCGGTCGCCTATCTGCCGCCCGTCGGTGAGTTGGTGGCCTCGGTCGGGAAGGCGGGATTCGCCGACGTCAGCCGCCGGACGATGTCGGGCGGCGTCGTCCAGCTCATCGTGGGGACGCGGGTATGACGCCGATCCGCCAGGCGACGGGCTCCCGGCTGGCGGCGAGAACGGTGGCCCTCGACGCCGAGGTTGATCTGGCCGACATCGCCGGCGATCACGGAATTTTGTGGGAAGCGGGCGACGGCTCGGGTATGGCCGGATGGGGCGCCGCCGCGCGGATCGCCGTGCCGCTCGGTGCCGGCACGGCGGCCGAAGACGTTGTCGCCGGACTCGGCGCCATCCACTGTGACGGCCCCCGGCCCCCGGTGGCCCTGGGGGCGCTGCCCTTCTCGTCGTCGGAGCGTGGCGAACTGGTGGTGCCGGCTGTCTTGGTGCGGCGCGAGGCCGACGGCTCGTGCTGGCTGACGGTCACCGAGTCGGATCCGGCGCTGTCGGCTGTCGATGAGGTCCGTCGCCGGGTGGTGGCGTCGCGACGCCAACCGGAGAATGACGCCCCGCGCGATTACCGGGTGCGCTCCAGCATGGAACAGGGCGCCTGGCGGCAGATGGTGGCCGGCGCGGCGGAGGCCGTCGTGGCGGGGCGCTTCGCCAAGGTGGTGCTCGCCCGCGAGGTGACGGTGGAGGCCGACCGACCCCTGCGGCCCTCCGAGGTGGCCCGGCGTCTACGGCTGTCACACCCGTCGTGCATGGTCTTCTCGGTCGACGGTTTCGTCGGCGCCAGCCCCGAGCTGCTCGTCGAGCGCCACGGCGACCGGGTGCGCTCGCAGCCTCTGGCCGGCACGGTGGCCCGGACCGGTTCTCCCGGACATCAGGACGAGCTGGTGGCGTGGTTGCTGTCGTCGGACAAAGAGCGCCAGGAGCACCGTCTGGTGGTGGACGCCGTGGCCGGCGCCCTGCGGTCGTACTGCGACGAGTTGAGCGTGCCCGAGGTCCCCGCCCTGGTGCCGGTGGGAACGCTGGCGCACCTGGGGACGTTGATATCGGGGCGGTTGGCGGAGCGCTCGACCACGGTGCTCGAGCTCGTCGACGCCATTCACCCGAGCCCCGCTGTCGGGGGCACGCCGACCGGCGCCGCGCTGGCCTACATCGCCGCCGTGGAGGGCCTCGACCGGGGCCGCTACGCCGGACCGGTGGGATGGGTCGACGCCGAAGGCGACGGCTGCTTCGCCGTGGGTATCCGCTCGGCGCAGATCGAGGGCAACCGGGCCCGGTTGATGGCCGGTGTCGGTGTGGTGGCCGGCTCCGATCCCGACGCCGAGCTGGCCGAGACCGAGCTCAAGCTCCAACCCATGCTGGGCGCCCTCATACGTCCCTAACGGAGCCGGATCTCGGGTGACGGCGTCGCATAGTGCCAGACCGTCCTCGGGTTCATTTGACCGTCCCATTCTTGAACGACTGTGGCAACTCTTGGACGTCCGGCGGTCGTGTGCTACCCGCCTACTCCAGAGCGGCGGCCACGGCGGCATGCAGTTCGTCGTGGACACAGACGTTGTCGGCGCGATCGGTGCGGACGACGACCACACTGACGCCACCGGCGTCGAGCGCCGAGGACACCGCCGGTGCCAGCTGGTCGGCCTTGGTGATTTCCGTCGCCGCCAGACCGTGGACGTGGGCCAGTTCGACGAGGTCGACGTCGTGAGGTGTGCCGAAGAGCCGCTCGAAGACGGGTGATGGCAGCGCGGTCGCCTGAGGGAGGAACGAGAAGATCCCGCCGCCGCGGTTGTCGACCACCACGATCACGGCATCGAGCCAGCGCCGGGCCGCCCCCAGAAGCGCCCCCGCATCGTGGAGGAAGGCCAGATCGCCGAGGAGGCCGACGGTGGGCGACCCGGCGGCCCCGGCCGCCGCTCCGAGAATGGTGGAGACCGTCCCGTCGATGCCGTTTGCGCCGCGATTGGCCATGACAGACACATCGGTGCGCGGGAGTGCGTACCACTCGACATCGCGGATCGGCATCGACGACGCCACCACGAGGGCGGTCCCCGCCGGCACAGACGAAACCAAAGTGCGGGCCACTCCCGGTTCCGTCGGCTCGCCGTGCCCGGCGAGAACATCGTCGAAGGCGGCCTGGGCCGAGTTTTCGGCCCTGTTCCACTGTGCGTGCCACTCACCGGGCGCCGCCGTCGGATTCTGCTCGGCCAGGACGGTGCAGACGGCGGCGGGCTCGGCCGTCATGACCATGCCGGCCGAGTGGTCGGGATCGAGCCAGGCGCCGTCGGCCTGCACCGACACCTGCAGAGCGTCGGACGTGGCCAACCAGGAGGCGAGTACCCGCGACGCCGCGATGGTGCCCAGGCGCAGGACGACCTCGGGACGGGCGCGCTCGGCGAAAGGCTCATGGCGCAGCAGCGCGTCGAAGGCGGCCACCGTGGCCGTCGCCGGGAGGCGGCAGGACGACCGGGCGTCGGCCAGCACCGGCCAGCCGAGACCATCGGCCAAACGGTGGACGGCTTTCGGATCGCCTACGCCCGCCCCGGCCACGATCACCCCGCGTCGGCCGGAGATCAGCGCCGCCAGCTCGCGGGTCTCCGGGGGAGCGGCCCGGGGAGCGGACAGCGCCCGATGCCAGGGAGCGCCGTCGTCGCGTCCGGGAGGAAGGGGGCCCGGCTCACCGACGAGCGGCTCGCGGAAGGCCAGGTTCAGGTGGACGGGACCGGCTCGGCCCCCGGCACCGAGTGCTTCGGCCACCACTCGCGAGGCCAGGGAGCGCCAGCTGCCGGACATGGCGGAATCGGGAACGCCGGGATCAGCGAAGAAGCGGACCGCCCGGCCGTAGAGGTCGGCCTGTTCGATGGTCTGGGCGGCGCCCACGCCGTGGGCTTCGGGGGGACGGTCGGCGGTGACGGCCACCAGGGGTACGCCGGCGTGGTGGGCCTCGATGACCGCCGGGTGCAGTTCGGCGGCGGCCGTGCCGCTGGTGGTGAGGACGACGGCGGGGCGGCCGGTGCGCATGGCGATGCCCAGGGCGAAGAACCCGGCCGAGCGTTCGTCGAGAAAGACGTGGCTCGTGATGCGGGGTTCGGCCACCAGGGCCAGCGCCAGCGGGGTCGAGCGCGAACCAGGGGCCACCACGGCGTCGGTCATCCCGGCGCGGGCCCACTCGTCGACGAGAGTGGCGCAGTAGGTGGCGGCTACGTCCATACGATGGCACCGTGCTCCACGTCGAGGTCGACGGCCGCGGCCCCCGCCTCGTGCTCGTCCACGGCTTCACCCAGACCGGGCGGTCGTGGGGACCGGTGGCCCAGGATCTGACCCGCGATCACGAAGTGGTCTGGGTGGACGCTCCCGGACACGGCCGCTCGGCCTCGGCCATGGTCGACATGGTGCAAGGGGCGCCCCTGCTGGCCGAGGCGGGCGGCGTCGCCTCCTACCTCGGTTACTCGATGGGTGCCCGACTCGCTCTCCATCTGGCGCTGGCCCGGCCCGATCTGGTGACCGCTCTCGTCCTGGTCGGTGGAACGGCGGGTATCGAGGACCCAGAGGCACGCCGGATCCGGCGGCGCGACGACGAGGTCCTCGCCACCGAGTTGGAGGATGTCGGAGTGCCCGAGTTCGTCCGGCGCTGGCTGGCCCGGCCGCTCTTTTCCGGTCTGACCCAGGACAGCGCCGGGGTGGAGGCCCGGCTGGAGAACACCGAAGCGGGGCTCGCCGCCAGTCTCCGGCTGGCGGGGACCGGGGCCCAGGAGTCGCTGTGGCCCCGGCTGCCCGAGCTCGCCATGCCCGTCCTGGCCGTGGCGGGCGAGCGCGACGACGTCTTCGCCGCCCGGGCCGAGGCCATGGCCGACCTGATCGGCCCGAACGCCTCGGTGGCGCTCGTCCCCGGTGCCGGCCATGCCGCTCATCTCGAAGCTCCCGCCGACTTTCTTGCCATCGTCCGACCGTTCCTCGAACGCGCCGCATCCCCGTCGATGTCTTAGGACAGTCATCGGACCCACAGCCCGGTCGCCAGGGCGCCGGCGAGGACGAGTTGGAGCCGCCCCGTCTCACCGAGCACCGCGATCAGCTCCGGCCCGGTCGCCCCGGTCAGAACCCGGCGCAGGGGGCGCACGGCCAAGGGCACGGCCACCACCACGAGCAGGACCCAGGGCGTCACCACGGCCAGGCCCAATGACCAGGCCAGAGAAACGGCGAGCAGGGTGGCGTAGAGAAACCGCGTCCGGCCGTCCCCCAGCCGAACGGCCACCGTCTTCTTGCCCGCTATGTCGTCACCGGCGCGGTCACGCAGGTTGTTGACGACGAGCAGGGCGGTGGCGAGCAGGCCCACCGGAACCGACGCCGCCAGCGCCAGCGCCGACAGGTGGCCGTCCTGGACATAGGCCGAACCGGTGACGGCGACCACCCCGAAGAAGACGAAGACGAATAGCTCGCCGAAACCGGCATAGCCGTAGGGCCGGGGGCCGCCCGTGTACCCCCAGGCGGCGGCGATGCAGGCGGCACCCACGGCGATCAACCACGGCTGGACGACGGCGGCCAGGATGACTCCGGCCAGCGCGGCCACGGCGAAGCTGATGAGGGCGGCGCGGCGCACGGCCGTGGCGGAGGCGAGACCGGCGGCCACCAACCGGATAGGGCCCACTCGGACCTGATCGGTGCCGCGCACGCCGTCCTGGTAGTCGTTGGCATAGTTGACCCCCACCTGCAGGGCCAGGGAGACGACCAGTGCCGCTACGGCCCGCCCGGCCCGGAAAGGGCCGGCACCGGCGGCCGCGGCCGTGCCCACCAGGACCGGAGCCACGGCGGCGGGCAGTGTCCGGGGACGGGCGCCGGCCACCCACCGGTTGGTCGCCACGCCCACGGTCGTTACGGGCGCCGGGGGAACTGGGCGAAGTCCGGGACCCGCTTCTCGAGGTAGGCGTTGCGCCCTTCCTGGGCCTCTTCCGACAGGTAATAGAGCAGAGTGGCATCGCCGGCCAGTTGCTGGATGCCGGCCAGTCCGTCGTCGACGGCGTTGCAGCTGGCCTTGATCATCCGGAGGGCGAGCGGGGAGTGCTCCAGCATCTGCCGGCACCACGCCACCGTCTCCTCCTCGAGCCGGTCCAGGGGCACCACGGTGTTCACCAGGCCCATCTCCAGTGCCTGCTGGGCGTCGTATTGACGGCAGAGGAACCAGATCTCGCGCGCCTTCTTCTGCCCGACGCTGTGAGCCAGCAGGCCCGACCCGTAGCCGCCGTCGAAGGAGCCGACCCGGGGACCGGTCTGGCCGAAACGGGCGTTGTCGGCGGCGATGGTCAGGTCGCAGACCACGTGCAGGACGTGTCCGCCCCCGATGGCGTAGCCGGCCACCATGGCCACCACCGGCTTGGGCGTGCGTCGGATCTGCACCTGCAGGTCCAGGACGTTGAGCCGGCCCACGCCGGACTCGTCTCTGTAACCGTCCTCCCCGCGCACCCGCTGGTCGCCGCCGGAGCAGAAGGCGTCAGGGCCCTGGCCCGTGAGGATGATCACCCCTACCTGGGGGTCGTCCCGGGCCACATCGAAGGCGTCGCGCAACTCGAACAGGGTCCGGGGCCGGAAGGCGTTTCGGACCTCGGGGCGGCAGATGGTGATCTTGGCCATACCTTCGGCCGTCTCGTAACTGATGTCCCCGTAATCGCCCGATCGGCTCCAGGCGGGGAGCGTCGGCTCGTTCACCGACCAGGGACTCCGAGAGTCATCACTCGCATCATGGCGCCTACGGTAGTCGGCATGCCCCGCCTGGTTGCCCTCGCCGCCTCCGGCCCCTCGTTCGTGGCGCGGCTCCGCCAGACCTGGGACACGGGCGACACGGTGCTCCCCGTCGACCCCCGCCTCCCGGCCCCCGCCCTCGAGCGTCTCCTGGCCGGCCTGGCCCCTGCCGTCCTCGTCGACGTCGACGGCGCCACCCGGATCCTCGCCTCGAGCCGGCCGACCGAACCCGGCGACGCCCTGGTGCTGTCCACGAGCGGCTCCACCGGAGAGCCGAAGGGGGTCGTGCTCACCCACGATGCCGTGGCCGCCTCGGCCCGGGCCACCTCGGCGCATCTCGGTGTCGACCCCCACGCCGATCGCTGGCTGGCCTGTCTTCCGCTGTCCCATGTCGGCGGGTTGTCGGTGGTGACCCGGGCACTCGCCACCGGCACACCTCTGGTGGTCCACGACGGCTTCGACGCCGCCGCCGTCGAGGAGGAGGCGCGGCGGGGAGCGACCCTCGTCTCTCTGGTCGCCACCGCCCTGCGGCGCATCGAGCCGTCTCTCTTCCGCACCGTCGTCCTCGGTGGGAGCGCCCCCCCGGCGGGCCTGCCGGACAACGTCGTCACCACCTACGGCATGACCGAGACCGGCAGTGGCGTCGTCTACGACGGCCTTCCCCTGAACGACGTCGAGGTACGGATCGTCGACGGGGAGATCCACCTGCGCGGACCCATGCTGCTGCGCTGTTACCGCGACGGCCACGACCCGAAGACCGACGATGGCTGGTTCGCCACCGGGGACGGGGGATCTCTCGACGCGGACGGACGACTCACCGTCATGGGTCGACGTGGCGACATGATCATCAGCGGGGGCGAGAACGTGTGGCCGCATGCGGTGGAAGAGGTACTGGCGTCGCATCCCGATGTCGCCGAGGTGGCGGTGGCGGGACGGCCCGACCCCGAGTGGGGCCAGAGAGTGGTGGCCTTCGTGGTGCCCGCCGATCCTTCCTTCCCGCCGGCGCTTGCCGTATTGCGCGCTTTCGTGGCGGAGTACCTTCCCGTCTACGCGGCGCCGAGCCGGTTGACTCTGGTCGACGCTCTGCCCCGCACGCCACTGGGCAAAGTCGCCCGCCACCGGTTACCGGATCAGTAGGCGTAGCGCTCCATCAACTCTTCGCTGGGCACGACCGGACGAACGGCAATCATCCCGTCGCTGGGCACGAGCGGTTCCTCCGTCACATCGCCAGCCAGAAGGATGGCGGTGGCCAGTCCGCAGGCGAACGGGAGCTCCGGGAGGGCGGCGGCCAGAGCCAGACCGGCGGCCAGCCCCACCGATGTCTCGAGCATCGAGGTGACGATGGCCGGGACGCCGGCGGCGTCGACGATGGCGAGCGCCGCTCTCACCCCGCCCACGGGCTGGACCTTCACCACCAGGATGTCGGCCGCACCCAGTCGGGCCAGACGACGGGCGTCGTCGAGACTACGCACCGCTTCGTCAGCGGCCAGAGGCATGTCGACGAGGCGCCGCAGCCGGGCGAGATCGTCCAACGATGCCACCGGCTGCTCGGCCAACTCGATGTCGTAGCGCGAGAGGGCGCGCAGACGTTGGCGGGCGGTCTCCAGATCCCAGACGCCGTTGGCGTCGACCCGGATCCGCACCGTTGGCCCGACGGCATTGCGGATCTCCGAGACCCGACCGAGGTCGTCGGCGTCACCCACCTTCACCTTCAGACAGCCGATGCCCTGGCCCACGGCCTCGAGAGCCAGGGTGGCGGCCTCACCGGGGGAGACCGCGGCAATGACCGCATTCACCGGCACCCGGTCCCGCACGGGACTCGGCCAGCCGTCGTGTGCCGCCTCCCGGGCGCTGCGCAGAGACAAGACCGGATCACAGGGGAAACCGGGGAGGGGGGACACCTCTCCGTAGCCGGCGGTGCCCCCCACGATGATCGCCTGGCGATGGGTCATACCTTGCCAGGGGCGCCCGAACGGCACCCGTACCCGCCAGCGACGCGCCGGCTCTGATGATCCCTCGGCCACGCGATGCTTTATGTCAGGCGAAGTGAGATTGCAAGTCGAACACCACTCTGTCGCGTCCGTGTCCTTTGGCCTCGTAGAGAGCCCTGTCCGCCCGGCGGAGCAGTTCGTTGGGAGAGTCACCGTCTTCCAGCCACGTTGACACCCCGAAGCTCAACGTCACGGGTTCGGGGATGATGAGGCGGCGTGTGTGGGTCTGCATGCGCTCGACCAACGCCCGCGTTTCCCCCGGTGCTGTCTCGGGGAGCAGAACAGCGAATTCGTCGCCGCCTATGCGGCCGACGAGGTCGGTCGAGCGAACGGCACTGAGCAGGGCGCTCGTCACGCTCGTCAGAGCCACATCTCCGACGCCGTGTCCGTGGCGGTCGTTGATCCCCTTGAAGCCGTCGAGGTCGGCGATGACCACACTGAAGGGATGCCCGTATCGTCGCGCTCGGAGGGACTCGGCCACCAACGCCTCTTGGAAGGCCTGATAGTTGAGGCAGCCGGTGAGGCCGTCGTGGGTGGCCATGCCGTGAAGACGTTCGGTGAGGGTGCGTCGTTCTTCGTCCGAGATCTGTCGGTTCATGGCGGCCGTGGCGGAAATGCTGCCCGCCACCACGATCATGACAGCGGTGGCCGAGGCCCGGCCGCCGCTCACCGGTTGGCCCGTGACGATGACAAGGGCGAAAGATCCGAGAGCCAAGACGGACAAGCCGATCACATCGCGCAGTCGGTAGAGAAGACCGCCGAAGAGAACGGGGAGAACGAGCAGACCGGCGAGGGGACTGCCGGCACCGCCGTCGAGTCCGAGTGCGGTGGCAATGACGGCCAGCGTTCCCACCGACCAGCTGAAGAAGAAGAGGTCGCGCCATGGCGTCGTCAATAGGCGGGTGCCCACGGGACCGATGATCACGAGAGAGCCGACGATGGTGGCGATGTCAATGGCCATGATGAGGCGGCGATGCGGACCATGGGGGGTGACGGCGAGGTAAGCAATCAGCAACGAGCCGCCGAGGATGAACGAACCGATTCCCATGAGGAGATGGCGGCGCCACAGGTTCTCTTCCGAACCGTGGGTCACGTGATCGAGTGTCAGGACGTGGCCGGCACCGCCGTCCCGAGGCGGACGCTCGGGGCGGGGCGCGGTCGGGTTCACCTGTGCACTATCGGCAGAACAGGTCGCACCCTTACCCGCCGAGGGCCGATCTCTTGCCCATTGTCGTACGTCGCGCATCGTTGTTAGCCTGCATACAGCCGAAATATGCGTTTTCCAGGCCCGGAAAACGGGTATCGAGGCCGTTACCGAGACGTCTCGACGGCGGACGCCGATCTGGCTCGGCGAAAGGCTCAATTCGGTGTATCCGGCGCCTGTGGAGCCGGTAGAGGGAGGGGCTCCCGGTGGGGAAGCACAAGATCGTGTGGGTGACAGGTGCGGTTGCTCTGCTCCTAGCGGCGGGGCCGTTGGTGGCGTCATCGGTCTCGGCCGCGTCGTCGGTCGCCGGCCAGGCGCCGATGAGCGCGGCACAGGCGGCCGCTTTGTCCGGCAACGTCACCGAGAAGGTGATCGTGGTTTTGAAGGACCAGGTGTCTCAGTACCCGGCCTCGCGGTCACAGGTGAAGAACCGGTCTGCCGTCGTGAACAACCTCCAAGGTCCGATCCTGGGTGAGCTGAACGCAACCAAGGCTCACAATGTCCACTCGTACACCACCATCAACGCTGTTTCCGCCACCGTGTCACCGGGCGAGGCGGCCCGGTTGGCGGCCAACCCGGCGGTAGCCGAGGTCGTCCCCGATCAGATCATCAAGCTGGCGAGCCCCTTCGACGCCGCCGCCACCTCGAGCGCAGCCAACGCCAACGCGGCGCGGACCCCGCCGGCCGGTACGTGTCCGGCCAAGGGTGCACCTCCGCTACTCGAGCCCCAGGCGCTCCAAGCCATCAATGCCGATTCCACCACGCCGAACGCCCAAACGGCCCGCTCCCTCGGGATCGATGGCTCGGGCGTCACCGTGGCCTTCATCGCCGACGGCCTGGACATCAATAACACCGACTTCATCCGGGCCGACGGCAGTCACGTCTTCGTGGACTACAAGGACTTCAGCGGCGAGGGCACGGCGGTCCCGACCGGCGGCGGCGAGGCCTTCCTCGACGCCAGTTCCATCGCCGCCCAGGGCCGCAACATCTACAACATCAGCCACTACAGCGCGCTGCCTCTGAACCGGCCGTGCGACATCCGGGTGGAAGGTGTCGCCCCCGGAGCCAGCCTGGTCGGACTGGACATCTTCGGGGCCGAGGATGCCGGCTTCAACTCGTCGTTCCTGCAGGCGATCGACTACGCGGTGTCCGTCGACCATGTGAACGTGCTCAACGAATCGCTCGGGAACAACTACTACCCCGACGACCAGGCCAGCCTCGATCTCATCAAAGCGGCCAATGATGCGGCTGTGGCGGCTGGGACGACAGTGACGGTGTCGAGCGGCGACGCCGGCGTCACCAACACCATCGGTACCCCCGCGACCGATCCGAATGTGATTTCTGCCGGTGCGTCGACCACCTACCAGGTCCCCGCCCAGATCGGTTACGGCGGCTTCCAGTTCCCCGGAGTGACGGGATATCTGAACAACAACATCAGCGCCCTCAGCTCCAGCGGCTTCGAGCAGAACGGGTCGACCATCTCCCTGGTGGCGCCGGGCGAGCTCAACTGGGCGCTGTGCACCACCGACGTCAAGAAGTACTCCGAATGCAGAGATCTGGCCGGCAAGCCGGCACCGGTCGAGGAGAGCGGCGGGACGAGCGAGTCGGCGCCCCTCACGGCCGGGGTGGCGGCCCTCGTGATCCAGGCCTTTGGCAAGACCCACAGCGGGTCCGTGCCCAGCCCTGCTCTGGTGAAGCAATTCCTGACCAGCACCGCCGATGACATCCAGGCTCCCGCCGACGAGCAGGGATCAGGTCTCCTCGACGCCTACCGGGCCGTGGTGGCGGCCGAGGATTACCAGGCTCCCGCGGCGACCACCCTTCCGGACACTCTTCTCGAGAGCACGTCGCAGTTCAACGCCACGGCACCGGGGGGGACGGCACAGAGCTTCACCGAACAGCTGACCAACCTGGGATCGACGCCGGAGACCGTGTCGGTCTCGGGCCGTACGCTCGGTGCCTACTCACCGATCAACACGGCGACGGTAACGCTCAGCGATACGACCAGTCCGCACAGCGTCGACTACCAGGGCATCACCGACAACTACCAGGCGGTGACCTTCAACGTGCGGACCGGGGTGGACCGGCTGAACGGCTCGATCGCCTTCCAGGCGACGTCGAGCGCCCTGGCGGGCCGGGTCAGGATGGACCTGATCACCCCCTCGGGTCAGCTGGCTGACTACTCGCTCCCGCAGGGCATCGGCAACTATGGCGACGCCCAGGTGGCCGACCCGGCGCCGGGCACATGGACGGCCTACATCTGGAGCCGTGACAGCGCCGACGGCGGGACCACGGGCCCTGTCATCTTCGGAGCGAGCGTCGCCTCGTACCAGCCCTTCGGCACCGTCAGCTCCCCCAGCTTGACGATCGCCCCCGGTGCGACCGACCCGGTCACGTTGTCGGTGGCGACGCCGCCCAGTCCCGGGGACACGTCCGGCTCGCTCGTGGTCTCGTCGTCTTCACAGGCGGCGCTGGCCATCCCCGTGACCCTGAGGTCGCTCGTCCCGAGCGGTCCGGCCAAGTTCTCCGGTGTCCTGACCGGAGGCAACGGCCGAGCCTCGTTCACCGGGGTGACCGAGTACTACCAGCTCGACGTGCCGTCGGGAGCGCCCGAGCTCAACGCCTCGGTGAAACTGGCGAACAATCCGAACAACCAGACCTACGCCTGGTTGATCGATCCGTCCGGTCAGGCCCAGGCCTTCCAGAGCAACGGCATCGTCACCGTGCAGTCCGGCCAGCTCTTCTATACCAACAGCCTGGGGACGAGCCTGCACGTGATCAACCCCGCCGCGGGCCGGTGGACCCTGATCATCACGTTCGCTCCCACGGTGTCGGGGACGGCGCTGAGTGAGCCTTTCAAGGTGTCGGTCGACCAGAACCCCGCCGTCGTGAGCTCGGTTGGGTTGCCCATCGCCGGTCGCATCAATGTCAATCACCCCGCCGTGGTCGAGGTCAAGGTCACCAATACCGGTATCGCGCCGGAGGCGTACTTCATCGACGGTCGTACGACCGCCACCACGCAGTACAACCTGCCCTCGATCTCCTCCCCTCAGGCGACCGTCCCGCTCAGTGTCACCGGGAGCATCCCGTTCTATATCGTCCCCAGTGAGACGACGGAGATAGATGGCACGGCCACCACCGGCGGAAGTGAACCCATCCAGTTCGATCTGGGCGCCCCCACCGGGGACCCCGATGTCGTCTCCGGTCAGGGGCAGTCGGTGGCGGCCAGCGTCACCGGCACACCGGTTACCGCCGGGGAGTGGGACATCGCCCCTGATGTGGTCGGACCCTTCGGCCCCACCGGAGCGACGCCCGAGACGGTGAACACCACGCTCACGGCCACCACCGAGGGCTTCGACCCCGCTGTCAGCTCCTTTACCGGAGACCTGTGGCAGTCGGCGCTCGGCGGGCCAGTCACCGTGAGCCCGGTCATCGTCCAGCCCGGGAAGAGTGCCGTCATCCCGGTGACCATCGCTCCATCGGGTCACAAAGGCACCAAAGTCTCCGGGGTGCTCTATGTCGATGACGACAGCCTTCTCTCGCTGTACGGGAGCCTGGCGCCGAACGCCGACACGGTGGCGGCGATCCCGTACTCCTACGTCATTCGGGGGTAGGGACCGGAGGAACTGGTTGAGAGGTAGGCGCCTTACCGGCGTCGAGACGAGTTGGCCCACGCCGTTGTCGCCAGGCACGGACCTGTAATGATGCGGTGGCGGTGAGGCCACCGGCACGGGGCCGGCGAGGCATGGGGGGCACTCAATGCCGGGGATGGGCACCTACCTCCAGACGAGGAACCCGGTAGTCGTCTCCGCCTTCCATACAGCTCTTCTCCACCAGCTCCTCCTTATCGGAGTCATCCTGGTGGCCCTGTCGTTGGTGTGGAACGTCATCCGGACCGGTCAGTACCGGCGCTCGACCGCCGGCGGGGCCATGCCGGAACGGACCACGGTCGGTGTCACCGCCGAGCCGCTCGCCCGTCGGGTTCTTCGGATCGGATTCGGGCTCTTCTGGATCATCGACGGGCTGCTCCAGGCCCAATCGGCCATGCCCCTCGGCCTGCCCACGAGCGTGCTCGAACCCTCGGCCAACTCGTCGCCCGGTTGGGTCCAGCACCTGGTGCATTTCGGCGTCACCATCTGGACCCGCCATCCCGTCCAGGCGGCGGCGTCAACGGTGTGGCTCCAGCTCGGGATCGGAGCCCTTCTCCTGCTGGCCCCCCGGGGCCGGTGGTCCCGGTTCGCCGGGCTGGCGGCGGCGGGGTGGGGACTCGTCGTCTGGGTCTTCGGCGAGGCCTTCGGGGGGACCTTCGCCCCCGGCGCCTCCTGGCTCCTCGGCACCCCGGGTGCGGTGCTCTTCTATTGCGTGGCGGGCGCGTTGGTGGCGCTCCCCGAATCGGCCTGGTCCGGCCGCAGACTCGGCCGGGTGATCTTGCGAGGGTTCGGCGTGTTCTTCATCGCCATGGCCGTCCTCCAGGCCTGGCCCGGGCGGGGGTTCTGGCAGGGCTCGGTAGGGGCGAAGAACGCGGGGAACCTCACCACCATGGTCCGCCAGATGGCGCAGACCCCTCAGCCCAGCTCCTTGACATCGTTGGTCAAGGCCTTCGGACGCCTCGACGCCTCACACGGGTGGGGGGTCAACCTCGTCGTCGTGATCCTGTTGGGGTTGATCGGGATCGCCTTCTGCACGGCGAGGGCCGAGGTGGTCCGGCCGGCCGTGTACGTGGCGGTCGCCCTCTGCATCGCCGATTGGGTCCTCGTCCAGGATCTGGGGGTCCTCGGAGGCTTGGGTACCGATCCGAACAGCATGTTGCCCACGGCGCTCTTCGCGGTCTCGGGCTACCTGGGCATCGTCCGGCCGGCGCCGGCCGTGGAGTCGCTCCGAGTCCCCGTCGAGGTGGCCGGCGCCGCGCCCGGCCCGGCGGGCACGACCCCGGTCCCGGGGCGACCGTGGTGGGACCGGGTGGCCCCCGGTTATCTCATGCATCTGCTGGCCGCCATCGCCGCCATCGCCGTCGTGGCCGTCGGCGCCGTCCCCATGGCCTCGGCGGCTGTCAACCCGCACGCCGACCCGATCCTGGCCGTGGCCGTGGACGGCACGCCGAACACGGTCGATCTTCCGGCTCCGGCGTTCCACCTGGTCGACCAGGCCGGCCGACCCGTCTCGCTCGCCGGTCTCCGCGGTCGGACGGTGGCGCTCACATTCCTCGACCCCGTGTGCACGTCGGATTGCCCACTGATCGCGCAGGAATTTCGCGCCGCCAACACCCTGCTCGGAGCCGATTCGAGCCGGGTGGTGTTCGTGGCCGTGGTGTCCAACCAGATCTACCGCTCCACGGCGTACGCCGATGCCTTCGATCGCCAAGAAGGCCTCGACCACATGCGGAATTGGCTGTATCTCACAGGATCGCTGTCCGCGCTCGAGCAGGTCTGGGAGCACTACGGCATCGTGGCCGACGTGGCGCCGGCGGGCGCCATGATCGCCCACAGTGATCTCGCCTATCTCATCGACGCCCGCGGGCACACCCGCGAGGTTCTCAGCACCGAACCGGGAGTGGGCTCCGCGTCGTCCTCGTCGTTCTCGGAGTATCTGGCGTCCGCGCTCGAACGCGTCATCCACGCGTGAGACGGGCCGGAGCTCGCTCGCCCCTCGTTCTTGTCCTGGCCCTCGTGGCCGCCGCTCTGGCCGCGTGTGGGAACACGGTCACGCCGCCCCCCACCGCGCTCCGGGTCCCGGCGTCCTCCGACACTGTGCCGCTCGGAACCACGTTCGCCACGGCGACCGGTGTCGTGGCCGTCGTGGCCATGGGCAAGCTGCGCGATCCGCAGAACACCTTCTGGCAGCTCTTCGTCCGCCCGAACGCCTCGGCCACCTGGACGCTCGCCACCCCGCCCGGCGTGGCCGACAACGGCGGCCTGGTGGTCGATCCCGGTCCGCTGACCGGTGCCGAGATGCTGGCCGGCGTCGAGCCGAGCCGGGACCTCGTCTTCTCGCCCCTGGCCCGGAGTCTCGACGGAGGGGTGTCGTGGCTGCAGTCGCCGGGTCTCGTCCCCGGAGGCCTGGCCCCGGTGCCCGACGCCCTGGTCGAGGACAGCGCGCCAGAGACGGTGGCTCTGGTGCGCGCCGGTGGCGGGGAGGTCCTGCGGGGTACCGGGAACCTCTCGCACTGGTCGAAGCTCGTCGGCCACGCTGAGCTGGCGTCGTCTGCGGCGGGCCGGTCCTGTGGCGTCGGCGCCCTGACGGCCGTCGCTCTCGACGCCACCCGCGGAGCGCTCGTAGGGACGGCATGCGCGTCACAGGGGGTGGTGGGGATCATCGCGTCCGCCGGCGGAAGGTGGGCCCTGATCGGGCCGCGGCTCTCGGGGCGGGCGGTAACGGCACCGACGAAGGTGTTGCGCTTGGTGGCTGGCGACGGTGTGGTCAGCGGGCTCGTGGCCGTCGGCAAGACGTCGATGACGAGCTTGGTGGGCGTGGCCAGCATCTCGGGAGGGGCCTGGTCACGTTCGGCGCCCCTTGCCATCGAGCCGGGGAGCCGTATCGTTTCGACGGGGGTCGAATCGGGGGGTGGCTTTGTGGTCCTGTTGTCGCCGCCGCACGGCTCGGCTGGCCTCTATATGGAGACAGGACCGGGCGGTGATTGGCACTCCCTGCCGTCGCCGCCCTCCGGTACAGCCACGGTGGCGGTGGGGACCGGTGGCGAGGTCGACGCCCTCGCCGTAGCCTCGGCGCGGCTCACGGAGTGGCGGCTCGACCAGGCCGCCGGTACTTGGACCAAGATCGGTACCGTGAACGTACCGATCCAGTTCGGTTCCTCTTCGTGATCGCCCGGACGCGGCGGGTGAAGAACATGGAGACGGCGCGATGTCGTATGTGACCGCGCACTGGTCTTTCGACCCGTTCCTCGTCGTTGTCGCCGTGGTGGTGCTGGCCCACGAGGTCGGACTGGCACGGCTCCGGGCCCGATCGGACCCCCGCCGGACGAGGCGCCGGCGCTGGCGCTCGCTGGCCTTCTACGCGGGGCTCGCCGGTCTGCTGGTGACGGTGGAGTCACCCATCGACTACTGGTCGGCCGACTATTTCTTCGTCCACATGATCGAGCACATCCTGATCTCCTTCTACGTCCCCATCCTGGTCGTGGCCGGGGCGCCATGGATTCCCCTGCTCTTCGCTTTACCGGTCCGGGCCCGCCGTCGCTTCGGGCGCGCCGTGCTCCTGGGTCAATGGGCGCGCCCGCTGCGCGCTCTTGGGCGTGCCGTCACAAGCCCGTGGACGGCCCTCATCGCCTTCAACGCCGTGATGGTGTTTTGGCATCTCCCCGCGCTGTTCGACCTGGCCGAGAAGAACCAACTCGTGCACATCTGGCTCATGCACGGCAGTTTTCTGGTCACGGGGATCCTCTTCTGGCAACAGATCATCCCCTCGCACCCGTTCAAGCCCAGAGCCTCGTATGTCTGGCAGGGCGGGGCGATCATCAGCACCAACATCGTGATGTTCGTGCTGGCCATGTCGCTGAGCATTTTCTCCAGTGCATCGTGGTACAGCGTCTACGCCCACATCCCCGGGGTCTCTCTTCCCCCGTTCGCCGACCAGCAGATCGGGGCGGCCATCTTGTGGGTCTGCGGCGACTTCTGGGCCGTCCCGGCGCTGATCGTGGTGATTCGCCGGGCCATGAGCGAGGAGGGTGGGTTGTCGAACGTCCTCGAGCGCATGGCCCACCGTTTGCCGAGTCCCCCACCTCCCGCGCCAAAGGTCGTTGACGAAGGGTCGTACCGGGCATAACGTCCTCGCAATAACCACCGATCGCGGCCTGTCTCGGAGGGTGGTGCCGGGACGTCGTGGGGGAAGACTGGGGGCGCTGTGGCGGTCGATGTAGTGATGCATGTCCGGGTAGCACGAGGCTGACGGTGGGACGTGGAGGGCGACTCGCCATCATCGGCGCGCTATTTGCCGTGGCTGTGGGCCTTGTCGTCTTCACGGTCATGGCGTTCCTCCGGTCGTCACCACCGACCGTCGACTTCACCGCCGGTCACCAAGCGGGGGCACCGGTCGACCTCACCCTGCAGACGGTCGGCTCCATCGGTACCGGCATCCACCCGTCGTGGGTTTCGTACCTCACGCAAACGCCGGGTGGCCAATGGGTCCACACCACGTTGTGGGACCTCCCGGCCCACACCCGGATCAATGTGACGGTGCACCAGTACGACGGCGGCTCGCCGCTGCGCAACCAGCAGTACGGCCAGGTGACCGGCACGATCGGCGATGACGCCATCCTGAACGGCAAGAGCTTCACCGTCATCAACGCCAATAACGGCAATGGCGTGGCCCACACCTTCGCCATTCCCACTCTCGGGATCAGCGTGCCGCTCTATGCCAACAACGGGAATGGCAACCTCTGTGCCGTCGCACCGTGCCCGACCAACTCGCCTCACAACATCGTGAGGTTCTCCTTTATGACCCCGGGCCCGGGCCAGTACCCGTGGCAGTGCTTCTTGCCGTGCGGGCTCGGATATCTCTACGGCAACGGCGGTCCGATGCAGACGATCGGGTACATGGACGGATTCCTGAAGGTCGTGGCATGAACGGGGGCGGCGAGACGCATCACTTCCGGCGGCTGGGCGTCATCTGGGCGGTGCTCGCCGTCGCTTTCGACCTCGTCTACTACTTCGCCATCGGCCCCCACGTCCCCCCGGGCACGCTGACGTCGACGGCCAGCGGCGCCCAGTTCGACTTCAACATCTTGTTCCTGGTCGCCTTTCCCGTGATGGCGGCCGTGTGGGTGTACTGGGCGTACGCCCTCATCGTGTGGCGAGGTTCCAAGTCTGACCTCGCCGAGCCCGAGGGGGGACCCAAGTCCCGCGGCCACCTCGGTATCCAGGTCGGCTGGATAGCCACCACGACCGTGATCGTGCTCGGTGTGTTCGTCTTCGGCACCGTCGAGCTCATCGTGCCCGCCGGAGCCGGCGGCGGAGAAGGGCCGAGCCCGATCTGGACGCCCACCTCGCACGAAGTCCTTCCCATTCAGGTCATCGGCCAACAATGGCAATTCACCTACCGGTACCCGACGTTCGGGGGCTTTGAGTCCAGGCAGTTGATGGTCCCGGCCGGCACGACCATCGCCTTCCACGTGACCTCGCTCGACGTGATCCACTCCTTCTGGGCCTATCAGCTCGGGGTCAAGGCGGACGCCAATCCGTCAGTGGACAACGTCGCCTACACGACAACGAAGCAGCCCGGTGCGTTCACCGTCCGCTGTGGGGAACTGTGCGGCCTGTGGCACGGCGCCATGTACAACTTCGGGAAGGTCGTGCCCAAGGCCCAATTCTTCGTCTGGGCCCAGTCGACCGAACACCGCAGCGCCGCCAACACCAAGAACCTGCCGCCGTTCGCCTACACCTATGTCCCTGATGCCAATGGCGCCAATGGCGGCTACTACCCCGACAATGTCGACCCCTACAGCAAGGTCGAGACGTACGGTGCCACGAGTCCGGGCAAATAGGAAGGACGACTGAGGGCATGGCCATCGACACCCGTGAGTCGGTCAGTGCTGAGCATTCGGGGCACACCGCGCCCCCTGTCCGTCCCACCCGGCGCCGCCCGGGCTGGCTCGGTCCCCACCTCGGCCGGGCATTGGTGGGCGCCGTCGGGGGCTATGCCTTCGGTCACTGGATCGGGAACGTCATCGGCAGTGGTTACATAAACGTCCAGGGCAGTGGCCAGAACGACGTGGCCATCGTGCTCGGCCTGTCCATTGGAGTGGTGGGCTGGCTGGCGGGCGCCGGGATGCTCGACTACCCGCTGGCCAAGATCGCCGGGCGCGAGCCACTGCCGCCCGCTCCCTCGAAGAGCTGGACCCGGTACCTCGGACCGGCGCTCGATCACAAGGTCATCGGCCTCCAGTACACCGTCGTCGTGCTTCTGTTCTTCTTCACCGGCGGCCTGCTGGCCATGGCCATCCGCACCGAGCTGCTGAACCCGACCAGCCACGTCTTCGGGCCCGGCACGTACATCTCGGTCGTGAGCGAGCACGGCACCATCATGATGATGATGGCGTCGTCGATCGTCATCGGCCCGCTCGGGAACTGGCTGGTCCCCCTCATGATCGGCTCGCGGCGGATGGCCTTCCCGCGCGTGGAGTCCTTCTCCCTGTGGATCTTCGCTGCCGGTTACCTTGTCATCTTGGCTGCCCTGCCCCTCGGCGGCTTCCCCACGGGCTGGACCGGCTACGCCCCTCTCCAGACGCAAGCGACAGGGGGCATGGACGCCTATCTGGTCGGCTTCGCCGTCATCGGTATCGGCATGATCTGCGCCGGATTCAACCTGCTCGCCACCATCATCAACTACCGGGCCCCGGGCATGACCTGGAGCCGGGTTCCCATCTTCGTCTGGTCGGTCCTGGCCACCGCCGCACTGCTCACCCTGGCCACTCCGACGCTCGTGGCCGCTGGGCTATTCGGCGTCTTAGACCGCACAGCCCAGACCGCCTTCTTCGTGAACGAACACGGCGGGAGCTCGTATCTGTGGGAAAACCTCTTCTGGTTCTTCGGCCACCCCGAGGTCTACATCATGGCCCTGCCCGGCTTCGGCATCGTGGCCGAGATCTTTCCGGTGTTCACGAGAAAACCGCTGTTCGGCTACCGGATCGCCGCTGCCGGCATGATCGGGGTGGCCTTGCTGTCGTTCTTCGTCTGGCAGCACCACATCTTCCAGAGCGGGATCAATCCCGACATGCGACCGCTGTTCATGCTGACCACCGAGCTGATCTCCATCCCCACGGGATTCATCTTCCTGAACACCATGGGAACGCTGTGGAAGGCGAAGATCCGGTACGAGGTGCCGATGCTGTTCGCGCTGGCCATGGGATTCAACTTCCTCATCGGGGGAATCTCGGGCGTCTTTCTTTCTGATGTCCCTGTCAACGTCACCGTGCACGGGAGCTTCTTCGTCCTGGCCCACTTCCATTACACGATCATGGGTGGCCTGGTGTTCGCCTTCTTCGGCGGTCTTTACTACTGGCTTCCGAAGATGACGGGGAAGATGATGGACAGGCGGCTCGGGAAGTGGCACTTCTGGGCGATGTTCATCTTCTTCAACCTGACGTTCTTGCCTCTGTTCTTAGTGGGGCTGCTCGGCCAGCCCCGGCGCGTCTTCGAGTACGCCCAGAATCTCCAGACGCTGAACGACGTCTCCTCCGTGAGCGCCTTCTTCTTAGGGGCGTCGTTCCTCATCTTCGTCTTCAACTTCGTGAAGTCCATCTTCCTCGAACCGAAGCCGGCTCCGCCCAATCCGTGGAACTCGCTGGGACTCGAGTGGCAGACCCCGACGCCCGTTCCTGCGTACAACTTCGCCCGGATCCCCGTGGTCCTGGCCGACCCGTACCACTACGGCACGAGCGACGGCCAAGCCGTGGCCGACCTCGGACCTCGGACCCTGTCGTTGGCCGGGGTGGTCGCCCCCGCCGCCGGCGCGCTCGATGCGCAGGCGGTCACCGGCGAAGAAGGCTCTGCCGACCCGAGGCCACCGATCGCATGACGACCGAACCCGTGGCCGGCAGCGAGTTCATCGCCCACGAGGCCCCGACGCTGCGCGAGACGTCGGAGGAGATCGAGTACGAGATGCGCTCGGCCGAGGGCGCCATGTGGACCGGCGGCCGCCTCGTAATCGGCATCGGAGCCTTCTTCTTCGGCTCGTTGGCCTTCGCCTACTTCTATCTGCGGTCGTCGAACAACGAGGACCTCTGGCGACCCAACCACATCACGGCGCCGACCGGCATCGGCGCCGCTGTCTTCGCCTTCGTGGTAGCCAGCGCGCTCCTGTACGGGTACGGCACCACCCGCCTGCGGGCCGGTAACACCCTTGACTGGGAGGTCACCGGCTGGGTCACCGTCCTCGGTGGGTTCACCGCCCTCGGCCTGCAGGTGTGGGAGTTCACGCAGCTGTCGTTCTTCCCCGGTTCGAGCGGCTACGCGTCATGCTTCATCGCCTGGGGGGTGATGAACACCGCCCTTATCCTGGGCGGGCTCTACTGGCTGGAGACGCTGCTCGCCCGCTGGCTCCGGCTGCGACGGGCCGTGCTCGACGACGGGGGGCCGGCTCGCTCGACCATGCCTGTGGCCCGGTTGTTCCGGGCCAATCTCGAGGGGTGCTGGTACTTCTGGGGCTTCATCGCTTTCGTGAACCTGGTCTTTTGGGTACTCTTCTATGTGATCTGACCAGGATCTCCGCCACCTCACCCGGCTGGCGCGGAGATCCGGCGCCGAGGTGCGTGGAGCACCAGGACGAAAGGTGGTGGACGATGCTCGGGACGACCAACAGTCTCGTCGGGGCCCAGGCCCTTACGTTCGCCATCCCGATCGGGACATTCGCCGTCGTCTGCCTGTGGTTCTTTTTCCAGCGTCGTCCGAACCGGTGACAGGCGGGGCCGCCCACGAGCGGCCCGGTGGACGGTCTGAGGATGCGTCCGGGGACCGTAACGATGCGCTGACCGTTGTCGGGGGATCAGGTGGCGCCCGGCTGGCTCTGTCGGCGCTCGCCGCGCTCTTACTGGTGGCGGCGCTCGTACCACCGCTGTCGTCCGAGGCTCGACGGGTGGAGGCTCTCGAAGCTCTGCAGTTCGCCCTGCTGGCATTCGCCGTCCCCGCTCTCGTCGCATTGGGCGCTCCGTGGCGACTCCTCGGACTGTCCGCCCGACCCACCGGTGCTGCCGATGCCGAAGGCAACGCCGTCCTCGTACGGCCCCAGATCGCCGATCAGATAGCGGTCGCCCGCCGCCGTCACCCTGAACTGGCGCGCAGCGTCGCCTATGTGGCGCTCGACACGGCTGTTGTCGTGGCCTGGCGGGTTCCCCCGAGTGTCGACGCGCTGGCCCGGCACGGCTGGTTGTCCCTGGTCGAGGCGGTCAGCCTGGTGATAGCGGGGATCGGCCTATGGCTCGAACTGGTCGAGTCGCCGCCCTTGGCACCCCGCCTGGCCCGCCCCAAGCGCATGGCGGTCGCCGCCATCGTCATGTGGACGGTCTGGGTCACCGCGTACCTGGTGGGGCTGTCACACGCGTCGGTGTACCGGGCCTACGCCCATGTGGCGGGTCGCGACCTCAGTGTGTCGGCCGATCAGGCCCTCACGACCGGGGTCCTGTGGTTCACGTCGCTGTGCGCCTTTCTCCCTCTCATCTTCTCCAACCTCGTGATCTGGCTCCGCAGCGATGAGGACCCCGACGACGCGCTGTACCGGCTGGTACGACAGGGGCGGTGGAGAGCGGGGAGCCTGCCGGCCGGAGAGCAACCCGGCGGCCGCCATCCCTAGCGCTCGATTGCCCTGACCGAGGCCCGCGCGGCGGCGCCACGGTCGTCTACGCGTGGGAAACGCCGGGGAGAACTTCCCGGGAGAGATTCAGCGGGGGAAGGCTGGTGCTGAGCAACCGGCCCGCGGCGTCGATCTCGGAGGTTGCCTTGTCGCCGTCGGCGGCCAGGAGCTTCTCATCCGCATGCAGCGTGGACCGGGCTTTTCGGTCAGCCGGGTTCGATGTCAGGCTCTGGACGGCCGTGATCGCTCCCAGGGCATCTGATGTCGCCCACACGGTCGTCGTGTTGAGCGCCTGGCCCACCATCTTCCCCGCCCGTGAGCCCAGCAGGTCGATGTTCGAGAGGTCGAAGATGCTCGAGTTGGTGTACGAGCATGCATTCTGGTCATCGCGCAGCAGGCCCGGGATCTGGGCCCGGTGAGCCGGGCTCAACCGGCCCGACTCGTCGGAGTAGAGGGTCAGTGCCTCGCGGACCGAGAAGAGACACGGGGCGACATCGGTATTGATCTCACTGATGACGGTGGACTCGCCCTGGATGTCCGTTGCCCGTGACGTGGGCGTGGGGAGATCGCTGACGACGGCGGCGGCGATGACAACGACGACGCCGGCGGAGACGAGAAAGCCCCGGCGGCGGTACCAGGGGGTCTTTCCCCCGTTCGGCTCGGGAGTCTCCGGGACGGCAAGGCTCGCCGTTATGGGGCCGGACGGGGCGCTCACGGGGTGCTCGCCAGCAATTGCCCGGCGTAGGTGGCGATCCCCTGCCCCCACCGGGCGATGCTGGCGGGGGGGAGGCTGAAGGCACCTTTCGAGCTCTCATTGGCGAAAGGCGTCGCCTCGTAGCGGAGACGGCCGGCGGGGTCGATGAAGTACATCACGTCATTGTGGGCGACGAGTCCGGTGCGGCGCGACACATTGACGGTCACCCCGTAGGCCTTCCACACCGCGTTCAGGTTCGGCAGACTCGAAGTCAGGAAGTGCCAGTTCGAAAGCGTCCCGAGACCGGTCCGCGCCGCCGCCGCCGACGCCGGGGTGGCGGAGAGCACGGCCGGGTCGGTGTTCACGGTCAAGAAGGCCACGTGGGCGGCCTCTGCGCCCAGGGCCCCCGCCGCCTGCTGGAGCTCGGCCGACATGATGGGACAGATGTCCTGGCAGGGGGCGTCGAAGAAGGTCAGGACGACGGCGTCGCCGCGCTCGTCGGCCAGTGAGACAGCGCGTCCGGCCTGGTCCACGAGCGATACCGCAGGGGCCGGCGTGCCCCGCAGAGGGGTGATCCCCATGAACTGCGAAAGAGGTGCGCCCACCTCGGGGGTCGACGGAGCCGAAGGCGGGGGAGAGATGCCGCCGGCGGCCGCAGCCGGTGTGGTGGACGGTGTCACCGCCGTCGACGCCGGGTTGAGACCGACGCTCGAGAGCAGGCGTTCGCCGAGCACGCCTCCGATGGCCAGGACGGCAAAGAACCCCACGACGATGGGGACGAAGTTGCGCGGCACTTTGGGCTCTGACCGTCGGAAGGCGGCGGCGCGCTCGTCCTCCGACAACGGAGATGTCGCCGACGGCTGCTCTGTCACCTCGGTAGACATGCTGGCGCCGATCCCGTCCCGGCGTTTCTCAGTGGACCCGGACGACAGCGTCGACTCCCATGGCAATGAAGAGCGCGGTGAGGTACGTGATCGAGTATCCGAACAGCTTCATGGCCCGATGGGGGCTGGGGTCGCGTCGCAGCGCCCAGGCGTAGGCGACGAAGATCCCGTCGAGCACCAGGGCAGCAGCCACGTAGCCGATATTGAGGTGGGCGACCGGCGCCAGGAGAAGTGAGGACGCGCACAGGGCCACCACATAGGCCATGATCCGGCGGGTCACGGTGCGAAGCCCGGCGATCGACGGGAGCATCGGGACACGGGCGTTCGCGTAGTCGTCGCGGTAGCGGACGGCGAGGGCCCAGAAATGCGGTGGGGTCCACAAGAAGATGATCCCGAACATCACGAACGGGGCGAGCCCCAGGTGCCCGGTCACCGCACTCCATCCGATGAGGACGGGGACGGCTCCCGCCGCTCCTCCGATGACGATGTTCTGGGGCGAGGACCGCTTGAGCCACATCGTGTAGATGCCCAGGTAGAAGGCGGTGGCGGAGGCCGCCAGCACGGCGGAGAGCAGGTTCACCGTCGACCACAGCAGCGCGAAGGCGGCCACCTCGAGGGTCACGGCGAAGACAGTCGCCGCCCGGACGGTGACGGCGCCGGTCACAAGAGGTCGGTTTTTCGTCCTCTCCATCAGGGCGTCGATATCGCGGTCGTAGACCATGTTCATGGCGTTGGCCCCGCCGGCCGCCAATGCTCCGCCGGCGACGGTCATCACCATCAGACGGACCGAAGGCACATGGCGGCCGGCCACGAACATGGCGGGGACGGTGGTGATGAGCAGGAGCTCGATGATCCGGGGTTTGGTGAGGGCGACGTAATTCTGGAGCCGCCCCACGATGTGGGTGCGCCCCCCGGCGACGTGCATCTCTCCGATCCCCAACCGGCTCGGCACCCCGGTGATGCTACCCGTCGACAGCCGCTCGCGCCGTTCCCATTGGTGGCCGTTCGGGCCCCCTCCGTCCCGTCTTTTCTCGGCTCGACGGTGGTCCCGAGCCGGCGCCAACTCGCCGAGGACAAGGCCCGTGGCAGGGTCTACTGTGTCGTCGTGCGGAAGCGCTGGTTCTCCCGCAGGGCGGTGTTCCTCCATATCGAGTTCTTCTTACTCGCGGCTGCATGCCTGGCCGCCGGTTGGTGGCAGGTGACGAGGGCACTGTCGGGCAACGGACTCAGTTGGTTCTACTCGGCCGAGTGGCCGGGCTTCGCGTTGATCGCCATCTACGGCTGGTGGCACCTCATCCACGAAGACCCCGAGGTGCTCAAAGCCCGCAAGCAGAAGCCGCCCGAGTGGGACGCCCCCGAGGGCGTGCCCAACGGCGTGCCCGACGGCATGTCCGACGTGTGACGACCGGTGGCTGAGATCGAGGAAGCCCCCACCCCGATCGCTCTGGTGCACGGCTTCGCCTCTTCATTCGATCACACGTGGCGCAAGAACGGCTGGGTCGACATCCTGGGCGATCTCGGTCGCCCGATCGTGGCGGTGGATCTGCTGGGCCACGGCACCGCCGCCCGTCCCACCGATGCCGCCGACTACGGCGATGTGGACGAAGAGGTGAACGCGGTGATCCCCGACAGCGCTCCCGACGCCGTGGGTTTCTCCGCCGGCGCCAGTGTGCTGTTGCATCTGGCCGTCGACCACCCGGGCCGCTTCGGGCGTCTGGCTCTGCTCGGGTTGGGGGACAACGTCTTCGGCGCGACGGAGCCGATGCTCACCGCCGATGCACTGGAGGGCCGCACCGGGCCCGAGGATGTGCAGGGGAGTCTCTTTCGCCGTATGGCGGAGTCGGCCGGCAACGATCCCGAGGCATTGGTGGCCTTCCTGCGTCGTCCCGTCCGGCGGTTGACCGAGAGCGAGCTGGCGGCGGTGCAGTGCCCGGTGCTCGTGGTGCTCGGAGATCGCGACTTCATCGGGGGAGCCGATCGGCTGATGGCGGCGCTGCCCCGGGGAGAGCTCATCAGCCTGCGCGGCGTCGACCATTTCGCCACCGCCTCCGACTTCGGCGCTATCGATGCCGTGATGCGCTTCCTGGAGACCTGAGGGGCGGGGCCGGGGTAGGCCCCGAGTTCACACGATGGACATATGGCAGCAGTGACAAATCCAGGGCTGTCGACCAGGCTGGTGGGATGCTGGTCCGGATCGGCTGCCAGTTCGAGTACCAGGCGGCGGAGGCGACTCCGTCGCTCTGGCAGGTGCGACCCCACCCCGACGGCGCCCACCGGATCGTCACGACGACGTGGGAGCCCCCGACGCCGGTGCGCACCTACCTCGACGCCTACGGCAATGTGTGCGACCGCCTCCCGCTGCCGGTGGGGTCCTCCGTCCTGCGCTACGACGCCACCGTCGAGGTGACATCGAGCTACGACGATGCGGACAAGGGAGCGGCCGCCGTCGGCCTGGAGGATCTTCCCGACGAGGCCTTCATCTATCTCCTGCCGAGCCGGTTCTGTTGGCCGGACCTGCTCCAAGATGCGGCCTGGGATCTGTTCGGGGATGTGGAGCCGGGGTGGGCCCGGGTGCAGGCCGTCTGTGACTGGGTGCACGAGAACATCCGCTACGAGGTGGGTGCCAGCACCTCGGTGACAGCGGCCAACGATGTCTGGGCGTCGCGCGTGGGCGTCTGTCGTGCCTTCACGCAGCTCGGCATCACCCTGTGCCGGACCCTCAACGTTCCGGCCCGCTACGTGGCCGGGTACATGCCCGACATCGCCGTCAACCCTCCGGATCTCCCCATGGACTTCTGTTCATGGTTCGAGGCCTGGCTCGACGGGAGGTGGTGGACATTCGATCCCCGCAACAACGAACGCCGGATCGGTCGCGTCGTGATCGCCCGTGGCCGCGACGCCCTTGACGCCGCCATGGTCACCACCTGGGGGTCAGCCGAGCTGCAGACTATGGAAGTGTGGGCCGACGAGGTGAGCAGTGCGGGCTGAGATAGAGGCGGACGGCGAAGGTTTGTACCTGCTGGAGCAGAGCTTCCGCTACAGCTATGCCAATCCGGTGCTCCGGCTCCGCCACCGGTTGATCGTCGTACCGCCGGCGGTGCACGGGGCGCAGTACCGGGTTGATCACGGTCTCAGTGTGTCGGGGGCGCCGGTGAGGGTGTCCGAGACGGTCGACGGCTTCGGCAACCACGTCATGGATATGGAGACGCCGGCGGTGGCCGAGTGGATCGAGTTCGCGGCGTGGGCGCTGGTGGATTGCCGCGGCCCCGCCGCGATGACAGCGCTACCCCCTCAGTCCGTCGATGACGATCGTCTCTTGGCCTCCACGGCGCTCACCCGGGCCGACGGCGCCCTGGCGGAGGCGGCGCTCGACCTCTGTGCCGCCAGTTCATCCGACATGGAACTGGCCGAAAGGGCGTGTACGTGGTCGCGCCAATCGATGGCCTATCTGTACGGCGTCACCAAGGTCGATACTCCGGCGGCGACGGCGCTGGCCGGGGGACACGGGGTGTGCCAGGACTATGCGCATGTGATGCTCGCTCTGTGCCGGGCGGCGGGCCTCCCCGCCCGCTATGTGTCGGGTCACCTGATCGGAGAGGGGGGATCGCACGCCTGGGTGGAAGTGGTGATGAGTGACCCGACCGATCAGGCTGGTCAGACGGTGGCCGTGGCCTTTGATCCGACGCACGAGCGCCGTGCCGCAGAGGGCTATTTCACCGTGGCCGTGGGTCGTGACTATGCCGATGTGGCTCCCACGTCGGGAACCTTCGACGGTGCCTGTCCGGGGGAGTTGTCGGCGCGTAAGCGGCTGGGCCTGGCCGACCCGAGCCGCTATCCCGCCGCATCATGATGCGAAAGGTGCGCGGGTCTCGGCCACGCAGCTGACGGCGAGATGGGTCTCGACTCGCTCCCGCCACTCCTGCGAGCTGAGGACGCGACCGAGAAGCGCCGAGCCGTCGACGTCACAGCCCATATCGACAGAGAGCTCGTCCCACGCTTGGCGCTGTGTGGCGCGCCGGCGGACAGAGCCGGGGGCCTGGATGCTGTCCAGGCCGAGGGGACTTCCTCCCAGGAGACACGCCCCTCCGACGGTGACATAGCTCAGCGCTCGGTCCACCGTCTCACCGTGGCAGCGGACCGCCTCGATCGGGCGCAATTGGTAGGCATGACCCAGGGCCTCGGTCTCGTCCATGTGCCGGCGTTGGAGTGGAGTCAACCAGGTGATGAAGACATGAGCAGTTGCCCCCGCGGTGTCGAGAAGGGTGGCCGGGAGCGAGCCGTACCAGGCGACATGGGCGCCATAGACGACGTCCACCCCGTCGACCACGGCGGTGAGGACGGGAATGACCCCGTCCGGTGAAGCGGGATCGGCGAATCGTTCGTGGCTGAACTTCCGGGTCAGTTGTGACGGCGATGCATTGGACCCGATGGCCAGGACGGGATGTCGGCCGGCGGACACCTCGCCGAGGGGGACCGAAGAACGGAGGGGCTCGATCCCCCCCGCCGACCACAGAAAGGAATGTGACGCCACGTCGAACGGATACTGGAGTGGATCCCACGCGAATGCCACGTCCACGGACACCAGAATATCCGCGAGAAGTGAGTGGAAACACGTACACGAGCTCCAGGTGGTTTCTCCGTTGCACGGCGCTGACAGAGGCCAGAAACTCTCGTTGACAGGCGCTCGATAGCAAGCAGCCGGTCGATTAGGGGCGGAGGATGCGAATGCGGGGCAAGCGCAGGACGTGGTTGGGCACCGGGGGACGCCTTTTGTCGGCCATGTGTGTCTCCGGATTGCTCGGCGTGGGTGTCGCTGATTCCGCTCAGGCTCTCGGTACGCCGATGCTTCTCTCCATCACCGTGACGCCGGCGCTCACCTCCATCGCCCAGGGCCAGACCCAGCAGTTCACCGCCACCGGGCTCTTCTCCAACCTGAGCACGCAGAACCTGACCAACAGCGTGACGTGGTCCTCGTCCAAGGGTCTGCTCGCCACCGTCTCCAACGTGCTCGGATCCGAGGGCCTGGCCACCGGTCTGGCCCCCGGTCTCTCCACCATCACGGCCAGCGACCCGTCGGCCCTCCTTAGCGG
>PLXQ01000013.1:235-2730 GCA_003151475.1 Acidimicrobiaceae bacterium | reverse complement strand
GAGCTTGGGAGCGAAGGAACTCTGACCAGGTGGGCCCGCTCCTTGGGACGGGACCCAAGCCATGTCGACGCAGGATCCTCCGGACCGAGCTGGCCGAGACTCGGATGCCGAGCTTTCGCAGCTCGCCCTGGATGCGGACGCATCCCCAGCGCCGGTTCTCCCGACCCAGTCGAACGATGAGCTCCACCAGGACATTGCTCATCGGCGGTCGCCCCGGACCGCGCTGTGATCTCCATCGCCGCCACTTGTGCTTGGCCGCTTCTCGGTGCCATCGAAGGAGGGTCTCGGGGGTGACCAGGAAGGATCGCCACCGGCTTCGAGGCAGCAGACGGCTGAGCGCGGCAAGGATGGCCCGGTCCGACGGTCGATACCGCACGCGTGCGTGAAGCTGGCGTTGGAGGATGTGCACCTGGTGCCAGCACCATGATCTCGATGTCCTTATCGGTCTCGGCACGACGGGCGGACCGGAGGAGGCTAAGGACACGGCACAAGCCGGCGTAGAGCAGGGAGAAAGCCACGGTGGATGATGGCCGAATGTGGTGCGAAGTGCCAGCCCAGAGGCTTGATCGTGATTTTGGTGCCCTTCAGCTCGATCAGGAGTACCGGGCTTCGGTGCCACGCGATTCACCGTGGTGTGCGACGGCGAAGCGCAGGTCGGCCAGGAGCTCGTCGGCCACGTCCGCATGCGCGGGTGACAGCATGACGTGGAGTCCGGGCGGTGAGGTGTTGCGATTGAGGTTCCAGCCGCGGTCGTCCATGACATCGGCCACGGCGAAGAGATCGACCCGATCGGACCGGAACGCCAGCACGGGACCGATGGGGTCGCCCACGACCTCGAGCCCAGGGAGCTCCTCGATTCCGCTCCTCACCTTGGCAACTGTCTCCATGAGACCGCGCATCATCTCGGTGTACCCCTCGACGCCGAGGTAGTTGATCGCCGCCCACGCGGCGGCGATCGGCGCCGCTGGCCGCGCCCCCGCCATGGCCGGCGAGCCGTAGAGGCCAGAGGGCCAGTCGTCGTAGAGAAAGACCTGATGGCCGAACCAGTCGGGATCGCGGTGCAAGATCACCGATGCACCTTTCGGGCAGTAGCCGTACTTGTGCACGTCGGCCGAGATCTCGGTGACGCCGTCGACGCGAAAATCCCACGGTGGCACGTCGCGGCCGAGCTGTTCGAGGAATGGGAGCACGAACCCCCCGATGCACGCGTCGACGTGGCACCCGATCCCGTGCTCGGCGGCCAGGGTAGCGAGGGAGGAGACCGGGTCCATCGTCCCGTATGGGTAGCTGAACGCCGAGGCAACCACGACGGCTGTGGCAGGGGTGACGAGCGGCGCAGCGGCCAGCACGTCGGCACGGTAGCCGCTGTCGAGCGGGAAGTGAACCAGCTCCATGCCGAAGTAATGCGCCGCCTTGGCGTAGGCCGGGTGGGCAGATACCGGCGCCAGGATCTGCGGGCGATCGATGCCCCGTGCCCGGGCGCGCTCGCGGTTCACGAGCATCGACATGAGGATCGACTCGGTGCCACCCGACGTCATCGTCCCACCGCCACCCTGGGGGACGTTCACGAGGGCGCCCACGGCCGCGATGACCTGGCGTTCGAGTGCGGCGAGCTCGGTGAACTTGAACGGGTTGAGGGCGTTGCCGAAAAGGTACCGGCGCGTGACCTCGGCGATGAGCTCTTCGAGGTCTGGGCGGCTGCTCGGGTACACGAGGCCGAACAGCCGGCCATCGTGCACTGACGGCTCACGCCGCTGTCCCTGCTCCAGCTCGGTCAGGATGTCCTCGGCCGATCGCCCCTCCTTTCTCACGGCACCTCCTCGCGCTCTCTGTGGTGCCGTCGGGATGAATCACCCAGACCCATCTGAGCGCCGCGCCTACGCACAGGTTCCCATGTGTGTTCGTATCGCTTGTCCAACGGCGGCGCCGAGGTGCTCAGGACCAATGGTGCGGCGTGGCCGCCTGTCGTGAACCAGATGAGAGCCGCCGAGGCGGAGCGCACTGACACCACGCCCACGGCCCAAGGCCAGCGGCGGTGCCCGTGAGGCGACGGAGGTGCAACAGCTGGTTGGACTGTCAGGATGGCCACTAGTGGAGTCTTGCACTCGCGTGCTCAGCGACTCCGGGGTGATCCCGGCGGCACTCAGCATCCGACGCAGGTCGGCGGCCAGCTCTTGGCCGATATCGTGGCCGTGCTGCGGGTCAATCGTCTCGATATTGGGACCCAGGGTCACTTTGAAGCGTCCGTCGTCCGTCTCGGTGATGGTGCCGACATCCCTCAACGGGGACAATCGTCATGCCATTGGATGTTGTGACTCGTCGGAGGGCGAAAGATCTTCTCCAACGTTGCCTCGTGGTGCCCGTCGAGCTTGATCTCCTCTGCCATCTTCGATCTCCTCGGGTGTTGCGGGAACCCCGGCCCGTAGTGTCCGAAAACCCGACTCAGGCGGTGATCAGGGATCTCGTCTTCCTATCGCCATCGCATTCCACCCTCG
>PLXQ01000013.1:0-214 GCA_003151475.1 Acidimicrobiaceae bacterium | reverse complement strand
GACTCTCGGCCAGATTGTCGAAGTCGTCAAAGTGGCGGCCTCTGCCTAACGTGGACTATCCCCGATGCGCCGCCTGGTGACCCTCAGGACGACGTGAACATCATTATTGTCATGGAGCAGGCTGCTCAACTACGGAGAAGACCGAGCAGTTTCGTCGCCGCCGGAGTGGAAGATGCCGGGTTCTGGCCGGTAACCAGCTTGCCGTCAACAACGA
>PLXQ01000026.1 GCA_003151475.1 Acidimicrobiaceae bacterium | reverse complement strand
CTACACCGGGACGACCCCGGTCCAGATCGCCGAACTGCTCGGCCTCCCCTCGGTGACCTTCGCCAAGAAGGTCGAGGTGACCGGCACGTCGGTCAAGGTCGAGCGCCAGACCGAGGCCGGCTACGACGAGGTCGAGTGCCCGCTGCCCGCCGTCGTCACCGTCACCGCCGGCGTGGTCGAGCCCCGCTACCCGTCCTTCAAGGGGATCATGGCGGCCAAGTCCAAGCCGGTCGACAACTTGACCGTCGCCGACCTCGGCATCGATGCCGTACAGGTCGGGGCCGCAGGCGCCCGCCAGGAGATCACCGATGTCGCCCCGGCCGAGTCCCGGGCCGCCGGTGAGATCGTCGTCGACGAGGGCGAGGGTCACCTGCGAGTGATCGAGTTCCTCGAGCAGCTCAAGGTCATCTAGGACCCGGTACAGGAGAACACGAACATGTCCATCGCCAAGATCTGGGTCGTCGCCGAAGTGGTCGACGGCGCCGCCACCACCACCTCGCTCGAGCTGGTGAGCCACGCCCGCGCCCTGGCCGACACCGTCGAAGTAGTCGTCTGGGGCGACGGTGCGTCTGCCGCCGGCACCCTCGGCGAGTACGGCGCCACCACCGTCTACGACGTGGGCGACCTCGGCGGTGCGCTGCCCGGCGCCCCCGTGGCCGCGGCCATCGCCGCGGCCGTGACGGCCGGCACCGGCCCCGACGACGTCCTGCTGCCGGCCACCTATGACGGCCGGGACATCGCCGGCCGCCTGTCGGTCAAGTTGGACCGCCCGGTCCTGACCAATGTGGTGGACCTGACGGCCGCCGACGGGGTCCTGTCCAGCCAACACGCCATCTTCGGCGGCGCCGAGATCCTGACCGCCCGGTTCACCGGTGAGGGTCCCGGGATCTTCGTCATCCGGGCCAAGTCGTTCCCGGCCGAGCCCTCGGGCGGCGCGGCGGCTGCCGTGGTGGCCGCCACCGCTCCCGACACCGGGGCGTCGAATGCTGCCCGCATCGTGGCCCGCCACGTCGAGGAGCGCACCGGCCCCAAGCTCGACGAGGCGGCCGTGGTGGTCTCGGGCGGCCGCGGCCTGGGCGAGAAGGAGCAGTACGTCCTCATCGAACAGCTCGCAGCCCTCCTGCACGGCGCAGCCGGTGCCAGCCGCGCCATCGTCGATGCCGGCTGGGTCCCGTACTCGCACCAGGTGGGCCAGACCGGCAAGACGGTGAAGCCCACCGTCTACATGGCCTGCGGCATCTCCGGAGCCACCCAGCACATGGTGGGCATGAAGAATTCCAAGAACATCATCGCCATCAACAAGGACCAGGACGCCCCCATCTTCCAGGTGGCCGACCTCGGCATCGTCGGTGATGTGCACAAAGTCATCCCGAAGCTCATCGAGGCGCTGCAGGCCCGGAGCTGACCCCGATCCACCGCGCCGGGTAGGGGGCGAACACCGGGGTCTGGCGCGGACGGGACCCGACGACGGGACGACCGGCGGCTCCGACCGCAGGTCGTTGCGCGCCGCCGGACGGGGCCGGCAGATGCCCTATTGGACGTGCCGGGACGCCGCGACGCGTACAGCGCGTTGCGCCCGGTGAACGGGGTCGCGCGCATCACGGGGCGGCGAGGGTCGACCGGGTAGTGTCCGCAGCGGTGGCGCCGCCCGGCGGCACCGGGACTCATCTCCCCCTGTCCGAACAGCGGTCACGTGCTCTTTCCCACCATCGACTTCGCCATCTTCTTCGCCGTGGTCTTCACGGTGCAGTGGATGCTCGTTTCCCACGCCGGGGCGTGGAAAGCGTTCATGGTGGTGGCCAGCTACGTGTTCTACGCCTGGTGGGACTGGCGGTTCATCTTTCTCCTGGCCGCGTCGACCGGGATCGCCTACGCGGGCGGTCACTTCGTCCACCCGGCCACTGGCACCCGACGACGGGTAATGCTCTGGGTCACGCTGGCGTTCCTGCTCGGCCTGCTCGGGTGGTTCAAGTACTTCGGCTTCGTGGCCGTCAACATCGACAACGTGACCCACTTCCTCGGCCTCGGCCGACCGCTGCCGTTGGTGGCCGTCACCCTGCCGGTCGGGATCTCGTTCTTCACTTTCATGGCCATCAGCTACGTGGTCGACATCTACCGGGGGGTGCTGCGGCCGGCCCGGGGCATCGACGTGACCGTCTACCTCGCCTTCTTCCCCCACCTCATCGCCGGACCGATCGTCCGGGGCACCGAACTGCTGCCTCAGATCCGCTCCATGCGCGACCCCCGCGACGTCCACTACGTCGAGGCCTTCTGGTTGATCTCCGCCGGGCTGGCCAAGAAAGTGGTGCTCTCCTCCTACCTGTCGGCCTACGTGGTGGACCCGGTCTTCGCCGATCCCCACCAGCACTCGGCCCTCGAGGTCCTGTTCGCCATCTGGGGCTACGCCGTCCAGATCTACGCCGACTTCAGCGGTTACACCGATATCGCCATCGGTCTCGCCCTGCTCATGGGCTTCCGGTTTCCGGTCAACTTCAAGCGCCCCTACACGGCGATCGACCTCCAGGACTTCTGGCGCCGGTGGCACATCACCCTGTCCTTCTGGCTCCGTGACTACCTCTACATCCCGCTCGGCGGCAATCGGGGGCCCGAGTGGCGCATCTCGGTCAACATCCTGGTCACCATGCTGCTCGGCGGGCTGTGGCATGGCGCGTCGTGGACGTTCGTCCTCTGGGGCGCCTACCACGGGGTCGGGCAGATCATCGGGCGGCGCCGGCGCGCCGCCCGCGTGGCCCGGGGCCAGCCGGCCGAACCGGTGGGTCGGCGCCGGATCGCCTGGGCGCGCTTCGTCACCTTCCAGGTGGTCTGCCTCGGCTGGCTCCTCTTCCGGTCCGACACCCTGGGCAACGCCCTGGCCATGCTCAGCCGCCTCGTGGTCGGGTGGGGCCCCTCGCCCCTCGTCACGCCGTTGGCCGTGCTGGCCATCGCCGCCGGCATCGCCAGCCAGTACCTGCCCGACGACTGGCTGAACCGCGGCCTCAAGGTGTTCGCCGACCGCCGACCGGTGGTGCAGGGCGGCATACTTGGCCTGGTGCTCCTGGCCATCACCACGCTCGGGCCCCAGGGCGTCGCCCCCTTCATCTACTACCGGTTCTGACCGTGCCTCCGACCCCGACCACCCCGACCCCACCGACACCCGAGGACGGGGTCGTCCCCTACGACTGGTCGGATCCCGACTCGTACCGCCCGCCGACGGACGCGTCGTCGCACGGGCGTCGGGGGAGGGATGGCGGGCTCGACTTCGGCGACCATGCCTTCTGGGAACGCCTCCCGTTCCGCGGCGTGCCCTGGACCCGTGTCCTGATGGTCGGTGCCGTCTGCTTCGGGCTGTGGTTCCTCCTCGACGCACCCAGCCTTCAGCACTCCGCCCAGGTGTCGCCACTCGGCACCCGCCGGACGGTCTCGCTCGACGTGGTCGGACCAGTGGCCGCACTGAGCCGCACCCTCGGGCTGTCGTCGGTGGTGGGCTCGTCCGACCGGGCACTCGGGCGCACCCCCGGCGGCGGCCCCACCCTCGCCGTGCCCACCCGCAGGCCCAAGCCGGCACCCCTGCCTGTCACGGTCACCGGTACGACGACGACCACGACCCTGCCCCAGCTCGACGCCCACCCGACGCCGGCCGCACCGCTCCGGGTCCTCATCGTCGGCGACTCGGTGGGCCTCGATCTCGGCCAGCCCCTGGTGAACACCCTCGCCGCCTACGGCAATGTGACGACCTACCTCGACGGCCGGATCGACACCGGGCTGACCCGGCCGGACTACTTCAACTGGCCGGCCGAGCTACAGGTCGACCTGACCAACCAGCAGCCCAATCTGGTCATCGTCATGATCGGGGCCAACGACCCCCAGGGGCTCGTCACCCCCGACGGCAGCCTGCGGTTCGGCCAACCCGGCTGGGACGCCGCCTACTCCGCCCGTGTGGCCGCCTTCATCGCCGAGGCCAACACCGCCGGGGCCCGGGTGCTGTGGGTGGGGATGCCCCCCATGCAGGACCCGGGTCTGGATGCCGCGTTGAAACACCTCAACGCCCTGGTCCAGGTCCAGGTGAACCATTCCAAGGGCGGGGCGCGCTACCTCTCGTCGGTGCCGACCCTGGGTGACCGGCAGGGCAACTACGCCGCCTTCCTGCCCGACGCCTCGGGCGCCGAGGTCATGGTGCGCACCCCCGACGGCATCCACCTGGCCCCGGGCGGCGGGGCCCGTCTGGCCGCCGGGGTGGCCAACGCCATCCACTCCGAGTTCCACGTGCAGCTGGCCCCCGGGTCAAACCAGATCGGGCACCACCACTGACCGGGCCGGTGCCGGAGCCGGGTCAGACGAGGGGCCACGGGTACGGCGGCCGGTCGCCCACCGGCTCGGGGAAGACCCCGACGGCGGCCAACCGGGCCGCCCGGGCGAGCACCGCGTCCGCCTCGGCACCCGAGAGCATGGCTTCGAGGTCGGCCGGCAGTCCGTCGGTGACGAGCCGCTCGAGCGCGTCGACGATCCATTCGGGCACCTCTTCGTCGGCGAACTCCCAGATGACCGTGCGCAGCTTGTGCTGGGAGTGGAAGCACAGGCCGTGGTCGATGCCCCACAGCCGCTCGTCGGCGGCCACCAGGACGTGGCCGCTCTTGCGATCGGCGTTGTTCGCCACCACGTCGAGCGCGCAGAAAGCCTGCAGCTCGCCCTCCCGGCCGCCTTCCTCGAGCAGGGTGAAGTAGTGCCGTTCGTAGTCCGCGGCGATGAACAGCTGCACCGATCCCGGCCCGAACGGGGCGTCGTCGCGGGCGACGGTCGGCGGGACCAGCCCCCAACCCAGGGCCTCGGACAGTCGGTAGGCGGCGACTTCCCGCCGGTAGAGACCGCCGGGGAAGTCCCACAGCGACTGCTCACCCTGGTGGGGCTTGTAGACGGCCTGCACCGGGCCGTTCCCCTCGTCCCCCTCGTCCCCGGTGCCCCCCAGGCTGACCAGGAAGGTCAGGTTGGAGCTCCAGGGAAGGCGGCCCTCGACGACCAGTTCACGGGTGGCCAGCAGCTCGGCGGCCTCCTCCAATGAAGGTCCGGTACCGGGCCGCCACCCGCTCACACGGCCGGTGGTCGGTGGCCGTTGGTCCGGGGGCATTCGTGTCCGGAGGGGTCGAGCGGGGAGCCGCACAGCGGGCACGGCGGGCGACCGGACTCGACGAGTCGGGTGGCCTGGATGGAGAAGGCGGCCGCCTGCTCGCGGGTGATCGACACCCGGGCGATGGCACCGGCCTCGCCCTCGGGGACGAGCTCCTCGATGACCAGGACCACCCGGTCCTCGGCCTCGTCGAACGAGACGCCGATGGTGCCGACGGCCCAGGCGGGCTCCATCGGCTCCTCGAGCGGTTGGTCGTCGGGCAGGTGGTCCGGCCGCAGCTGGTCCTTCACGACGCGGGCCAGCAGATCGGACATGGCGGCCACCTGCTGCTTCTCGACCTTGAGGGTCACCAGGGTCTCGCCTTGGCGGACCTGCAGCAGGAAGAGCCGGCTCCCGACGGGTCCGACGGTGCCGACGCACAGGCGCTCGGCGGAGAGGTCGAAGGCCTCGGTCATGACGGGACGCTCCCCCAGGTCGGGCCCCTCACGCGATGGCCAGGGCTTCCAACGAGGCGGTGGAGTTGACGGTCAGCACGATCGGGCCGCCCCCGGTGTAGGCGATGGCCGACACCGAGCACGGCGCCACCGTCAGCCGCTGGAACAGGTCGAGCGGGGTGCCGGCTGCCTGGGCGACCGCCGCCTTGATGGGGTCGGCGTGGGACACGGCCACCACCGTCTGTCCGGGGTGGAGAGCCACCAGGCGGGCCAGAGCCGAGCTCATGCGGGTCTGCATCTCCAGGAAGGACTCGCCGGACGGAAAGCGGAAGCCGCTCGGGTTGCGCTGGACGGTGGCCCATTCGGGCTTCTTGGCCAGGTCCGAGAGCTTGGCACCGGTCCACCCCCCGAACTCGCATTCGAGGAGACCCCGGTCGGACCGGACCCGCAGGCCGAGGGCCTTGGCGATGGGCCGGGCCGTCTCGGTGGTGCGCTCGAGCGGGGATGCGTAGACGGCCACGGGCCCGCCGTGCTTCCCCCCGGCCAGGGCGGCGATGCGGTCGGCCACCGCCTCGGCCTGGTCCCGGCCCTCGTCGGACAGGTGGAGTCCCTTCGCCCGTCCGGGCAGCACCTGGCCGGTCGTCGGCGTCTTCCCGTGGCGGACGAGCAGGACGACCGCGGGTCGCACGGAGGGTTTGGGTCGGCGGGCCACGCCCGCTCACCGTACTCGGTCCGTAGTCCTCCCCGACCCTCTGAGGCCCTCGGCCACGACCTCTGGGGGCCACTCGGAATCGGGCAGCAGCGTGCCGTGGTCCCGGTCCTGCTTCGCCAGGCTCGACGGCCACCAGTTCCAACGGTCGAGCAGTACGGCAATCGACGGGACCAGCAGCGTCCGGACGAAGAAGGTGTCGATCAGGATGCCGGCGGCGAGGCCGACCCCGATCTCGACGATCTGCGTGTCGCCGGTGACGGTCAGCACCCCGAACGTCCCGGCCAGGATCAGGCCGGCCGACGTCACGGTGGTGCCGGTCGCCTCCACGGCGTGGCGCACGGCCACCCGGATCGGCGCGAAATGGGCCTCTTCGCGGATCCGGGTCATGACCAGGATGTTGTAGTCCTGACCGAGGGCCATGATGAAGATGAACATGAAGAAGGGCAGGACGAAGTTGATCCCGTCCTGGCCTCCGATGACCACGAACACCAGCACGGCGAAGCCGAGCGAGGCCAGGTACGAGAGGGCCACGGTCGCGACCAGGTAGAGAGGTGCGATCAGGCTGCGCAGGACGACGGCCAGCAGCAGGGCGAGCACCAGCATCACGATGGGGATGATCCGCAGCAGGTCGTGCATGGACAGGTTCCCGATGTCGGCGGCCAGGGCCGCGTACCCGTCGACGCCGGACGAGGTGGCCCCGATCGTCCGTGCCACCGAGGCCACCGCCAACCGCACGTCGGGGACGGCCGCGGCCGCCGACGTGCTGGTCGAGTCGCCGGCGGCCAGCGAGGTCGGGAATTTGAGGGTTCGCCCATCGGCGCTGATGTACTGGGACGAGGCCAGGTAGGCGGCATAGGTGGTCAGCGATCCCGTGAAGCCGGACGGCGGCACCACCGGCAGGTCGGTGGGCGGGCCGTAGGCCGCCAGCTCGCGGTGGGCGTTGGCCAGGTCGGCCGCCGTGACCGGCGTGCCGTTGGAGTCGAGCACGGAGGCCACCGAGGAGAACTGCCCGGACGCCCGCAGACCGTGGGTGGCGGTGGCGAGGGCCTCAGGGTGGTCCCACACCGAGGCCGGCAAGGCGAACAGGACGTCGGTCGGATCCCAGTCGGCGGCCGGGTAGTGGGCCGCCAGCAGCGACTGGCCCAGCGACGAGTCGGCCGCCGGGGGAACGGACTGGTCGTCGAACCCGGTGGGGGAGTAGGCCAGCATGCACATCGACAGGCCGCCGAGGATGACCAGTCCGATGACGAGGGTCCGCACCGGGTGACACACGACCCGGGCGGCGATCCGCCCCCACGTGCCCCGCTTCACCTGGCCGGCGACGGGGATCCGGGGCCAGAAGACGGCGCGTCCGCAGATGGCCAACAGGGCCGGCAGCAGCGTGAGGTTGGCCAGCAACGCCATGGCGATCCCGATGGCCAGCGCCGGCCCGAACCCCTTGTACAGCCCGAATGTGGCGATGACGACGGTGGACAGGGCGGCGATGACGGTCAGGCCCGAGAAGGTGATCGACTCGCCGACCTTGGCCAACGAGAAGGCGACGGCGTCATGGGGGGCCAGCCCGCGCCGGATCTCCTCGCGGACCCGGAAGATGAGGAAGAGCCCGTAGTCGGTTCCGGCCCCGAGCATCACCACCACCAGCAGCACCGGCGTGAGGTCGGAGACCTGCACCCCGATGTGGGTGGACGCGGCGATCAGCGGCTCGGCGGCGATCAGGGCGATGGCGGAGGGGAGCAGGGCCACGAAAGGGGCGAGCAGCGCCCGGAACGTGAAGAGGAGCAGGACCAGGATGAACAGCACCGAGAAGATCTCGGTGATCTTCTGGGTCCGGCCCTGCTGGTTCTGGCGGTCGACGGCTTGGGCGGCGGCCCCCGTGAGATGGACGGACAACCCGGGTGGCAGGTCCGAGGTCGTGAAGGTCCGGCGGATATCGGCCACGGTCTTGATGGCCGCCGAGGAGGTGGAGCCCGGAGGGACGTCGAGGGTGACGATGGCCTGGCGGGCCCTGCCGTCCGCCGAGGTGCCCTGGTCGTGCACCGAGGTGACGAGGGGGACCTCGGAAACGGCGTCCAGTACCCCGTTGATGGCGGCGATGTCGGGACCCGACAGCCGCCCGGAGGCGGTGGCCGCCACCAGGACGCCCTCGGACGTGGTGGCCGACCGGAACGGGGCGCCCAGCCTGGCCGCCTGCTCGCTGGGCATGTTGGCCGGCAGGAATTGCGAGTCGCTGCTCTTCTCGACGCTGGAGATGCCGGGCAGGCCGAACGTCAGTGCGACGGTCCCCACGATCCAGGCGATGACCATCAGCCAGCGAAAGCGGACCACCAGGCGTCCGAGTCTGGTGAAGGAGGGGCGATCGACCGGCAAGTGTCCACACTACGTCCGGGTCCTTGACTGCGAGAGGGTAATTGGACCTTTTTACGCACCTCTTACGGCGGCCCGAGGCCGATTCGTCGGCGCCACCTGAACGGTTGCGCCCCGGGAGCTACCTCAGGTGGCCGCGGGCATGCGGCGCGGCATGGGGACGGCCGTCTCCGGCCAGCGGCGGCGGCTCACCTTGGCCAGGCGGTGCAGGAGGGCGATGGCCCCCGGGTCGTCGTCGCCCGGCCGGGTCTCGACCGCCCCGCCATCGATCATGCCCTGCAGGAGTTCGCGGCCCTTGTCGGTGCGCACGATGGTGAGGGTCCAGTCGTTGAAGGCCCCGATGCCGCCCGTCGAGATGTCGGCGTGCTCGGCCGCGAAATCCGGGCACGTGGTGCAGCCCTCACGCGTCCAGGCGTGGGCCTCCTTCAGCGGGATCTCGTGGAATCCGCCGTCCCTCGTCCAGACCTGGAAGACACCCTTGATGTTCATCTTGGCGATATCGGCCCGGGCGATCCCGTACTTGGCCTCGAACAGCTCGGGGAAGATGGCGTCGTCGAATGTCTTCGAGCACATCAGACCGATGGTCAGCGACAGGCGCCGGGCGATCTTGCCTGCCTTGCGGGCCTGCATGACCGGCGGAGCCGAGGCCTGGCAGCCCATGCCGACGAGGGCGATCCGCTCGGCGCCCCCCTCGATGGCCAGGGGGTAGGCGAGGGGGTTGGCCGAGTACGTGTACCGGGATCCGGCGGCGGCCAACACCTGGGAGCGCGTGGTGGCGACCGTGGGCTTGGCCTTCCATGTCGAGCCGTCGCCCTCGAGGTCCGACACCAGGGCGGCGTCGATGACGTCGTGCTCGAGGGCCCAGATCAGCATGGCCGAGACGAGTCCGCCGTCCTGGCCCGCCGTGAGGACGTCGGGATCGGTGGCCCGGACCAGGAGGACGTCCGACGAGATACCGGACACCTCCTCGTCGGTGCGCTCGCGGCCGTGGAGGTGGGTGTCGATCTCCGTCTCCCACAGTCGGAATCGGGGACAGGCCCGGGTGCACATGGTGCAGCCCTTGACTCCGTGCGTGCAGCTGTCGGGCCCGCCCTCGGCGTCGATGTGGAACGGCTTGTAGCGGCCACCGGTGTCGTCGTAGGAGAGGACGTCGTAAGGACAGGCCACCACGCACGCCGCGCACCCGGTGCAGAGGCCGGACGTCACGACTTCATTGAGCAATTCTGTCCAGTGCGGCTTCTCGGGCGGCATGGGGCACACCCTACCGTCCGTCCCCGAGGGGGCCGGGACCGGTCACCCGGTGCGCTGGGTACCCTCGCTGGGTGCCCGAGCTCGTCGAGGTGGAGTGCTACCGGACCCTGGCCGAAGGTGTGCTGGGCCGCGAGGTCGCGGACGTCGTATGCCCGGACGAGTGGTTCCTGAAAGGCGGCGCCACGGCGTCCGCGCTGACCTCGGTGCTCGTCGGGCAGTGGTTCACCGGGGCCCGCCGCATCGGCAAGCTCCTCCTCCTCGACGTCGAGGGAGGCCCGGTGGTGGGCCTGCGATTCGGCATGACGGGCTCGCTGCTCGTCGACGGGACAGATGCCGTGGGCCGGCTCCTCTACTCCTCCACCCGTTACGACCCGAAGTGGGACCGGTGGTCGGTGACCTTCACGGATGGCGGTCGGATGGTGGTCCACGACCCGCGCCGGCTCGGGGGCGTGGCACTCGATCCGGACACGTCCCACCTGGGACCCGACGCCGCGTCGCTCGGAGCCGCCGGCCTTGGCCGGGCTCTGGCCGGATCCTCCGCGCCACTGAAGGCAAGGCTTCTCGACCAGGCCCGGGTGTCCGGCATCGGGAACCTCATCGCCGACGAGGTGCTGTGGCGGGCCGGCCTGTCACCCCTGCGACCTTCCGGCTCATTGTCACCGGCCGAGGTGCGGCGCCTGCACCGGCACCTGGGTCGGACGTTGGTCGACCTCACCGAGCGGGGCGGCTCGCATCTCGGTGACCTGATGGGCGAACGGCATCCCGGGGGGCTGTGCCCGAAGGACGGGTGCCCGCTCGAGCGGTCGACGATCGGTGGGCGGACATCATGGTGGTGCCCGGTCCATCAGGTCGGCTGAAAAGTGAGGACCTGGGAGCCGGATCGGGCCGAGTCAGCGGCGGGATCGACCGAGCGGGCCCGTCTCTCAGTGTTCACCGAGAGTTCAACAGGTGGTGACGTTGTGGTGACCTTCCGGGCGCTAGACCTGGAACGCATGAACTACCGGCTGACCGAGGTCGACCAGCGCACGAGCTTCCTGCTCGAAAAAGTCGAGGAATACGACTGCAATGGCTCGGTTCCCCCGTCTCACTCCAGCAAAGATCATCCTCGGCATCGTCCTGATGGTGCTCAGCGTGGTCGGCGTCGCGGTCGGCGTCGAAGGAGCCTCTGCCGCCACCACCTACCCGCCGGTCGATCATCAACTCTGCTACAAGGCGGCGGTGGTACCACCGGGCTTCGTGATTCCCCCGGCCGGCAGCGTCAGGTTGATCGATCAGTTCGCACCCAATGGCATCGTTCCCACCATCGGCGCACTGAAGTTCAACTGCAATCCGGTGCAGAAGACGATCACCACAGCAGCCGGCTCGAAGGTGACTCCCATCACCAACCCTGTTGCCCATCTCGCCTGTTTCAAGATCACCGCGCCAACCAAACCGCCGGTAAAGGTGTCAGTAACCAACCAGTTCGGGACGGGCATCCTGAATGTCGGCCAGCCGCAGCTTCTGTGCCTTCCCACGTGGAAGAGCCTGACCGGGCCGCCTGTGGAACCGACGAACCAGCCACCGAATCTGAACCACTTCACCTGTTATTCGGTCACCTATGTGCCGGGGACCGCTCCCTACAAAGTCCCAGGGGCGGTGTCGCTACAGGACGAGTTCAGCCCGACCGCGTCGGTCCCCGTCACTGTCGCTACTCCGCAGCTCCTCTGCCTGCCGACGGAGAAGATCATCACGGCGGGAGGAGCCACGACGACCTACCCGATCATCAACCCCAAGAAGCACCTCCTGTGCTTCGGGGTGAGCCAGACACCGTTCCCGACCACCGTGTTCGACCTGAACCAGTTCGGGCAGTCGCCGGTCAACATCCTGAAGATCAAGCTGCTCTGCCTGCCATCCACCAAGAAGGTCCTCCCGTAGGTGCACCGGCCCGGGTCGTCGTGACTCGGGCAGGGGCCGGTCCTGCTCAGTTTTGGAGCTCCTCCAGGACCTTGGCCGCGTGACCGTCGGCCTTCACGTGGTACCAGGCTCGGTCGATGGTCCCGTCGGACGCCACGAGGAAGGTGGACCGGATGACGCCGATCATCTTCTTGCCGTACATGGTCTTCTCGCCCCAGGCCCCGTAGGCCTCACCCACCTCGTGGTCGGCGTCGGTCAGTAGCGGGAACTTCAGCCCGTACTTCTCACGGAATTTCTGATGCTTGGCGGCGGTATCGGCCGAGATCCCGAGCACCGGGACCTTCGCCTTCTTGAAGGCGGCCAGGTTGTCGTTGAACTGGCAGGCCTCCTTGGTGCAGCCCGGGGTGTCGTCCCTCGGGTAGAAGTAGACGACGACCTGCTTGCCGGCGAAGTCGGCGAGGGAGACCGGTTTGCCGTCCTGGTCGGGCAAGGTGAACCCGGGTGCGATGTCCCCGGCGTCGAGCTTTCCCATGGTGGTTCCTTTCGGTGTGCCTCCGACCCGGCCTCCACGAGGGTCCGGACCGCCCGGCCCGGTGGGGCGGGTCGTCTGCATGGTCGCAGTGTCCCCACGATGGCACAGTCCGGATGAACCCGGGCGGGCGTCGTGGGAGACTCGGGCAGCGATCCGTACGAAGGGAACACCATGACCACCGAGACGACACCTCCCGACCCCGCCACCACGGCCGCGCTGCCGGCCCACAACCGCTCCAAGGTGTACGTGGACGGCCCCCACGGCGTGCGCGTCCCCTTCCTCGAGGTCGCCCTCGCCGACTCGCCGGGCCGTGACGGGCCCTCTCCCAACGAGCCGGTGCGCCTGTACGACGCGTCGGGCCCGGGATCGGTCCCGACCGTCGGCCTGCCCTCGCTGCGCCGGCCGTGGATCACCGGCCGGGGCGACGTCGGCGAGTACGAGGGAAGGCCGGTCCACCGACGCGACGACGGGCGGGCTGCGGTGCGCCGGGACGGTGCCGGACCGGTCGCCTTCCCGACCGACGGCCGTCGGCCGATGCGCTCGACCGGCACCCCGGTGACGCAGCTCCACTACGCCCGCAATGGGGACATCACCTCCGAGATGCACTTCGTCGCCACCCGCGAGGGCGTGCCCGCCGAGCTGGTCCGGGACGAGATCGCCGCCGGCCGGGCCATCCTGCCGGCCAACGTGAACCACCCCGAGTCCGAGCCGATGGTGATCGGCTCCAAGTTCCTGGTGAAGGTCAACGCCAACATCGGCAACTCGGCCGTCTCCTCCTCGATCGAGGAGGAGGTCCAGAAGTTGACGTGGGCCACCCGGTGGGGCGCCGACACGGTCATGGACCTGTCGACCGGCCCGGATATCCACACCACCCGCGAGTGGATCCTGCGGAACTCGCCCGTGCCCATCGGCACCGTGCCGATCTACCAGGCGCTGGAGAAGGTGGACGGCGCCCCCGAGGAGCTGACGTGGGAGCTCTACCGGGACACGCTGATCGAGCAGGCCGAACAGGGGGTGGACTACTTCACCATCCACGCCGGCGTGTTGCTCCGCTACGTGCCCATGACGGCCAGGCGGATGACCGGCATCGTCAGCCGGGGCGGGTCGATCATGGCGGCCTGGTGCCTGGCCCACCACACCGAGAGCTTCCTCTACACCCGGTTCGAGGAGATCTGCGAGATCATGGCCGCCTACGACGTGGCCTTCTCCCTGGGCGACGGCCTCCGTCCCGGGTCCATCGCCGATGCCAACGACGAGGCCCAGTTCGCCGAGCTGTCGACGCTCGGTGAGCTCACCGAGATCGCCTGGCGCCACGATGTCCAGGTCATGATCGAGGGCCCGGGCCACGTTCCGCTGCACAAGATCGTGGAGAACGTGACGCTCCAGAAGGAGGTCTGCCACGACGCGCCCTTCTACACCCTCGGGCCGCTGACAGTGGACGTCGCTCCCGGCTACGACCACATCACGTCGGCCATCGGAGCCGCCGTGATCGGCATGGCCGGCACCGCCATGCTCTGCTACGTGACCCCGAAGGAGCACCTCGGCCTCCCGAACCTGGACGACGTGAAGCAGGGGATGATCGCCTACAAGATCGCNNATGTGCGGCCCGAAGTTCTGCTCGATGCGGATCAGCCAGGACGTGCGGGACTATGCCGAACAGAAGGGCATGGATCTCGCTACCGCCGTGGAGATCGGGCTCAAGGAGAAGTCGGCCGAGTTCCTCGAGGCCGGTGCGGAGGTCTACCGGGAGCCGTCAGCCACCTGAGCTGCTTGGCCATGCACGTCACGACGTACAAGGGCCCCTACCGAGGGAACCGCGACCCGTCGTCCCTGCTCATCGGGCCGATGAACCGCTGAACCGGGGGTTGACAGGTACACTGGGGTCCGTGGTGGGCGAGTGCCCGCCACCGGGGTCTTCCTCATCCTGTTCTTCTGGCCTGCACCATGGCCCGGACGATGGCCCGAGGCGGGCCCGCACGCTGCCGTGACTCGCACGGCGCTGACGGTCGGCTCAGGCCGTCGCTGAACGATGAGAGAGAGCTTTCGAACCCCATGACCATCCTCACCGATCCCTCGGATCGCACCGTGGAGAACGCCGTCGGCACCGATCCCGACGCACTCGCACCCGACCAGCAGCGGTCCTTCGCCGAACTGGGCGTGGACCCGGCCATCGTGGCCGCCCTCGAGTTCCAGGGGATCCACGCCCCCTTCGCCATCCAGGCCATGACCGTCGTCGACGCCCTGGCCGGCCGTGACGTCTGCGGCAAAGCCAAGACCGGCTCCGGCAAGACGCTGGCCTTCGGCGTGCCGCTCCTCCAGCGCACCATGGCCGCCCCGGCCACCGAGCCGGGGCGTCCGAAGGCCCTCGTGCTCGTCCCGACCCGCGAACTCGCCGTCCAGGTGAGCGAAGTGTTCGAGCCGCTGGCCGAGGCCGCAGGTCTCCGGGTGGTCGCCGTGTACGGCGGCGCCGACATCGAACGCCAGATCAAGAGGCTCCGTCGGGGCATCGACGTGATCATCGCCACCCCTGGCCGCCTCATCGACCTCGGCGACCGCGGCGAGCTGTCGGTGGCCGACATCGAGACCCTGGTGCTCGACGAGGCCGACCGGATGGCCGACATGGGCTTCATGCCCCAGGTCGAGTGGGTCCTGCGCCGCCTCGAACGCGACCATCAGACCCTGCTGTTCTCGGCCACACTCGACGGCGCCGTCGACCGGCTGGTCAGCCGCTACCTGACCGACCCGGTCCTCCACGAGGTGGCCTCACCGACCAACACGGTCGACGCCATGGAGCACCGCTTCCTCGAGGTCCACCAGATGGACCGGGTCAAGGTGTGCGCCGCCGTCTGCCGCAGCGCCGACAAGGCCCTGGTCTTCGTGCGTACCAAGCACGGGTGTGACCGCCTGGTCGAACAGCTGGGCAAGGAGGGCGTCCGCTCCGGCGCCATCCACGGCGACCTCCGCCAGGCCAATCGGGAGCGCACCCTGAAGGACTTCACCGAAGGCAAGCTCCACGTACTGGTGGCCACCGACGTCGCCGCCCGCGGCCTCCACATCGACGCTGTCGACATCGTCGTCCACTTCGACCCGCCGGAAGACCAGAAGGCGTACCTGCACCGCTCCGGCCGCACCGCCCGGGCCGGCTCGGCCGGCCTGGTCGTCTCGCTCGTGCAGTGGAACCAGGTCCTGGAGATCGAGCGGATCCAGACCCGGTTGGGCCTGCGCATGCCCATCGTGGAGATGTTCTCCAACGATCCCCGGCTGGCCGACCTGGCGGCCTGGACACCCGAGAAGTCCTGAACCCACCCGTGGCGGGTGGCGCCGGTGGCCGGGCCCGGCCGCACGGCTGCCTTCGCCGTAATCGACGAGGAGCATCGCGTGCCCGACCGAGCTGAGCCGCTGACCGTCGACGACGGGTCCGCAGACGTCGAGCGGATCCTGATCGTCACCGCCCACCCCGACGACGTCGACTTCGCCGCGGCCGGCTCGGTGGCCACCTGGACGGGGCGGGGCATCGAGGTCGCCTACTGCATCGTCACCGACGGCGATGCAGGTGGATCCGACCACTCGATCACCCGAGCGGAGATGGCCGCCGTCCGCCGTGAGGAGCAGGTGGCCGCGGCCCGGGCCGTCGGGGTCACCGACGTGACCTTCCTCGGGTTTCCCGACGGGAGCGTCACCGCCAGCCTCGAGCTCCGGGCCGCCATCTCCCGTGTCATCCGCATGGTCCGGCCTCTGCGGGTGGTGTGCCAGTCACCCGAGCGGAACTGGGAGCGCATCTACGCCAGCCACCCGGACCACCTGGCCGCCGGCGAGGCGGCTGCGTGTGCCGTCTACCCCGACGCCCGCAACCCGTTCGCTTTTCCCGAGCTCCTGGCGGAGGGCCTCAAGGAGCACACCGTGCCCGAGATGTGGATCATGGCCACCGAGCGGGCCAACCGGGTGGTGGACGCCACCGACGTCTACGAACGGAAGCTCGCCGCCCTCATGTCCCACAAGAGCCAGGTAGGTGACGGTGGGCACCTCGACGAGCTGCTCCGCAACTGGATGGGCGGCACCGCCCTGGCCGCCGGGCTCCCTGAAGGTCGTCTGGCCGAGTCGTTCCACGTGGTGAACACCGCCTAGTGGCCGGTGCCGTGCCGCTCTCGAGGGGACGCCCCTGGGCCATCCTCCAGCACGTGGCCCACGAGGGCCCGGGTTCGATCGCCGGCGTGCTGGGGGGTGCCGGCATCGCCCACTGTGTCCACCGCCTCGACCTCGGCGACGCGCTCCCCGCGGTCGACGGGATCGGCGGCCTGGTGGTGATGGGCGGGCCGATGGGCGTCCACGACGACACCCATCCGTGGCTGGCACGGGAGCGGGATCTGTTGCGTGAGGCGGTCGGACTCGACCTGCCGATACTGGGTGTGTGCCTCGGAGCCCAACAGCTGGCCGCCGCCCTCGGCGCGGAGGTGACGACCGGGCCGGACGAGGAGGTGGGTGCCGGTGAGGTCGAGCTCACCGGGCCGGGCCGACGCGACCCGGTCTTCGGGCCCGAGTACCACGGCCTGTCGGGCACCACGGTGGCGTGCGTCCACTGGCACCGCGACACCTTCACCCTCCCGGAAGGGGCCGTCCACCTGGCCGCCACCCGCCGCTTCCCCCACCAGGCCTTCCGGGTCGGGGCGCGCGCCTACGGCCTCCAGTTCCACGTCGAAGTCGATCCCGGGTTGGCCGCAGCCTGGCGTCCACTGCTGCCCGACGGGGTCACCCTGGCGGGAACCGACGTCACCCGGATCGAGGGAGCCGGTCGGCGCATCCTCCGACGATTCGTGGACGTGGCGGTCCCGGTGGCCGGCGGGGTGCCGGCGTGAGCGCCACCCGGCCAGGGGGGTCGTCCGGTGTGGTCTATGGCCGCGACGAGCTCGAGGAGGCCGAAGGACCGGTCAAGCCGAAGCTGCGCGGTGTCCTCCACGAGTTCGCCTTCTTCGCCTCGCTGGTGTCGGGGGCGTGGCTGGTGTGGGACGCCCCGACGACGTCGTCGAAGCTGATCTGCCTGGTCTACGCCTGCGCCATCTCGCTGCTGTTCGGGATCAGCGCCCTCTTCCACCGCCACACGTGGGGACCGGTCGGCCGGCGCCGGATGCGGCGGGCCGACCACTCGACCATCTTCATCGCCATCGCCGGTTCGTACACGGCGGTGGCCGGCATCGCCCTGACCGGATGGGCCCGGACGACCGTGCTCCTGATCGTGTGGATCGGCGCCGCGCTCGGGATCACGCTGCGCCAGGTGTGGTTGGACGCACCGAAGTGGGTCATCGCCCTGCCCTACGTGGTCGTCGGCTGGGCCGCCGTCGCCGTCCTGCCCCAGCTCTATCGGGCCCTCGGCCCCACCGGGTTCGTGCTCCTGTTGATCGGCGGCCTCGCCTACTCGGCCGGCGCGGTGGTCTATGCCGTCAAGAAGCCCGATCCGGTGCCCGGCGTCTTCGGTTACCACGAGGTCTTCCACGCCTGCACGGTGGTGGGGGCCATGCTGCATTTCGTCGTGGTCATGGTCTACGCCCTGCCACGCGCCTGAACCGCCGATTGTGGTAGCTCTGGGCCATGACCTACTCCATCGTGGCCCGGGATCCCGACAGCGGTCAGTTCGGTGTCGCCGTGCAGACCTGCTGGTTCTCCGTGGGCGCCATCGTCCCCTGGGCCATTCCCGGGATCGGCGCCGTGGCCACCCAGGCCATGGTCGAGGTGGCCTACGGGCCGAAGTGCCTGGACAAGCTCGTGGCCGGTCTCGACGCCGAACGGACCCTGGCCGAGGTGCGCGCCGAAGACGACGGGGCTTCGGTGCGGCAGGTGGCGGTGATCGACGGCACCGGCGGGGCCAGCGCCTTCACCGGCGAGCTGTGCATCGACTACGCCGGGCATCACCTGGGAGCGGGGTACTCGGTGCAAGCCAACATGATGGCCAGCGCCGACGTGTGGCCGGCCATGGCCGAGGCCTACGAGACGGGGACGGGGACCTTCCCCGAGCGGCTGCTCGGCGTCCTGCGTGCCGCCGAGCGCGCCGGCGGCGACGCCCGGGGAGCGATGTCGGCGGCCATGCTCATCGTGGACGCAGAGCGCCAGGAGCATTCCTGGGAGGGAAAGCTCGTCGATGTCCGGGTCGACCACCACGACCGGCCTCTGGACGAACTGGCGCGCCTGGTGGACGCGGCCGACGCCTTCGACCGCATCGACAAAGGCGAGGAGGCGCTCTTCGGTGGCGATCCCGCCGCTGCGCTGCGCCAGGTGGATATCGCCCTGGCCCGTCTGCCCGGCGACGAGAACGCCCGCTTCTTACGGGCCGGCGCCCTGATCGTCTCCGGTCAACCCGACGCCGGGCTCGACGAGCTCCGCTCGCTCATCGCCGCCCGACCGTCATGGGCCGTCGTGGTCCGCAGTTTCGCCACCAAAGGGCTGCTGCCGCTCCCGGACGGCATCGACATCGACGAGTTCCTCGGCGCCTGACCGCCGCCCGGCAGGGCTACCGGGCGGAGCGCGCCGGAGGCGAGATCAGCGGACGAGGGCGGAATTCAGTTCGGCCCGTGACATCTCGGCCGTGACGTGGCCCCCGCACTGCAGACAGTCGGTCGTGTGACGCCAGGAACGCAGAAGACGGGTGCCGTCCTCGTTCAGAAGCACGGCAAAGGACTCACCCTCGGGGTCGGCCTCGAGACCGAAATACGGGCGCCAGTCGGTGGAGACCGGGTGGGCTCCGACCGACGCGTCTTTCAGGATCCGGCGGAAGCGCATCCGCTCGGTGTCGAAGACCCAGGTGCTGTGGCACGACTCGAAGACCTGCATAGGAACCATTTATGCCCCCGAAGCCTGAAAAGTACCTATGACTGACATTTCATTTGCGTGACGGTCGGGGCACCCCTCGCCTGGGCCAGGCCGGGCCGGGTCAGCTCTTGGCGAAGCGCCTTACGAACGTGAGCGCCGTGTCGGCCACTTCCTTCCAGCCGTGGTCGATGGTGAGCGAGTGGCCGCGGTCGAGGATCTTCACGATCTCGGTGACGTTCGAATTGCGCTTCTGCTTCTTGTAGGCGGCCTTGGCGATGGCCCACGGCACGGTGTGGTCCTTCTCCCCGTCGATGATGAGGAGCGGCCCCCGGTCGGGATTCTTCGTTCTTACCTTGGCTTCGGTCCACGGGTTCAAGTTGGCCGTCGCCGCCTGGAAGAGCGGCACACCGGAACCGGGGACGGCGAAGGTGGAGTAGAGCTCCTTGGCCTCGTCCTCGCTGACGGCGTTGGCGAAGGCGAAACGGAATTGCTCGTAGGTGAGCGGAACGGCGCGCCCGTGGTTGGCGGGGTTGCCGATCACCGGTGAGGCCGACTTGAGAGCGGACAGGGGAAGGGGGAGCACCCCGCGGAAGGGAGCGGGGTCGACGGCCACCGACGCCACCGACAGACCACGACCGGCCAGGATCTGGGTGAGCAGTCCTCCGAAGGAGTGACCCACCACGGCGGGCTTCGTCGAGAGCCGCCCGATCACATCACCGAAATGATCGGCTATCTGCCCGATCGTCTTGTGGGCCATGACGTCGGGATGCCTGTTCGCTTCCTCGACGGTGTTGGGGTCATCGGGCCAACCGGGAGCGAGCGTCGTGTAGCCCGCCTCTTCGAACATGGTCCGCCAGCGATCCCAGCTGCTCGGCAGCAGCCACAGACCGTGGACGAAGACGACGGGTACGAGCCGAGAGTCATTGGCCCGCTGGATCTGATCGGCCTCGTGGTCGGTGATCTTCGGACCGCTCTTCTTCGCCTTACCCGACTTTGCCATGGCCGTAGCCTCCCTGGACACTCGAGGGCCCTCCCTTAGTTTGCCGTACGCCGACGTAGCGGCAAATTGCGTCGTCGGGCCGAGGGAGAGGGTTCTTCAGACGGAGGGCCCGACGTCGAAGGCCCACCACTGAATGGTGCGTTTCAGCTCGACGCGTCGCTCGAGCGGCCAGTCGTTGTCCGAGGCCCAGCGCCGCATGGCGTCACTGCCCGCCGTGATTTGCTCGGCGCTGGCCGACCAGGTCCACGAGTGGAGCTGGTCGCGCGTATCGGCCACGTCCTGGGCGAGCGAACGCATCACCGTCATGGTCAAAGGCGGCAGCGTTCGGGCCGTGGCCCGCCCTTCGAGGTATGCCTTCACCGGGCCCGGATCGGATATACCCGGTCGTACCCGATTGACGCCGTGCTCCCTGAGCACAGCGGCGGTCGACGCACCCCACGGAGCCAGGGGACCGCCGCCGAAGTCGACCAGGAAGACGCCGCCGGGCCGGAGCACCCGCAGCGCTTCGTCGACGGTCCGGCGCCACTCGGGGACGAGGTGCAGGACGTGACTGGCGAAGACGGCATCGAAAGAGCGTCGGCCGAAGGGCAGAGCGGTGACGTCGGCCACGCCGAGCGGAAAAGGTTGGTAACCGCCGGCGTTCGCCACCAGACGCTCGAGCATTTTCGGGGCGATGTCGACGCCCATGAGCCGGACGCCTTCGGCCGCAAGCGGCAGGGCGATACGGCCGGTGCCGACGCCGATCTCGAGGCTCATGCCACGCGGCGCCAGTTCCGCTGTCAGCATGGTCGTGAGCCGGCGGTGCACATCGGCGGGCAGGGCGCGGCTGGCGTCGTAGAAATCAGCGGCGCGGTCGAACGACATGGCAGCCACCGACGCACACTACGTCTCTGTGTCACTGGTCGGTGTCCGCGCCCGTCCCCGTCGTCCGGGAGCGGCAATGCGCGCGCTGCGTGCACGGTGGACGGCCTCGAGCACAGAGCGTGGGCGCTCGGCAGCGTGCGCTCAACTTGGATGCGCAACGGGTCGAAGAGCAGAGATGCACGGAGCCTGGGCGTTCGATCTGCTGCTTGTCCTTCTGGCCGGAGCAACGGGGCTCCTGGCCTTCCGACAGATGCATCTGGAGCGGGACCAGGCCGACTGAGCCGCACCGTCAGCGGCACCGTGGGCATCATGGTGCGATGCCCGGATCCGCCTCTCGGCGCCGTTCTTCTCCCGCTGTCGTCCGGACGGCCGTCCCGGCCGATGTGACGACCGCCCTTCAGCTCTGGGCCGATGCCGGGGCCCACTCCACCTCGACCGACGATGTCGGTTCTCTGCGCCGTCTGCTCGAGCGCGACCCCGGTGCTCTTCTGATCGCCGAGATCGACGGCGACGTGGTGGGCACCTTGATCGCCGCCTGGGACGGGTGGCGGGGGAACATGTACCGACTGGCCGTCCTGCCCGACTTCCGCCGACGCGGCATCGCCACCGCCCTGCTGGCCGAAGCTGAACGACGCCTGCGCAGTCTCGGATGCCAGCGGGTGACCGCTCTCGTGGCCGACGCTGATCCCCATGCCGTCGACTTCTGGAGCAACGTGGACTACGAGCGCTATCCGATGAAGCGCTATGTACACACACTGGACGACCCGCACACCCGGGACGAAACCCGGTGACGAGGACCGGAGCACCACCGTGGTGAGCTGGGGGGAATTCGAAAGCGACGCCGGCGATCTGGCCGAGCTGGCCCGCTTGCGTTTCGACGGCCCCGGTCTCGTGCTCGTCGGGACTCTCAGACGAAACGGCTGGCCACGCATCAGCCCGGTGGAGCCGCTGCTCCTCGATGGACACCTCTACCTGGGGATGATGTGGCGGTCGATGAAGGCCCTCGATCTCCGCCGTGACCGGCGCTGCGTGGTCCACAGCCTGGTCACCGACAGCGACGGAACCGAGGGGGACATGAAGCTCTACGGCCAGGCCAGGGAGATCACGGCGGCCGCCGAGCGCGACCGCTACGGCGAGGCCCTTCTGGCCAAGATCGGCTGGCGGCCGCCGGGGGACTTCCACCTCTTTGCCATCGACATCGACGAGGTGGGCTACTTCCGGGTCGAGGGCGACCGGCACCGGGTCTGGCACTGGCGGCCCGGTGAGGTCCTGGGCGAGCTCGAGAACCGGCCCGGCACGAGCTGACGGCGACGGGCTCGGACCCCGGACGGCCGGCGCCGGGAGAACCTGACGCCCGTGTCGGAGAACGCGGGGCCCGCGCTATCGTCGCGGCCGACCGACCGGCGACAGGAGGGGGGACGGTCTGTGGACGCCGACGTGCGCTGGCTGATCGACCGGACCCAGATCCGGGAGCTCACGGCCCGCTACAACCGCTGCTTCGACGACGGTGATCCCGACGGTTTCGCCGCCACCTTCACCGAGGACGGGGTGATGGAGGTGGAAGGCACCTTCCGGGTCGACGGCCGGGCCGCTCTGGCCGAGATGGTCCGTCGCACCCCCTACGGCGTGGTCCACGTGACCGTCGACGCCACCGTCGAAGTCGACGGCGACACCGCCGTCCAGGACGTGAAGCTGCTGGTGCTGGCCCGGCCCGGTCCCGAGGCGGCGGCGGGGGCCAAGTCCAAGTTGACCAACTCCGGCCGCTATCACGACGAGCTCGTCCGGACCCCCGACGGTTGGCGTTTCCGCCACCGCACGGCCGTCCTCGACGGCGGCTTTTGAGCCCGGACGAATGACGGTGGACCAGTCGTGATCACCCTCCTGACCGATCACCTCCGGGCCATGGCCGGAGCCTTCCCCGACAAGGTCGGCTACCGGGTCATCGACGTCGGGGAGATGACCTTCGGACAGTGGGAGGCCGAGTCGAACCGCCTGGCCCGGGGACTGGTCGAGCGCGGCGTGACCAAGGGCGACCGGGTGGCCCTCTATCTCGGCGCCGACGAGGCCTTGCGCTTCATGGTGGCCTACGCCGCGGTGCACAAAGCGGGCGCCGTGGCCGTTCCCACCAACATCCGGTTGACCGAACCCGAGCTCGAACGGCTCCTCGGCCACGCCGAGGTGACGGTCCTGCTTACCGACTCGGTTCTGGCGGCATCGGCGCAGCGGGTGGTGTCCACCCTCGCCACCGTCCGCCACCTCCTCACCGCGCCACCGGCGAAGGGCGAGCCACCCGACAGCGGCGAACCCTGGTCGTGGGGCGACGCCGGCACCGACGACCCGAGCGAGTTCCAGGTGGAGCTCGGAGCCGAGGACCTGGCCGACATCCTCTACACCTCGGGGACGACGGGACTGCCCAAGGGGGTGGCCATCCGCCACCGGAACGTGGCCCTCATCCCCGGGGCGCCCAATCCCAGTTACTCGGGCAACAGCTGGCTGCATTCGAGCCCGCTGTTCACCTTCGCCGGGATCGGCTTCATCTACAACCCCATGCAACTCGGCCTCTTCGGCGTCTTCCAGCCCAAGTTCGACGCCGGCCGCTGGATCGAGATCGTGGGCGAGCTGCGGCCCCAGTTCGTCTTCTTGGTGCCGGCCATGGCCCAGCTGATCGTCACCCACGAGAACTTCGCCACCGCCGCGCTCGACTCCATCCTGATCTGCGCAGTGGGCAGCTCACCCCTGGCGCCGTCGACCCTGCGGGCGCTGCAGGAGCGCATGCCCGAAGCGTCGGTCTCCAACTCCTACGGCATGACCGAAGCGGGACCGGCCTTCTGCTCGATGCCCAAGGGCGAGGCGTTGAAACGGATCGGCTCGGTGGGCAAACCCATGCCGCCGCTCGAGGTCCGCATCCTCGACGACGACGGAAAGGACCTGAGCACCGGCGAGATCGGCGAGGCCGTGCTGCGGATGGAGGGCCGCCAACGCGAGTACTACCGCAACCCCGAGGCCACCGCCGGAGCCTGGAAGGACGGTTGGCTCTACAGCGGGGATCTGGCCCGGATCGACGAGGACGGCTACCTCTACATCGTGGGTCGGAAGAAGGACGTCATCATCCGCGGGGGCAACAACGTCCACGCCGTCGACATCGAGGCCGTCTTACTCGACCACCCCGCCGTCATCGAGGCCGGTGTGGTGGGGATCCCCCACGACGTACTGGGCGAGGACGTGGCCGCCGTCGTGGTCGTCATCGCCGGTTCCACGGTCAGTGCCGACGAGCTGCGGGCCCACTGTGCCGGGCGCCTGGCCGACTACAAGGTCCCCCGCCGAATCGAGTTCTCCGACGAGCTGCCCCGCAACGCCACCGGCAAGATCCTGAAGGAGAAGCTGAGGGAGTCCCTCGTCTGATCCGGATCTGACCCCGGCCCGTCCGGTCCGGTCGGCTCAGTACCGTCGGGCCCGGTCGGTTCAACCCGCCGTCGACCAGATCGACGATCCCGTCGGTGCGCCCACCGGCCCCAGGATGAGGTCGGCCAGCCGGGCCCGCTGATAGCCCTGGGCGCCGAAGAGCAGGTCGTCCTGCTTGGCCCGGCGGTAGAGCAGGTGGGCATCGATGTCCCAGGTGAAGCCGATGCCCCCGTGGATCTGGATGCACTCGGCGGTGACGAAATCGGCGGCCTCGGCCACGAAGCCCTTGCACATGGCCGCCGCCCGGGCCCGTTCGGGGTCGTCGACGTCGGAGGTCCAGGCGGCGTAGTGGGTGCCCACCCGGGCCAGCTCCAGCCGGTGGAGCATGTCGGCCGCCTTGTGCTTGATGACTTGGAAAGTGGCGATGGGCCGGTCGAACTGGACCCGGACCTTGGCGTACTCGACGGCCAGGTGAAGAGCCCGCTCAGACGTCCCCACCAGCTCGGCGCAGACGGCCACCGAGAGGTCGTCGAGGACCCGGGCCCAGATAGCCGACTGGTCTCCGGGGGGCCCGATCCGCCGGGCCCGGCGACCGTCCAAGGCCAGCCGGGCGACCTTCCGGGTGACGTCCAAGGCGGGGACCGGTTCCCCGGCGGGGGCCTCGAGTAAGAAAGTACCGAGTCCGGCGTCGTCGCGCGCCACCACCAGCGCCCAGTCCGCCGTTGCGCCGTCCAAGACCACGGGCTTGTGGCCCTGGAGGACGACCTCCCCGTCGGCTCCGTCTGATCCGGTGGCCGGCGTGGCCCGGGCCCCGACGGTGGAGAGCGGCGCGCCGTGGCCCGCCTCCTCCAGCGCCACGGTGCCCCGCCGCCGGCCCGAGGCCAGGTCGGCCAGGAGCTCGACGGCGCCGAGACGAACGGCAGCCAGGCTGGCCAGCACGGCCGAGGAGAGAAAGGGGCCGGGGAAGGGCAGGGCACCGAGCTCCTCTTGGAGCACCACCAGGTCGACGAGTCCGAGGCCGAGACCGCCGGCCGACTCGGGGACGAGAACGCCCAGCCAGCCGAGGCCCGCCATCGTCTCCCACAGCTCCGGGCTCACCCCGACGGGGTCCTCGATCATGGCCCGGACATAGCTCGGCGACGCCTCGGCCGCCAAGGTGGCGCGCACGGCCTGGCGGAAGTCGTCCTGCTCGGCCGAGAAAGCGAAGTCCATCGCTCTACGCCAGACGCTCGATGACGGTGGCGTTGGCCTGGCCGCCGCCCTCGCACATGGTCTGAAATCCGTAGCGGCCGCCGGTGGCCTGGAGCTGGTTCAGCAACGTGGTCATGATCCGGACCCCCGAGGCACCGAGGGGATGGCCGATGGCGATGGCCCCGCCGCGGGGGTTGAAGAGATCGGGATCGGGCGAGAAGGCCCGGGCCCACATGAGGGCGATGGCGGCGAAGGCCTCGTTGCACTCGACGGCGTCGAAGTCCTCGATGATCATCCCCGTCCGGTCGAGCAGCTTCCGGGTGACGGGGACGGGGGCCGACAAGACGATGGCGGCGTCATCGGCGGCCACGGCGAAGGCGTGGAAGCGGGCCAGGATGGGCAGGCCCATCTTCTCCGCCACCGAGCGCTCGGCGATGAGCATGGCCGCGGCGCCGTCTGTCATCTGCGAGGAGTTCCCGGCCGTGATGGCGAGCGCCGTCTCCGGTTCGAACGACTGCGCCGGCGGCAGCGCGGCCAGGGCCTCCAAGGTGGTCGTCCGGCGGATGCCCTCGTCGTGGTCCAGGAACTCGCCCGTCAGGTTGCCCTCGGTGTCACGGATGGGGACAGCGATGGCTTCCTTGGCGAAATGGCCGGAGTCGGTGGCCTCGGCGGCGCGGCGGTGGCTTTCGAGCGCGTAGACGTCCATGTCCTCGCGCGAGATCTTGAACTCGTCGGCCAGGACCTGGGCCACCCGGAATTGCATCCACAGCCGGCCGTGGATCTGTTCAAGGAACGACGGCGGGAAGGGGCCGGTGCCCCCCCGGGCGTTCGAGGCCAGCGGCACGCGCGACATCGATTCCGTGCCGCAGGCGATGGCCAGGTCGTAGTGGCCGGCCACCACTCCGGCGGCGGCGAAATGGACGGCCTGCTGGGACGATCCGCACTGCCGGTCCACCGTGGTGGCGGGCACCGACTGGGGTAGGCCGGCCGCCACCCAGGCGTTGCGGGCCACGTTGGTGGACTGCTCGCCCACCTGGCTGACACAGCCCCCGATCACATCGTCGATCCGTTCGGGATCGATCCGGGTCCGGGTCACCAGCTCCTTCAAGGTGAAGGCGAGAAGGTCGACGGGGTGCCAGGTGGCCAGTGCCCCGCCACGCTTGCCGAAGAAGGTCCGGGTGGTGTCGACGATGACCGCTTCGCGTACAGCCACCCGCTCAGCCCCGGTCCCGACGAAGCGCACCGGGTTCGTCGAGCCAACGGTTCAGAGCCACCGTGCGCTGGTTGCGGACGGAGAAGGTGTACATGATGGCCCGGCGGACCCGGCGCTGCTGGTCGGCCGAAACCGCCACCTGCCGCAGGAGATAGTCGGCCTGCTCGCCGTGGTCCTCTTCGGCATAGGCATGCACACGGAAGTTCTCCACCTCGATGCCGTAGTGCTCGCGCATACCCTCGAACATCTTCTTGGCGTAGCCCGTCGACGCGGCGAAGCGCTCCCCGGCCCAGCCGAAGGCGGCCAGGCCCTCCTCGTAGGAGCGCCTCATGTAATAGAGCGTGGTGAAGACGGTGCCGATGGTCTCGGGCATGGCCACATAGTTGACGAGCTCGTCGTCGGTGATGCCGAGCTGATGGGCCCAGTCGATCTTCATGTCGACGTGGTTGGCGTCACCGGTGTAGCCCGTCTCGTCGGCCAGGTTCTGCAGCCAATGGGCGAAGTGCTCGGAACTGGCCAGCGACAGGTCGTCGACGTCGGGCGCGTTGGAGACGATGGAGCCGAACTCCGTCGTGTAGTAGCGGCCCAGGAAGTAGTACTCCTTGGCCAAACGCTGGAGGTACTCCGGCGACAGGCTGCCGTCGGCCACCGCTTCCCAGACCATGTTCTTGGCCGTGGCGATCTCCGTTTGCAGTGTCTCGAGCTCGTTCATGAACTCGTCCACCGGCTTGGCTGCGGCCGCCGCTGTGTGATGACGGATGTCTTTGAACTCCCTGGTCTCGCTCATCGTCCAGCCCTTTCGCCGGTCCCGTGTGCTGCCGGTCTCTCGAGGAGCCGGGCATCACAGTGTAGTAAGTTCGCTGACGATGGTGTCAGGTCCGGCGACCGCCCGCCACAGCCGAGAGGGCGCCGGTCCGGCGCCCGCATCTGCCCGATGAGTGGAACCCTTTGATGGGAATTTCTCTGTGACCGCGTCCTGGATGTCCGAGAGCGAGGACCACGCCGCACTGCGGAAGTTGGCCCGTGACGTGGCCGAGCGCGACATCGCCCCCTTTGCCGCCGGGTGGGACGAGACCGAGGAATTCGCCGAGGCCTCGCTCGAGGCGCTGCGCCGGGCCGATCTCTTCACCGTGACGGTGGCCGAGGAATTCGGCGGCATGGGGATGGGCGATGTCGAGGCGGCCATCGTCCTCGAGGAGATCGCCCGGGCCGACGTGTCGAGCGCCATCCTCTGCCAGCTGGTCTTCAACGGGCCGCCCCGGGCCATCGAGCACCTGGGCAACGAGACCATGCGCCGGAATTGGCTGCCCAAGGCGGCCGCCGGCGAGCTGTTCTGCATCGGCATCACCGAGCCCGACGCCGGCTCGGCCGCCACCACCATGCGGGCCCACCTGGTGCCCGACGGCGACGGCTGGCGGCTCGAGGCCTACAAGAACTACGTCACCGGGGGACACCGGGCCGTGGCCTGCCTCGTCTGGTGCCGCTTCCCGGGAAGCGAGGCGGGAACGGGCAAGGGGATCGGCGCCGTCCTCGTCGACCTGGCCGCCGACGGGGTCAGCGTGGCCGGGACCCACCGCAAGATGGGCCTCCGGGGCTGCACCGAGGCCGAGCTGGCCTTCGACGGAGTGCGCGTCGCACCCGAGGACGTCCTCGTCGCCGGTGACCCCGCCGACAACAGTGGCCTCAAGACCCTCCTGGCCCACATCAACCACGAGCGCTGCGGCAACGCGGCGATGTGTCTGGGCGCCGCCCAGGGTGCCCTCGAGTACGCCATCGCTTACATGCAGGAACGGACGGTGGGGACGAAGAAGCTGGCGGAGCTCCAGGGTCTGCAGTGGAAGATCGCCGACATGGCCGTGGAGCTCGAAGGGGCCCGGCTGCTTCTCGACCGGGCCCTTCAGTTGGCCGGTCCCGGGGGTACGCCGCCGCCGCTCGAGTCGGCCATGGCCAAGATCGCCTGCAACCTGGCGGCCAAGAAGGTCTGTGACGAGGCCATCCAGTTGCTCGGCGGCTACGGCTACAGCCGGGAGTACCCCGTCGAGCGTGCCTACCGCGACATCCGGGGCCTCTCCATCGGGGCGGGCACGGTCGAGATCCAGCGCAACTTCGTGGGCACGTCGCTGCTCGCCGGGAAGGTCCCGGCCGGCCCCTGGTGGAAAGCACCCCGACGATGACCGCCATGACCACCGCCGTCACTCCCGTGGCCCTGCTCGGCGTGGGCGCCGCCGTCCCCACGCTGCGGATGGCCGCCTCGGAGGTGGCCGCCGCCTGGGGTGGTGGGGGCCGCGGCGCCGTGGCGCTGTGCGACGCCGACGAGGACACCTTGACCCTGGCCTGGCAGGCAGCCATGGACGCCCTGGCCGCCGCCGGGGTCTCGGCCACCGAGGTGTCGGGACTGTGGTGGGGCAGCAGCCGGCCCCCCTTCGCCGAGGGCCCGAGCCACGCTTTTCTGTCCACGGCGCTGGGACTCGATCCCACCGCCGCGGCCACCTTGTGCAGTGGATCGACCCATGCCGGGATGGAGGCTCTCCTCGCCGCCTGGGACGCCCTGGCCGCCGGCCACGCCGGCCTGGCGCTGGTGGTGGCGTCGGACGCGCTGACCCCCGGAGTGGGCACCGCAGGGGAATTCACCACCGGGGCGGGAGCGGCCGCCTTCGTGCTCGGGGCCGTCGACCCCGCCCACCGGGCCGGCAACGGCTCGGGTCCCGCCGCCCGCCTGGTGAACCGCCGGACCCGGGTCATGGCCGTGGTCGACCGCTACCGCGGTGACGCCGACGCGGCCACCGGCGACGTCTACGACGGCCGGCTGTTTCGCGAGGAGGTCTTCCTCCCTCTCATCACCGCCGTCGGCCGTGACCTCGACGCCGGCACCGGACCGGCCCCCACCGCCTGGGCTATCGCCGACCCCGACGGGAAGCTGGCCGCGGCCGTGGCCAAACGGCTGAACGGCCCGCTCGTGTCGGCCCCGGTCCACAGTGCCCTCGGCGACACGGGGGCGGCCGCCGCGCTCCTCGGTGTCATCCAGGGATGCACGTCCACCGCTGTTTCGGCGTCGGCGTCGGCATCGGCGTCTGCATCGGCGCCGGGCGCGCTTGGCGCCGTCGCCTACGGAGGCGGGCGGGCCACGGCGGTCACCGTCGATATCTCCCGACCGGTGCCCGGAGCCGACGCCGCCATGGCCAAACTGAGCACGGGCCGGCCCGTCAGCTACATCGCCGCCATCCGGGCCCGCGGTCAGCTCCAACCGATGAGCGATCCCATTCAGATGGGCCTGCCGCCGGCGGGCGCCGCCTTCGTGCGCGGCAACGTCGAGATGCTCGGACTCGAGGGGGCCCGGTGCCGCGCCTGCGGGGTCGTCTCCATCCCGCCGTCGATCCATCCCCGGTGCAACGGCTGCGGGGGCGGCGATCTCGAGGTGATCCGCCTGGCCCGTCGGGGCCGGGTCCAGACCTTCGTGGTGAACCAGACCATGCCGCCGCCGTTCCAGGCGCCGCTGCCCATGGTGGTGGTCGACCTCGACGACGGGGCGCGGATCATGGTCCAGGGGGTGTCGGCCGATGCCGACGTGCTCGCCATCGATGACGACGTGACGCTGGCGCTGCGCCTCTATGCCCGAGAACGCGGTATCCCCGTCTACGGTTATAAAGCGTTTCGGGTGGTCGATTCTTCCGTGTCGCCGGGTACGCCGGGTGCGTCGGGTGCGTCGGGTGCGTCGGGTGCGTCGGGTGCCACCAACGGATCGAGTGTGGGTGCCGGCGCCCGTGGGGCCAACGGTGCAGGGGGAGGTGGACGATGAGCTGGAACAAGGTGGCCGTCGTCGGTGCGGGGCTGATCAAGTTCGGCGAGCTCTTCGAACAGAGTTACGAGCAGATGGCGGCGGGCGCCTTCGACGCGGCGCTGGCCAACGTGGACAAGGGTCTCGACCGCGGCGCCATCGACGCCGCCATCGTGGCCACCCAACGCGGCACCCTCTGGGGCCAGGAGGGGATCGGCGGGAACACGGTGCCCAGCGCGCTGGGCATCTCCGGCATCCCCTGCACGCGCGTGGAGAACGCCTGTCCCACGGGATCCGACGCCTTCAGAATCGGGGCCATGGTGGTGGCCAGCGGTGTGCACGACGTGGTGCTCGTGATCGGCGTGGAGAAGATGCGCGACAAGTCGGCGCAGGAGGGCCTGCTCGCCCGGGCCGCGTCGGGTCACCCCCTCTACACCCGGGGCGAGACGGCGCCGGTGCTCTTCGCCCCCTTCGCCACGCGGCACATGCACGAATTCGGCACCACACCGGAGATGCTGGCCTCGGTGGCGGTGAAGAACCACCACAACGGCTGCCTCGATCCCTACGCCCACTTCCAGAACGAGATCACCATCGAGCAGGTCCTCGGTTCGGTGCCGGTGTGTAGCCCGTTGCGGCTGCTCGACTGCTGCCCGCAGACCGACGGCGCCGCCGCCGTCATCCTGACCACGGCCGAGCGGGCCCACGAGTTCACCGACAAGCCCGTCTACGTGGCCGGTTTCGGTGTCGCCACCGACCACCCCTACCTGCACGAGAAGTCGACGTTCGTCAGCCTGCCGGCCACCACGGCGGCGGCCGAGCGCGCTTACGCCATGGCCGGGGTGGGTCCCGGGGACATGGACATGGCCGAGGTGCACGACTGCTTCACCATCACCGAGATCCTCGACATCGAAGANNGGCCATCCCATCGGCGCCACCGGCGTGGCGCAGTTGACCGAATGCTGGTGGCAACTGCGCGAGGAAGCGGGAGAGCGTCAGGTGGCCATCAACTCGGGCTTCGCCCTGCAGCACAACGTCGGGGGCCGGGGCTCGGGCGTGGCCGTCGTGAACATACTGACGCGCAATCGCTCCTGAGCCGCCCCGGCCGAAGTGGCGGGGCTCCCGAAGTGGCAGGGCTCCCGAAGTGGCGGGGCTCCCGAAGTGGCGGGGCTCCCGAAGTGGCGGGGCTCCCGAAGTGGCGGGGCTCCCGAGGAATCGGATTGCTCCAGCGCCTACGCTGCGGCCATGAATCCCGAAGAACTGGTGACCACCGCCTGCCCGAAGATCAACGCCATGGGATGGGCCTTCTACTTCGTCCCCGAGACATTCGCCCGCGGAGAGGAGCTCGGTCTCGACGGCATCAGCTTTTACATCATGGGACGCGGCGGTGTCCTGGGCGACGTCGAGTCGAGCGTCATCGCCAGCGCCTTCGGTTTCTTCAATCCCACGTTGGTGCAGAGCATGTGGAGCGCGGGAGTAAAGATCGTGGCCCCCCGTGATGCCGGCCACGCCTACATGGACTGCTGCGCCAACTTCGGCCGCAGCCGCTTCAAAGACGTCTTGGGCCTCGACGCTTTCTGCCAGGCGGCGGGCGCCGTGAACGATGTCGCCGACCCCTTCGGACTCGCTCTGTACTCGGGGATCATGGCCGAGCCTCTGGCCGACGATCTACCGGCGCGGGCCATGCAGCTCGTCACGGTGCTGCGCGAGTTCCGCGGCAGCGCCCACATCGTGGCCCTGCGGGCCAAGGGCCTCGAGCCCAAGGTGGCCCATCACATCTACCGGCCGGGCGACGGGGCGCTCTTCGGCTGGAGCGAAGACGAGGCACCGGTCATCTCCGACGAGGACCGCGCCCTGTGGCGCGACGCCGAGACCCTCACCGACCGCATCGTGCTCCCCGCTTACTCCGTTCTCGACGACGCCGGCCGCCACAGCCTGGTGGCCGGGCTGGAGGCCATGGAGAGCGCACTGGCCGCATCGGCCTGACGACGCCGGTATCCTTCTCCCCTCGTCCGTCGCGTCGCGGAGCCGCGGCGCCGGTCCTGGTGGCTGTCACCTGCCTGGTGGCCATTGCTCTGTCGTCGTGCTCGTCGAGCGGCGCGCCGGTGTCGGTGTCGGGTAGGGCGGGCGACCACGCCATCGGCATCCGGATCGAAAGCCTGGTCGACCGGTCGCGGGCCACGGCGGCCGACGGTGCCGTGGCCGGACACCCCGGCCGGACATTGGTCACCACCGTTTTGTATCCGGCGCAGGGCACCGCCTCGGGGCCTCCGGTCTCCGGCGCCCCCGCCGACAAGGCGGGCGGTCCCTACCCGCTGATCGTCTTCGCCCACGGCTTCGGTTCGGATGTGACGAGTTACCTGCCCCTGCTCGAGAAGTGGGCCGGCGCCGGCTTCGTGGTGGCCGCTCCGCTCTTCCCGCTCACCAATTCGCAGACCCCCGGTGGTGGCGAGCTCTCTGACTACGTGCACCAGCCGGGGGACATGAGCTACGTCGTGACCCAGATGCTGAAGCAGTCGGCGTCGAGCGGGCTGCTTCAGGGGCTCATCGATCCGGCCGAGGTGGGCGCCGCCGGACACTCGCTGGGCGCCGTGACCACGCTCGGGCTGGTGGCCAACACCTGCTGCCGTGACAACCGGGTCAAGGCGGCCGTGGTCATGTCGGGCGATCCCATCACGTTCCCGACGGGCAAGGTGCAAGACGGCTCGGCGCCGCCGATGCTGCTGGTGCACGGAGATGCCGACCCCACCGTTCCCTACGTGTCGAGCGTCGACGTCTTCAACGCGGCGCGCGCCCCGAAAGGTCTGCTCACCGTCAAGGGGGGGAACCACGACTCCCCCGTCAACCCGTCCGGTGCGGCCTTCGCCAGCGTCGTGGCCGCCACCACCGACTTCTTCGACCGCTACCTGCGCGGCGAGGCCTCCGCTCTCGGCCGCCTCGAGCACGACGCCAAGAAGGGCGTCACCACCTTGACCTTCGCGGCCCAACCGGGCCGGAACGTGAAGCTGCCGGTGCCGAAGACCGTCATCGGGAACCTGCGGGCCACCATCACGCCGTCACAGGGGCTGACCAACCGACAAGCGGTGACGGTGTCGTGGGCCGGCTATAACCCCGGCGTCTCGGTGAACGTCCTCGAGTGCTCCAAGAGCCCCCCCACCCAAGCCACCGACTGCGACCTCACCAACGCGGCGGTGCTCCATCCCGATCCCACCGGTACGGGGAGCCTGTCGTTCACCGTCGTCACCGGGGCGGTGGGATCGGGCGTCTGCGACGCCACCCACCCGGGATGCGTCGTGGTGGTGAACCAGGGGGGATCCCTCGAGCTCTCGGCCACGGTGATCACGCCCATCTCCTTCACCGGCTGAGCCACCCGAGGTCTCTAGATCCACTCCTCGGGCAGGGGACCGCCCCACATCGCCTCTTTGATGGCGAGGGCGGCGAAGGGCGCGGCGTCGGCGCGCTTTTCGGCGTCGTGCTCCTCGTATCCGCACAGGAACTGCGCCGCCGACAGCGACAGCCGGGTGCCCATCTCCGGGCTCACCTCGACGGGCTCGGCGCCGAACAGCAGGGCCACCTGAACCTGCTCGAAGCTGAACTGGAAGTAGCGGAAGTCGAGGAACCACGCGGCGAACACTTCGACGGCGACGGGGTCGAAGTCAGGTGCGCGGAACCGCTCGAGGTCGGCCCGGGCCGGCGTGAGCGCCGCCTGGCGGCCGACGATGCAGGCCCTCACGATCTCGGGGAACGTGGCGTAGGGACCGCCCGGGCCCTCCAACACAGCCACCTCGGCCCACAGCGTCGCCGCGTACTGCGCCGACCTCGCCGCCACGATCTCCCGGGCGGCATCGATGTTGTTGCGCATGGACGGGCGGAACCTCCTTCTTCCTCGTCACCGTCGGTGTTCGGTCATCCAACGGGTGCCGAAATCCACCAGCGGCCGCTGGGCCATGAGCGCACCGGTGGCGTGACCGACCCGGCGGCGTCGCGTCGATCCCGTCGCTTCGAAGGCGGCGCCGATGACGGGGAAGTCCCCCTCGTCGATGTCGACATCGGTGAAGGTGACCCACCGTCGTTCGCCCTCCACCAGAACCGCCGCTCCCAGCTCCTGTGTCGCCTTGGACGGCCACGAGGCCAGGTACTCGGCCAGATGCAGAGAGGTGTTGCTGTCGTGGCCGACGCCGAGGAGAAGGACCGAGCCCTCGAGGTCGTAGATGCGCCCGAGCGGCGAGGTGATCCCGAACTGCTCGTCGATGCGGTGCCCGTCGGTGATCTCCCGGGCGTGGTGTCCGATGGCGGCGAACGAGACCTGGGGATGGGCGCTGCGCACGGCGTCGCCGTGGCCGATCAGCAGGTCGGCGACGGCGCCCATCCCGCGCGTCGGGCTCAGCCGGGGGTCGAAGGCGGGCATTTGGGCCCGGATGACGGGCCACCACGTCTCGGGCACGGGCGGGGCCACCCAGTGGGCGGGATCGCTGTTGGCGCTCGTGTGGGTGGGCACGACGAGGGTGCCGCCCGGTCCGAGCACGCTCTGCATGGCTTCGACGACGGCCTGGGCCCCGCCGCACACCCAGCCCAACGACGACAGCGACGAATGAAGCAGCAGCGTCATCCCCGATTCGACACCGAGACCGGCCAGGTCGGCCACCAGCATGTCCACCGTGACCGGACCCCGCGTGGCGCGGGCGATCACATCAGCTTCGTCCACCGCCCCACTCTTCCAGAGAGCGGCGACGGCCCGGGACGCAGCGGCGACGGCCCGGGACGCAGCGGCGACGGCTCAGGACGCCGGTGCCTCGTCCTTTTTCCCGAGCAGGGGGTGGGCGGGCATGCCCACGGGCTGGAGGTGCTGTCCGAGGACCTCGTGGAAGTGCTCGGCCACCTCCGACGGCGTCCACCCGTCTCCGTTCCACATCTCGGCCACCTGCCGGGGCGTCTGGAAGATGGTGTAGGCGAAGCCGGTGCGCCCGAGGACCTGGCCGTTCACATAGCTGGCGCCTTCCGAGGCCAAGAAGGCCACCAGCGGGGCGTTGAGCGCCGGGTTCTGGTCGGGGGGGGCCTCGGCCCCGCCGAAGAGGTTCTCCGTCATACGGGTGAGCCCGGCCGGTGCCACGGCGTTGACGGTGATGCCGTAGCGGCCCAGCTCCAGGGCCCAGACGAACGTCATACCCATGATGGCGGCCTTGGCGGCGCCGTAGTTGGTCTGGCCGAAGTTGCCCCGGAGCCCGGCGGACGAGGTGATGTTCACGATCCGCCCGTACCCGGCCTCGCGCATGTGGGGCGCGGCGTGGCGGGTGCAGTTGAACGTCCCCTTCTGGTGGACGGCGATCACGGCGTCGTAGTCGTCGGCCGTCATCTTGAGCAGGGTGCGGTCACGGACGATCCCGGCGTTGTTCACCAGGATGTCGATCGATCCGAAGGTGTCGACGGCTTGGGCCACGATCCGACCGGCGCCATCGAAGTCGCTGACCGACTCGGGGTTCGCCACCGCCGTGCCCCCCGCTTTCTCGATGAGTGAGCACGTCTGCTCGGCCGGGTCCTGGCCGGTGCCCGAGCCGTCGAGCGACGTCCCCAGGTCGTTCACCACGACGCTGGCGCCTTCCGCCGCCAGACACAGGGCGATCTCGCGGCCGATCCCGCCCCCGGCTCCGGTCACCACGGCCACCCGACCGTCGAGCAATCCCATTGTGCGTCCTCTCTGTTGATACGACGATTGGCTCTGCTGATACGACGATCGGCCTTTGCGACAAAACACACGGCCCGGTCAGGCGGGGCGGTGCCGCCTGGGCAGGAGAACGGCTACGCCGTGGCCGCCGAACCCCTCGGTGGACCCGCCGAATTGCCGTTGGGCATGGGGTCGACGCCATCCTCGATGGCCAACTGGTGGATCGAGAGCATGGCGTCGACGGCGGCGGTGGCCTGGTCGGCCGGACCACTCCAGGCCACCGATCCGTGGGCCAACAGGACCGCCTGATCGGCGATGGCCAGGGCCCGTTGCACCTGTTGTTCCACCACGATGATGGCGCAGCCTCCGTCACGCACGGCGAGCAGTCCTTCGTAGACGGCGTCGATGATGACGGGGGCGAGACCGAGCGACAACTCGTCGACGATGAGGACGCGCGGCGACGTGGCGAGCACACGCGCCAGCGACAACATCCGCTGTTGACCGCCGGACAAGGTGCCACCCATCTGGCGACGCCGTTCGGCCAGGACGGGGAAGGCGCCGTAGGCGCGCTCGAGGGCTTCGGCCACCCCGGCCCGCCCAAGCTTCTGACGGAACCCCAGAGTCAGGTTCTCTTCCACACTGAGGCTGGCGAAGAGCCCGCGCCCTTCGGGGACATGCGCCACACCGAGGCGGGCGATCTTGTGGGCCGCCAGGTTGGTGATGTTGACCCCGTCGAGACGTATCGCCCCGGAGGTGGCGGGAACGAGCCCGGTGGCCACCCGGGCCAAAGTCGACTTTCCGGCGCCGTTCGAGCCGAGCAGGGCCAGGATGCCGCGCTCGGGCACCGACAACGACACGCCGAACAACGCCCGGTAGCTGCTGTACGAGGCGCTCAGGTCGTCGATCTCGAACAGTGGAGGACTGACGGTAACTGTCATGCCGTCTTCCCCAGATACGCCTTGCGCACGACGGGATCGGCCAGGACGTCATCGAGCCGGCCGGAGGCGATCTCGGTGCCGAAGTCCATGACCACGACGCGGTCGACCACCTCGGCCACCATGTCGAGATCGTGTTCGACCAGCAGTACCGCCGTGCCGCGTTGGCGCTGGATGTGGCGCAAGGTGCCGGCCAGCGCCGATGTCTCTTGCACGTCGAGGCCCGACGACGGCTCGTCGGCCAGAAGCAGAAGGGGATCGGTGGCCAGAGCCCGCCCGAGCTCGACCAGCCGGCAGTGGCCCAGGCTGAGCGCGGCCACGGGAGTGTCGGCCATGTCTTCGAGACCGACGAGCGCGAGCACCGCCGCCACCCGTTCGTTCTCCTCCGGTGTCGGCTGGCTCTTGTTGAGCAGGTCCTTCCATAACGCACCCCGGCCGTGGCGGGCGCGTTCGGCCACCATCAAGTGGTTGCGCACCGTCAGCTCGGGGAACACCTCGACGCGCTGGAACGTCCGGCCGATGCCGAGCCGGGCCCGTCGGTAGGTGGGCAGGTTGTCGATGGCGCGCCCGTCGAAGAAGACGGAGCCGGCGTCGGGGCGCAGCAAGCCGCAGATGCAATTGAACAGCGTCGTCTTTCCCGCACCGTTCGGACCCACGAGGCCGAGGACCTCTCCGGCGCCGACCGTCAACGACACCGAGTGCAGCGCCTGGATTCCGCCGAAGGACTTGGAGATCGAACGCGCCTCCAGTCGGGGAATGACAGAATCAACCACCACTGGTCCCCGGGACGGTGGAGGCGGTGACACTGGCCCCCGCCACGGTCGACGCCGCCATACCCGCCGGGCTCGGAGTGATGGGGGGGGTGGACCGCCCCCGACGCTCGTCCCACATCTTGAACAGCCGAGCCACCCGGTTCATCCAGCGCGTCTTCTGGTACTCGAGGACACCCTCGGGATGCGCGGCGTAGGTGAGGGTTCCGAAAGCAAAGAGGACGAACTGGATGCCGTTCAGGCGCGACGGCAGGTAGTTCAGCAGCTGCTCGATCACGGCCAGGCCCACGCCGGCCTGCACAGCGCCCTCCACCGTGGTCGCTCCCGTGGTGATGACGGCGACCACGTAGGCCAGCGAAAGGACGTAGTTGAAGTCGCTGGCCGACTCCGTGGTCTGGACAGAGGCGAACATCGCCCCACCGATACCGGCCAGGCCGGCGGAGAGGGCGAAGACGGTGACCTTGGCCCGGGTGAGACTGATCCCGAGCGAGGACGTACCCACTTCGCTGCCACGCATGGCGGCCAGGTTGCGGCCCACCGTTCCCCGTTGCACAAGAGCCACGGCGCCCATGCACAAAGCGAGGATGATCATCAGCAGTATCAGGAAATGGCTGTCACCGTCGGGGCTGGCGAAGCTGATCCCGAGAATGGAACCGGGCCTCGGCACCGTGGGTATGCCCGTGTCGCCGGCGCCGGACCAGTTGTACTGGAACAACACCTGGTCGGCGAATATGGCGAAGGCCAGGGTCACGAGGGTCAGAGGAAGCCCCGACAGCCGCAGTGCGGGCAGGGCGATGATCACACCCACGGCGGCGGCGAGCGTCCCCCCGATGAGGGCGCCGAGGAGGATGGGGATGCCGAAATGCATGGCGAGCTGCCCGGCGGCGAAGCCCCCCACCCCGGCGAAGGTGACCTGGCACAGAGACAGCTGTCCGGCCATGCCGGTGATGAGGGTGATGGACAGGAAGATGATCGAGAAGGCCATGCCCTGGGAGAAGGGGAAGACCCAGTTGTCGGGAAGCCAGGTGAGGGCGGAGACGATGAAGCCGACGAGCAGAAACCGCCAGCCCCATTTGGTGGGCAGGTCGAGACGGCGGTCGCGGATCTGGACGGACGGAGGCGGCAGGGGCGGATCGACCGACGCCAGAGGATCGGTGCTCTTGTCGAGGTCACGGAGTTTCGGATTGACGAGCAGCACGATCACGAGCACCACGAACGGCAGCGCCGGCGCCACCCCGGTCTGCAGCACGCTGCCCGACGGCAGGACCCAGACGAGAAGGTTCTGCGCGATCCCGAGGGCGATGGACCACAGCAGAGCCTTGGGGATGCTCTTGAAACTAGCCAGGGCGGCGGCGGTCAGGCCGGTGACGAGCAGGGTGGTGAAACTGATCACCTGGGTGGGATCGAGCGTCTGGCTCTGCGGAAGCATGAGGACGCCGGCCAGTCCGGCCAGGGCGCTCGACAGCCCCCAGGCGGTGGCCGCCACCGCCGCTGAGTTCACGCCCTCGAGCTGGGCCAGACGCCTGCTCTCGACCACGGCCCGCATCTGCAGGCCGATGTTGCTCCATCGGAACAGAGCGACGAGGCCCAACACGACCACCACCGTGATCACCGTGGTGGCGATGGTGGTGCCGTCGAGCGGTGTCTTGTACAACGTGAAGTACACCGTCTGCGGGTTCAGCCACACGTAGGCGATCTGCGTCCGGGTGGCCGATCCGAAGATGATGGGGATCAACAGGGGTATGGCGATCAGGACCCCGAGCGACGACAAGATCTTCGCCGTCACCGACGCCGTGGGGATGTGCCGGTACAGGAAGCGGTCGAGCGCCAACCCGATGCCCGGTGAGATGACGAGCACGGCCACGATGAACGCCGCCCACTGCGGCCAGTGCTGGTACTGGTTCAACAGGTCGTAGGCGAAGGCGGCCACGAACGCCTGGGCGGCGAAAGCCAGGTTGAACACGCCGGTGGCCCGGAACGTGAGGACCAGACCCACGGCCATGAGCCCGTACTCGCACCCCTGGGGAATTCCAGGGATCGCGTAGTTGAGGAAGTTACTCACCTACGCCTCCCGACGATCAGAGACCGGGCGTACCAGGCAGGGGCGGCACGACCTTCCCCGCATTGTTGCCGCAGACGAACACTTCGTCATTCTTCTGTTGGAAGACCACCTTGAGCTTGTCACCCGCCATGACCTGGACGAACGCCGAGCAGTACGGAGGGGGCGCCGAATTGTGTGCGTTCGTCCAATTGACCGAGGTGGTCAAGCCACCGGAGAAAGCCTTCTCCTTGTTGATCGTCTTCACCAGATTGGCCTGGGTGAGCGGCAGATGGGCTTTGGCCACCTCCTGCAACCCCTGGACGAACTGCACGCCGTTCAGATACCCCTGAAAGGCGAGGTCGTTGTAGACGTACTTGGGCTGGTACTTCTTCATGGTGGCCAGGTATTGGGCCATGGCCGGGTACTTGCCGGGGAATTGGGACACCGATTCGAAGGGAACGTGCTGGAGCAGGTAGATGACCCCCACCATGGAGCTGGGAGCCTGCTTCAGAAAGGAGCGGTCGTAGCCGTTCAGCCAGATCTTCTTGACGTTGCCCAGTCCGTACTCCGCCATGGTCTTGGCGAAGGACAGGTTGTCGTTGCCCGCCATGCAGGCGACGTAGAGATCCGTGTGCGCCGCCTTCATCTTCAAGACGTCGGCCGTGGGATTGCCGGCGTAGGGGAAGGAAAGGTCCTGGAAACCGACATGGACGCCCGCCTTCTTCAACCCGGCCACCACCGAGGCGCAGGCGTCGTGGGACGACGCGGCGATGCTGTAGGCCAGGACGGACACGGACTTGGCATGGAGTTTCTTGGCCAGGTAGGCCTCCACGGGCTGGCTGGTGGTGTAGTCGAGGTCGGAGCCGTAGGCACCGAAAAGGCTCTTTCGGTTGTTCCAGTCCTGGGTCACCACGTAGCCGAAGGTGGGGGTGCCCACGGTGGCCAGGAAGCTGGCGCCAGTGAAGAACGGCGTGCCCACCCCGACCACGGCGAAGACATGGTCCTGCTCCACGAGGTTCCGCGCCTGAGTCGTGTCGTCGGTCGTGCTGGCGGCGTCGTCGAGCTTGTACTTGAGGTTGATCTTGCGTCCGTTCACGCCACCACGGGCGTTCACATAGGAGAAGTAGGCCTCGACCCCGTTGACCACGGCGGCGAACTGGCCGGCCAGCTCGCCCGACTGGGTGGCCAGGGAGCCGACGGTGATCGTCTTGGACGTCACACCGGGCGTCGAGGCGGCGTCGAGGGTGGCGGCGGTCGGGTGCGAGGCCCGGGTGGGGGCCGCCGAGGAAGCGGTGGAGGTCCCACACACAGCCGCCACCAGCCCGACGCTGAGGGCCAGGGCCGCGACGGCCACGCTCTTTCGGCGAACATCCACGATGAATCCCCCTCTTGCCGGCTCTCGTGTCCACACACCGTCCCCGACCTGCTCGCCGCCGCCACTCCCACACCCGGGAGCGCGACTGACGCCCATGTCAGTTCTGGCTTCGGTCACTGTAGTCTTACCCCGCCCGGTACGCCGAGGCAGGTCGCCATAGCCGACGCGAATCGGCGGAGACAGAAGGGCCCGAGCGCCTCAGGCCAGGAACAGGCGCTCGGGGTCGTAGCGGCGCAGCGCCACCACTTCGTCGTGCGTGACGGGCGCCAGTTCCTCGACCTGGCGCACCGTCTCGACCTCCCATCCGCACACATCGGCCAGAGCCCGAACCCGCTCGGCCACCGACCCGGCACCGCTCGGTACGGCGGCGATGCGCAGCACCCCGTCGTCGCGTCGCAGTACGCCGCGATCGGTGACGATCCGCGTCACCCGCCGCCCCGGACTCGTCACATACCCCACCCGCCCGACGAGGCGCTCGGGCCGCGCCAGGGAGACCACCACACAGGCGGCGGCCCGGCTGGCCACGTCGTTGGCACCGCCCGACCCCACCAGGAACGGGCCTCCGGGAATGGTGGTGGAGTTGAGATTGCCCTCCTGGTCGATCTGGGCCGCGCCGAGGCACGCCACCGTCCGCGTCCCGGGCCCGCCCACCACCATGCCGAGAACGGTGGAGGCGTCGGCCAGCATCGGAGTCCCGGGGAAGACGCGGTGATTGAAGATGTACGGGTCGGCCGGCGTCGGGGTGTAGCCCCACATCCCGAGCTCGGCGGTGAGTTTCACCCGGTGGCCGCCCTCAGCGGCGCGGGCGACCGCCACCCAGGCCGCCAGGTTGGCCACACCGGCTCCGGCCAGGACGGCGTCGGCATCGACGGCGTGTATCTCGGCCAAAACCTCGCGGGCGCCGAAGGCGGCGGCACATTCCCAGGCGCTCGCCGGCTCGTCCTCGTCGACGGGATGGGCCTCGGCGTCGGCCCGCCACGACAGCGGGTCGGTCCGACCCCCGAGCCACTCGAGCCGGTCGTTGCCGAGCCGGTCGAGATAGCCCTCGTGGGTGGTCGGTTCGAGGACCCAGTGACGGGCCCAGGCATTGAAGTCGCCGCGGGTGGCGGCGCGCGCCTCGGTCCAGAACGAGATGTCCTCGCCGTACGAACGCGCCGGCAGCCCGGGGGCGTAGAGCCCCCCCGGGTGGGCGCCGAAGGGGGCTTCCACCACGGCCAGCACCCGGTGGGCGGGGATCTTCGTCCGGTGCCCGATCCCGTCGAGGCTCTCCACCACCTTCTCGACGGTGGCGATCACGCCCCGGCGCGCCGCCCACGCCCCCCACGCCCCTTCCAGAAGCGGTTCGGAGAGAACCACGTTGCCGGCCGCGTCGGCCACCGCCCCGTGCACCAAGGTGACGTCGGGGATGAGCGGGGCCAGCAGGCCTACCGGTCCGAAGGGGGACTCGGCCATGGCGAAGGCGCTGTTCTCGGCCATCGAGGACCCCTCGAGCGAGCCGGTGACGACGGCAGGCAGGCCGCGGGCGGCGGCTTCCAGTCGTTGGGTGAAGGTGAGGATCGACCAGTGCTCGACCTCGACCGCTCCTGAGGCGTAGGCCTTTTGGAACACCGGATTCGGGGTGAAGGTGGGGAACGTGTCACCCGAGTAGGTGGTGACGACCTTGCGCACCATGGCGCCCCGGAAGAACAACGCCCCCAGGGAGCTGAGGCTGACCATGATCAGGGTGAAGCCGGCGTCGGTCTCCCAGAACTGACGGGCCATCTCGCGGGCCGCCGCGGTCCACCGGCTGTGACCGCAAAGGACCTGGACGGCATCACCGGGACGGATGTGCGCCTCGACGGCATCAGACAGCGACAGCTGCGGCATTGCTCCCCCGACGTCGGTTCGGACGGACCGCGCTACCGGTTGGTCCACACGGGAGGGCGCTTCTCAGCGAAGGCGGCCGGCCCCTCCTTGGCGTCGTCGCTCGAGAACACCTCCTTCGAGATCTCGGATTCGATCTTGTACGCCTCGTGCATGTCGACGGCCAGCCCGCGGATCACGCTCTCCTTGGTCTTGCGCACGGCCAGAGGACCGTTGGCCGTGATCCGCTGGGCGTACTCCTCGGCCTTCGACCGCAACTGCTCGGCGGGGACGACGGCGTTCAACAGACCCATGGCCATGGCCTGTTCGGCCGGCACCCGGTCGGCGCACAGCAGGAACTCCATGGCGGCGGGGAACGCGACCTGGCGCGGCAGCCGCACCGTCGTCCCACCGCCGGCGAACAGGCCCCGCTTGGGCTCCATGACGCCGAAGTACGACTCCGGCACGGCCACCCGCAGGTCACATCCCCCGAGCATCTCCATGCCGCCGGCCACACAGGCACCGTTCACGGCGGCGATGATGGGCTTGTACAGCTTCACTCCCCGCAGCACGGCCCGGACGCCGTCGTCGATCCGGTAACCGTCGAGCTCTTCGATCTGCCTGCTGGCGATCTCTCTCTGCAACTTGGTGATCTGCGGGATGTAGGTCTTCAGGTCCGCCCCCGTGCAGAAGGCGTTGCCGACGCCGGTGATGATGGCAACCCAGGAGTCGTCGTCGTCGCCGAATCGGTCCCACGCCTTGCGCAGCTGGGCGAAGTGGTCCATGTCGAGGCTGTTCATGGCCTCGACGCGGTCGATGGTGATCCACACCACGTGGTCGTCACCGGGCTCGTAGTGGACGGGCACGTCGTTATCTCCTCTGCTCGCGGGGAAGGCCGAGCAGCCGCTCCCCGATCACGTTGCGCTGGACCTCCGATGTGCCTCCGGCCACGCTGGCCGCTTTGCTCCATAACCACTGACGCTGCCAGGGTCCGAGCAAGGGGGCCTCGGGTCCCATCACGGCCAGCGCCGTCTGCGACAACTGCTGCGTCATGTCAGACCACGTGAGCTTGACCCAGCTCGACTCCGGGCCGGGCTCGCCGCCGCGGCCCAGGTGCGACAGGGTCCTCCAGTTGTGGGTCCGCAACACGACCAGCGAGACATAGGCGTCGACGAGAGCATCGGCCACCGCCGGGTCGTCGAAGGTACCGTTGGCCACCGCCGCGGCGAACAGCCGCGACAGGTAGCCCTCGTGCACCACCTCCTCTTTGAACGGAAAGGTGGTGCCGCGTTCGTGAGCCAGGGTGGTCGATGCCACCGACCAGCCCTGGCCCTCGGGACCGACGAGCTGGCCCTCGGGGACGAAGACACCGTCGAGGAAGACTTCGTTGAACTCGGCCTCGCCCGTGATCTGAACGAGGGGACGGATGTCGACGCCGGGCGCCGTCATGTCGACGACGAGGAGCGAGAGGCCCCGTGCCCCGGTAGTGCCGGGCTGGCTGCGGGCCAGGCACATGCCCCACCGGGCGAACTGGGCGTAGGAGGTCCACACCTTCTGACCGGTGACCCGCCAACCCCCGTCGACCGGTGCGGCCGCGGTGGACAGCCCGCTCAGGTCCGACCCGGCCCCCGGTTCGCTGAAGAGCTGGCACCAGATCTCCTGAGCCGTGGTGATCTGGGGCAAGAAGCGCAGGCACTGTGCGGCGGTGCCGTGCGCCAGCAGCGTGGGCCCGGCCAGGTTGATGCCGACCCGGTTGACGAGTTGGGCGGCGCCGCTGCGGGCGTACTCGGAGTTGAACAGCGCCACCTCCACCGCCGATGCGCCGCGGCCGCCGTACTCGACGGGCCAGTCGATCCCCACCCAGCCCGCCGCGGCCAGCTTCGCCTGCCAGGCGCGTCCCTGGGCCACAGCCTCGGCCAGGTCGTCGGTGGCCGGTGCCGTCTCGGCGTTGGCCGTGAACCAGGCCCGGACCTCGGCGGCGAAACGCTCCTCGGCGTCGGTGAGCGACAGATCCACCGGGGCGGCTTAGAGATCCCAGGCCTGGCCGCGGCCCGCCGCGGCAAAGGCCTCGTGCAACGCCTCTTCGTCGCCGGTCGTGAACACCCGGTAGGTGTCCTCGCCCCGCCCCCGCACGAGCACGGGGTCGCCGCCGATCCGGTCGGCGCGGAACTTCTGGTGGACGAGCGTGCGCGTGAGGACCTTGTTGGTCGGTGTGGTGGGCAGGACCGGTGACAGCCGCACGTAGCGCGGGCGCCACTTCGGGCTCAAGTCGGACTGGGCGTCGATCCAGGCCGCGAACCCGGCCGGATCGAACTCGGCACCGTCGTGCTGAACCAGGGCCACCATGATCTGGTCGCCGGCGTCGACGTCGGGCACGCCGTACACCGACGCCAGCATCACGTCGGGATGGCGGGTCACGATGGCCTCGATGGGTGCGGCCGGGAAATTCTCGCCGTCCACCCGCAGCCAGTCCGACGTTCGACCGGCGAAGTAGACCCAACCGTGCTCGTCCACGTAACCGAGGTCGCCACTCCAGTACCAGCCGTTGCGGGTGGTCTTGGCCATGGCCTCTTCGTTGCGGTAGTACCCCTCGAACGGGCCCTGTCCCTCGACGTTCACCATCTCGCCGACACACTCTTCGGCGTTCTCCAGCCGACCGTCGCCGTCGAAGCGGGCCGGGGGCAACTCGTGGCCGTCGGGGTCCACGATCTTGATCCCCTGCCGGAGCCGGCCCACCGAACCGCGGGGCGGGCCCCCGGACCGGTCGAGAGCGATGGCCCCCTCGGTCGAGCCGAACACGTCGACGATGGCCACGCCGAAGCGGTCGGCCACCGCTTCGACCACCTGCGGCGATCCCTCGTTCCCGTACGCCAGGCGCAGCGGATTGTCGGCGTCGTCGGGGCGCTCGGGCGTGGCCAGCAGATAGGCGAGGGGCTTGCCCGTGTAGTTGAACCAGGTCGCTCCGTAGCGGCGGACGTCGTCCAAGAACCGCGAGGCGCTGAACTTCCGGGCCAATCCCACCGAGGCCCCAGCTACGAGAGCGGGGGCGAGGCCCACCATCAGGGAATTGGAATGGAACAGAGGCATGGCCACATACCCGACGTCGTCGGGCCCCACTCCGAGAACCATCGTCATCCGGTTCCCCGTCGTGAGCAGCCGGCGCTGCGTGCAGCACACGGCCTTCGGGGCGGCCGACGTCCCCGACGTGAACAGAAGCGCCCACAGCGAGCTGATGTCGGGCTCGCCCCCCGGATCACCGCTGTGCGCCGGCAAAGCGGCGAGGGCATCGGCCAGCGACTCTCCCAGGGTGGGCGTCGGGTCGTCGCCATCGACGAACCGGCTCGACATGAGCACCCCGCCGGGCAGGTCGAGCCCGTCGACGACCGGGGCCAGGAGCTCCTGGTGCCGGGGCTCGGTGATCACCAACTGGACGTCGGTGTAGGAGATGTCCCGGGCCAGATGCTCGTCGCGACGGGTGTGGTTGAGCCCGACCAGAGCGGCGCCGATCAGGGCCGCCCCGCACAGGGCGAAGACATAGTCCGGCGTGTTGTCGAGCAGGACGGCGACATGGGGGGGTCGTTCGGGATCGAGCCGCGATGTGTAGAGGGCGGCGAACTTCCCCGCCTCTTCGAGCAACTGCCCGTGCGTCCACACCTGATCGCCGAAACGGACGGCCGGCCGGGGGGCGATGTCGGGATCGGTTCCGTGACGACGCAGTAAGGCGGCGGCGTTCGGCGCCGGCAAGGGAGCCTCACCCGGAGCGGGCGCGAGCGCCACCCGCTCGGACACGTCCGGCGGGGCCACGACATGCGTGCGGGACGCGCCGCGTTCTCTGACCACGGCGTCAGGTTATGTCATCGTGTCGAGGGGTAGCTTTGCCCGTCATGCCGGCCGCCCGGGTGCGACAGGGACCCCCTCTGCGTCCCACTCTCGTGCACAGCCGGGCCGCGCATTACCGCCGACCAGGTGGTCCCTGGCACAGAGGCACCCTCGAGTCCACCTTCACGGCCGGTCCCGGCGGCGCCGTCGTCGACGACGCCGGCCGCCTCGACGGTGACGCCGTCGAGGCCCTCGTGGCCGGTCTGGCCGGTCGGCTGCGCGCCGCCGGGGTCCGACGTGGTGACGTCGTGGCCTGGCAACTTCCGAACGGCGCCCCCGCCGTCGTTCTCTACCGCGCCTGCTGGCGACTGGGTGCCGTGGCCGCCCCCTTGCACCACCGACTGGGCGCCGCCGAGGTCACCGGGGCCCTCGACCAGGTCGCCCCCGTCCTCGTCCTCTCCGCCCCCGACCTTCCCGCTTCGGCGCTCCCCGGGGCCCTGCCCTTGGAGGCCCGGGGTGGGGTCGACGCCCTGCTCGCCCTCTTCTCCGGGGCTGCCCCGGTCGAGGCCGGCACCTCGCCGGCGCGGGGAAGCGACCTGGCGGTGGCTCTGTTCACCTCGGGATCGACGGGCGTCCCGAAGGCGGCACTCCACACCCACCGGGGACTCGGCTACAAGGCCACCCTCATGGTGGACATCCACGGAATCCACGGACGCGACGCCGTGCTCATGCCGGCGCCCCTGGCCCACGTGTCGGGCCTGCTGAACGGCGTCCTGCTGCCGGCCACGGCCGGGATCCCGAGCGTGCTCATGGCCGCGTGGGACCCCGACGACGCCGTGGGCCTCATCGAGCGGCACCGGGTGTCGTTCATGGGCGCCCCGCCTGTCTTCTTCTCCCAGATGACGGCATCGAGCCGGTTCAGCGCCGAAGCCGTGGCCAGTCTGCGGCTCGTCTCCACCGGCGGTGCCTCTGTCAGCCCCGCCTTCGTCGACGCCACCGCCGCCGCCTTCGCCTGCCGGGTGAAGCGCACCTACGGATCCACCGAAGCACCGACCGTCACCACCTCGGGCCCGACCGACAGCCTCGAACGGGCCCGGGACACCGACGGACGTGCCACCGGTGAGGTGGAGATCACCGTCCACGACCCCACCACCGGCGCCCCCCTGGCTCCCGGTGAGGCCGGAGAGCTGTGGTTGCGCGGGCCCGAGCTCTTCGTCGGTTACGCCGACCCCGAGGCCACGGCCGCGGTGGTGGCCGCTCCGGGCCGTTGGTTCCGCACCGGTGACCTGGGAGTGCTCGACGACGACGGCTGGCTCCGGGTGACCGGGCGCCTTTCGGACATCATCATCAGGGCGGGCGAGAACATCTCGGCCTCCGAGGTGGAAGCCGTCCTCGAAGCCCACCCGGCCGTGCGCCATGCCGTGGTCGTGGCCGTCCCCGACGCCGACGTGGGCGAGCGGGTGGCCGCCTTCGTCGAGACGACGGCGCCGTTCGACCTGGCCACCTGCCGGGCCTGGTTCGGCGAGCGCGGCGTCACCCGGTTCAAGACGCCGGAATTCGTGACCACCCTCGACGCCCTGCCCGTGCTGGCCGCCGGCAAGCCCGACCGCGCCGCACTGCGCGCCCTGGCGGCGAAGCTCAGCTCCTGAGCTCGCCCAGCAGGGCGTCGGCCGACGTCTCGCCGGGCGGCCGCCCGAGACGGGCCGCCTCGTTGGCGGCGCGCTGCAGAAGAGCGTTGGCCGGTGTGGGAACGCCGTGCAGCCGGCCCAGCAGCGCGATCTCGCCGTTCAGATAGTCCGCTTCGATGCGTCCGGTGCCGCGCTCGAGGCTCTGCCAGGACGAGCCCCCGGGCCTCGGTCCGCCGCCGATGGGCTGCGGTCGGATGAGGTCCCCGCGGCGGGCGGCGAAATCCTCGTCGGACACGAAGTCGATGCCGGCGGCCCGCAGCACGGCGATGCCTTCGGCTCGGGCCTGCCGGGCGATCTCGCTCATCCGGGCCGACGGGCCCGACAACGCCTCGGCGGCGTTGCCCAGGTTCATCAGAAGCTTGGTGTACTTCCAGCGCATGATGTCGGGCCGCGCCACGGCGTGGAAGGTGGCGGCGCTGAACGCGTCCGCCAGTGCACCGGCCAGGGCGTCGGTCCCCGTCGGAAAGCGGCCCACGTCGAACATGCCGGGCATGGGCACGGAGAAGGCCTGCACCACGCCCGGCCGCAGGTGGGCCGCCGGGCACATGACGCAGACGCCGTAGACGTTGTCGTGGCGGCGCGCCGCCATCCGCTCGCTCTCGACACCGTTCTGGGCGCAGACCACGGGGACATCGGCGGCACCGGCACTGACCAGGGCACCGAGGGCATGGACGATGTCCTGCGTCTTCATGGCCAGCACCACTACGTCATCGGTGTCCCAGTCGACGCCGGCGGGGCTGTCCACGACGGGCAGGCGGAACACACCGTCGCCCTCGGGCGTCTCGATCCTCAACCCGTGGGCGCGCATGGCCTCGTAGTGCGCCCCCCGGGCGATGAGCACGACATCGTGGCCGTGCTCGAACAGACGGCCACCGAGAACACCGCCGATGGCGCCCGCCCCGTAGATAACGATCCGCACGGAGCCGCCCCGCCCTCAGAGCACGGGCAGGCCGGACTCCGCCCGCGGTCGCAGGATCTGCGCCAGCCGTTCGCGGTGGAACCCGGCGTCGCCGAAGCTCATCTGGTCGAGCTGCGAACGCTTCAGATAGAGGTGGAGGTCGTGCTCCCAGGTGAAGCCGATACCCCCGTGGACCTGCAACCCCGACGCCATCACCCGGCGCGCCGCGTCGGAGCTCCATACCTTGGCCACCGAGGCGGCCGACGGCGCCTCGGCGTCGTCGGCACCCACGGCCCAACCGGCGTAATAGGTGGATGACCGCATCCCCTCCACGTCGACCAGCATGTCGGCGCACCGGTGCTTCACCGCCTGGAAGCCGCCGATGGGCCGCCCGAACTGCACCCGGTTCTTGGCGTAGTCCACCGTCATCTCGAGGACACGGTCAGCGGCACCGAGCATCTCGGCCGAGATGGCCGTGGCCGCCCGGTCGAGCAGCGGCCCGGCCCGACCCGGGCCGCCGAGCCGCAGAGCGGGCCGATCGGCGACGGTGAGCCAGCCCACATTTCTCGTCCTGTCCATGGCCGGTTCCGGCCCCGGTCGTTCGGAGTCCCCGGGGGCGAGGGCGAACAGGGCCGGCGCCCCGTCGGCCTCGGCCTCCACCACCACCACGTCGGCCACCGGTCCGTAGACGACGAGATCGGATCGTCCCCGTAGCGTCCATCCCCCGTGGCCGTCGGAACGCGCCGTCACCGCCCCGGGCCGGCGGGACCACGCCATGGCACCGACGGCCGCCCCGGTCGAGAGCCTTTCGATCCAGCTGTCGACGGAACCGCCTCCGAGAGCACGGCCGCCCTCAGCTTCTCCGTCGGCGACGGCCCACACGAGGGCCCGGCCGGCCAGGACGGTACCCAGGAAAGGCACCGGGGCGACGTGGCGGCCCAGCTGCTCGCACAACACCACCGTCTCCACCAGACCGAGACCGAGGCCGCCCGCGTCCTCGGACAGCTCCACCGCCAGCCAGCCCTGCTCGGCCATGGCCGCCCACAGCTCCGCGTCGAAACCGTCGTTCTCGTCGGCCACCTGCCGCACCCGGCTCGTCGGGCACCGGTCGTCGAGCAACACCGACGCCGCGCTCTGCAGGGCCCGCTGGTCATCGGACAGCTCGAAATCCACGCAGGGAGACTACAGACGCGTCGGAAGCCGAGCCTGACGGTTGTGTCATGCTGACGCGGCGCCATGGACCTGACGACCACGCCTGACCAGGAACGCCTCCGCGGCGAGCTCCGCGCCTGGCTCCACGAGCACCTCCCGTGGGACTACGGCGTCGGCCTCCCGCCCCGCTTCACCGATCTGGCCCAGGAGGTCTCCTTCGGACGCCGCTGGCAGGGCGACCTGGCCGCCGCCGGCTGGGTCGGTGTCACCTGGCCCACCGCCTACGGCGGCCGCGCCCTCGGACCGGCGGAGAACTTCGTGGTCCAAGAGGAGCTGGCCCGGGCCCGCGCCCCCGAGCTCGTGGGCCGGATCGGCATCAACCTGGCCGGCCCCACCCTGCTGGCCCACGGGACCGACGCCCAGAAGGAGCGTTGGCTCCCGGCCGTCCTCTCCGCCGCCGAGCTCTGGTGCCAGCTCTTCTCCGAACCCGACGCCGGATCGGACCTCGCCGCCGTCCGCACGGTGGCCGCCCGCAGCGCCGGGGGCTGGGTCCTGAACGGTCAGAAGGTATGGACGTCCTACGCCCAGTTCGCCGACTGGGCCGTCTGCCTGGCCCGCAGCGACACCACCGCCCCGAAGCACAGGGGACTCTCCTTCTACGTGCTCGACATGCACGCCGAGGGCGTGGAGGTCCGGCCCCTTCTCCAGCTGACGGGCGAAGCCGAGTTCAACGAGGTGATCCTCCACGACGTCTTCGTCCCCGACGACCAGCTGGTGGGGGCGGAGGGCGCCGGCTGGCGGGTGGCGGGCTCGACCCTCTCGCACGAACGCGGCGTGAACCCCCGCCAGCTCGTCATCCACATGCAGCATCTCGAAGAGCTCCTACGCACGGCGGCGGCGGCCTCGGCCTTCGACGACCCACGTCTTCGCCAGCGCCTGGCCGAGGCCTATGTCGAGGTCCGGCTCTTCCAGCTCCACAACTGGCGGTCGCTATCGAAGTTGGAACGGGGTCTCGAGCCCGGGCCCGAGGGCAGCATCCTGAAGCTCTATTGGAGCGAGATGAGCAAGCGCCTCCACCAGCTGGCCCTCGACATCCTCGGTCCGGCGGCGCCGCTCTGGCGTGACGCCACCGACAATCCCGGGGATGGATCGTGGCAGCGGGCCTGGCTCTACTATCTGGCGTCGTCGATCTTCGCCGGGACGAACGAGATCCAGCACAACGTGATCGGCGAACGTGTTCTCGGTCTCCCCCGCGAGCCCGAGCCACCCGTTCCCGATACCGCCGGGACCGGCGGCGGCCGGACGAGACAGGAGGCTGCCCGTGGGACCGGATTCTGAGGTCGTTCTCTACGAGGTCGACGGGCCCGTGGCCACCATCACCATGAACCGGCCCCAGGTGGCCAACGCCCAGAACACCGCCCTCATCGACGGGATCGATGCCGGCTTCGACCGGGCCGACGCCGACGACGACGTCCGGGTGGTGGTCCTGGCCGGGGCGGGCAAGCACTTCAGCTCCGGTCACGACCTGAAGGCCATCCTCGGACCCGATCCCGACAAATGGGCCCAGATGCGCGACACCCCCGAGGGGAAGTTCCGCCACGAGCAGGTGATGTACGTCGAGCGCTGCCGGAAGATCCACGACTTCCGCAAGCCCACCATCGCTGCCGTCCAGGGCAAGTGCGTGGCCGCCGGTCTCATGCTGGCCTGCATGTGTGACCTCATCGTGGCCGCCGACGACGCCGTCTTCTCCAACCCCGTACTCCGTATGAGCGGCGCCGGCGTCGAGCTGCTGGTGGAACCGTGGGAGATGGGCATCCGCCAGGCGAAGGAGTTCCTCCTCGCCGCCGAGGAGCTCGACGCCCCCGAAGCCTGGCGCCTCGGCCTCGTGAACAAGGTCGTCCCCCGGGCCGAGCTGGCCGAGCGCACCCGTCAACTGGCCGAACGGGTCGCCCTCGTCCCACCCATAACGGCCCAGGTGGTGAAGGACTCCATCAACCACGTAGCCGAGCTCATGGGGCAGTCGGCGTCGTGGAAGTACCACTTCATGGCCCATCACTGGGCCCACAACACAGCCACGTCGCTCAACGCTCTCGATCAGCGCAAGCAGATGGGTTCGATGAAGGAGGTCTTCGCCGCCCGGGACCGGGGCGACGCCCCCCCGTCGTCGCAGGACTGATCGGCACCGGCTGTGCCAGGTCCCCTCGACGGACTCCGCGTCATCGACGTGGGCACCCGCATCGGTGCCCCCTTCTGCGCCGGCCTTCTGGGCGAGTGGGGCGCCGAGGTGGTGAAGGTCGAACAGCCCGGCTCCGGTGACTTCATGCGCACCATCGGACCCTTCGCCGAGGGCTACTCGCTGTTCTGGGCCGTCGAGGGCCGGGGCCGCAAGAGCGCCACCTGCGACCTCCGCACGGCGGAGGGTCAGGATCTCTTCCGCCGTTTGGCGGCCACGGCCGACGTGGTCTGCGAGAACTTCCGCCCCGGCACCCTGGAGAACTGGGGACTCGATCCCGCCGCGCTGGCCCCGCATCTGGTCGTCGTCCGCATCAGCGCCTTCGGCCAGGACGGCCCCTACGCCGAGCGTCCGGGCCTCGACCGCCTGGGCGTCGCCTACGGGGGTCTGCTCCACCTGACGGGAGAGGCCGACCGTCCGCCCGTCCGGCCCGGCATCACCGTGGCCGACTACCTCACCGGTGTCTTCGCCGCCGAAGCGGCCCTGGCCGCGCTGTACCGACGCGACGCCTCCCCGCGCCGTCGGCCCCCGGGACCCGACGCCGGTGCCGAGCCACCGGCCGGTACCGGTAGGGGCGCCGTCATCGACGCCTCGCTCTACGGCTCGGTGCTGCGGATCCTCGAATGGACGATCGCCGCCTACGACCGCCTCGGAACCGTCCGCACCCGCTCGGGCAACCGCCTGCCGAACTCGGCGCCGCTCGACAATTACCCCACGGCCGACGGTCGCTTCGTCTGCGTGGTGGCCGGCTCGGACGCCAACTTCGGCCGCCTGTGCCAGGCCATGGGCCGACCAGAGCTGCTCTCCGATCCCCATTACGCCACCCTGGCCGACAGAGCCCAGCACGGTGACGAGATCAACGCCGTGGTGGCCCACTGGACCGGAGCCCGCACGGCGGCGGCGGTCGAAGAGGCCTGCGTCCGTTTCGATGTCCCCGTGGCCACCGCCTACACGGCGGTGGAGATCGCCTCCGACGCCCACTTCGCCGCCCGCCATGACCTGATCACCGTGGACGACCCAGTCCTCGGCGCCATCCGCCAGCAGGCGCCTTACCCGCGCCTCGTGGGCGAGGTGGGCGCCACCCCCGCCGGCGCCCCTACGCTCGGCGCCGACAACATCGAAGTCTGGTGCGACATGGTTGGCTTGGCTCCGGGGGAGTTCGACGGTCTGCGGGAAAAGGGCATCGTCTGACACGCCAGCCGGCACACGGCACACGCACACGGCACGACAGAGACAAGGGGGGCGACGTCCATGGCGAGCGACACGAGCGGGGGCGAATCACGGATCGCGTTGATCACCGGTGCGTCCTCCGGTATCGGAGCGGCGCTGGCGCGCGAACTGGCGCAACGGGGCATGACGGTGGGCATCGTGGCCCGCCGCCACGACCGGCTGGTGGAAGTCCTCGAAGCATGCCGGGTCCACGCGCCGGCATCGCAGATGTGGGCCGCCGATCTGTCGGACCCCGACGCCGCCGCCGAACTAGCCCTCACGGCGTGGGACGCCTTCGGGCACATCGACGTGCTGGTCAACAACGCCGGCGTTCCCATGCGCAAGACCATCCCGAACATCACCGCCGGCGATGTCGAGCGGGTCATGCGCATCAACTTCCTCTCGTCGACGGCCATGACCCTGGCCCTCATACCCCGCATGCTGGCCCGGGCCACGGGGACCATCGTCAACGTGGCCAGCATTGCCGGCCGCTTCGGTGTGACCACCGAGGCCGCCTATTCGGCCTCGAAATTCGCCATGTGCGGGTGGAGTGAGGGCATCGCCGCCGACATGGCGGGCACGGGCGTGAAGGTACGGCTCATCTTGCCGGGGACGATCGACACCGAGCTGTGGGACCAGCCCGATAACGACCCCCCGCTCTACCAGGGCGACCTCGTCCCGGCCGAGGAGACCGCCGTCGGTATCGCCGATTCCATCGACAGTGAGCACTTCGAGCACTTCCTTCCCGACATGAAGGCGGTGGTCGAGGCCAAGGTGGCCGACATCGACAAGTTCATGTCGGGCATGGTCACCTTCCACCGCTCGCAGCCGGCGGCCGCCGAAAAGACGGGCCGGTGAAAGCGCTCGTCTTCGGTGCTCCGCCGGCGGCCGACGAGACCCGGCCCCAGCCGGTCGACGACCTCGAACGCGGCCTCCTATCGCTGCCCTTCGGCCTTCACACGGTGGACGATGCGCGCATGCTCGGCCCCGACTGGGTGGTGATGAGACCGATCTTGTCGGGCATCTGCGGATCAGATGCCAAGCTCGTCATGGGGGACTTCGGCGAAGGGGACATCGACAATCCCATGTCGGCCTTCTCGTCACTGCCCCACGTCCCCGGGCACGAAGTGGTGGCCGAGGTGGTGGAGCTCGGCCCTCAGGCGCAGGGCGTCGAGGTCGGTGACAGGGTGGTGCTGAACCCCTGGCTCACCTGCGCACCGCGTGGCATCACTCCCGTGTGCGCCGCCTGTGCCGCCGGCAACCTGAGCCTCTGTTGGAGCTTCACCTCGGGAAAGCTCGGACCGGGCGTGCACGTCGGCGTGACCACCGATGCCCCCGGGGCGTGGGCCGAACTGCTGGCCGCCCACGACTCCATGCTGATCCCCGTCCCCGACGGCCTGTCCGACGAGCTCGCCGTTCTGGCCGATCCCTTCGCCGTGTCGATGCACGCCATCCTCCGCAATCCCCCGCCGCCGGGGGGGAAGGCCCTCGTCTACGGCGCCGGGGCCCTCGGGGCCACGAGCGTGGCCGCCCTGCGCTGCCTCTTCCCCGATGTGGAGGTGGCGGTGGTGGCCCGCTTCGCCGCCCAGGGAGAGCTGGCCACCCGCCTCGGCGCTTCCAAGGTGGTGGCCCACGAACCACGTCTGGCCGTGGTGGAGGAGCTCGCCGCGTGGTCAGGGGGCGTGCTCCACTCACCCTTCGACGGTCTGCCGGTCGCCCATCCGGGGGGCATCGACGTGGTCTACGACACGATCGCCAAGCCTGAGACGTTCGAGGTGGCCGTCCGCGTGCTGGCCGAGCATGGCACCCTGGTCCAGACGGGGGTGGCCACGCCTGGGCGCTGGGAGTGGACGCCCGTGTACTTCAAGGAACTCACCATCGCCGGCTCCAACGCCTTCGGCATCGAAGAGGTGGAGGGCGTGCGCCGGCACGCCATCGCCCACTATCTCGATCTGGCCACACGGGGCCGCGTCGATCTCACGGGCATGCTCACCCACCGGTTCCCCCTCGAGCAATGGTGGGACGCCCTCGGCGTGCTCGCCCACCAGGACGAGAGTGGCGCCATCAGAGTGGCCTTCGAACCACAGCCCAGCGGTCATCGATAGGCGTCACCGCCGGGATCGGCCCGGCCACCTGAGCCCTGCACCGGTGGCATGACTACGATTCGCAGCACCATGGGAACAGCCGGAACGCTCGGCGCCGGGAACGGACGCGCCGACACGACGAGTGCCCGGCCGCCCACCCCGAAAGCCACCTCATCGACAAAGGCCGCCAAGGGTGCCGGGGCAGCCGACGCCGCCGATGTGGCCGGCGAACCGGCTAGCCGCAGGGCCCTGCGCTCACAGGGCCGCAAGACCATGCGCAAGCTGCTCGACGCCGCCATGGTCGTCTTCGCCCGTCGCGGCTACCACGCGGCGCGCGTCGACGACATCGTGAAGCTGGCCAAGACCTCGCACGGCACCTTCTACCTGTACTTCTCCAACAAAGAAGACCTCCTGCGGGCCCTGGCCGGCGAGGCCGGCGAAGTCGTGGCCGCCCTCGATACCGCCCTCGGGCCGGTCGGACCGAACGACCAGGGCTGGCGGGAGCTGCGCCGGTGGATGGAAGGCTTCTCCGAGGCCTGGCAGCGCTACGCCCCCGTCCTGCGGGCGTGGACCGATCTGGCCATGAGTGATGCCGAGTTGGCCGCCCAGGGACATGCGGCCGCTGGTGGCGTGGCCCGTACCTTGACGGGTCGCATCGCCGAGGCGGGTCCGCAGCCCGGCATCGATCCCAACGCGGCGGCCGAAGCGGTGGTGGCCATGGTCGACCGGTTCCACTACCTCCGCCAGTTCGCCGGTGAACCCGTCGACGCCGGAGCCCTCGACACCCTCACCACCATGGTCCACCGGGCCCTCTTCGGTGGCGGCACACCGCCGCTCGAGTCTCTGGCCACCCAAGACGGATCGGCGGCGACGATGGTGAAGAGGCCCCGGCCGGCGGGCGGAGGGAAAAAGAAGTCCTGAAAGATCAGTTGGGGTCGTTCACACCGGGCCAGCTGCGGGCGGTCGCGCCCCGCCGTCCGCCGCCCGCCCCCGCTCCCAGCCCCGGCGGGCGTAGGGAAGGGCCTCGACAGCCGACAACAGTCCGAAGGCGGGCTGGGTCAGGACGATGGCGCCGGCGATCTCGTCCCAGGTGGCACCCACCTCGGCGGCGAGCATGGCGTGACGCATCACTCCCGGCGGGTTGCGCAGGATCACCGTGCACACCATCCGGATGAGCTCGTGCGTCTTGCGGTCCGGGGCGCGCAGCGAGTCGATCTGGGACAACCACCCGTTCTGGGCTTCGTGTAGCCCCGGAGCGACGGCGTGCAGCTCGGCCTCAAAGGGAAAATTCCAGTCGTCGGCCTGATCGTCCGGGCCGCTGTTCTCTTTGGGACCCACGTCGGCACCTCCTGACCCCAGCATGGCAGAGAGCCGCGATGGGACCAAAGCCCTGAGCGTTCTCTTAGCCTGAGCGTTCTCTTAGGAGGTGGGACCCATGGAGCGAAAGCGCTCGTACCGCTTGTTCGCCGCTTCCTGCCACACGGCATCGGGATCGACCCGGTATCCCACACGCGCCCAGCGACGCGCCCCGTCAAGCGTCTGTTCGAGGCCGGCGGCCAGACGGGCCATGTAGGCGGCACCGAGGGCCGAGCCTTCGTGCACCGCCACCACGTCGACGGGAAGCCCCGCGGCGTCGGCCATGGCCTGCATCCACGGTCCGACCCGCGTCCCGCCGCCGCTGGCCACGATGCGACGCGCTTTGATCTGGCCGAGGTCGAGCATGTGCCGGACGACGAAACCGGTGGCTTCGTAGGCGGCGCGCTCGAGAGCGGCGGCGTCGTGGGTGATGTCGAGACCCTGGAGGGACGACCGCAGCGTCGTGTCGTTGTACGGCACCCGCTCGCCGCGCAGATACGGGGTCCACACCGGGACCCGATCGGGGTTTCCCCGACGCGGCGGCAACTGCCCGTCGATCGTGTCCCCACCGCCACCGCCCGGTCGCCCCGACAGCGGCGGCCGTCGGGCGCCGTGCAGAAGCGACCGGGCCCAGTCCACGAAAAGCGCGCCGGCGTTACTCGGGCCGCCGACCAGCATCTTGCCCGCCACCGTGTGGGGAATCGTCCACACGCCGGGCGCGTCGACGTGCGCGTCGACGACGGCCCACACGATCAAGGTGGCGCCGCAAATCACGAGGACGTCCCCGGCATTGTCGGCACCGGACACGATCTGGTCGCACAGGGCGTCGACGGTTCCCCCGGCGAGCGCCGCGTCGGTGCCGGTCACCGTGCCGGCGCGCGCTCCCATGGGCACGATGAGAGGCATCTGGGCGGCGTCGACGCCGAAGGCCCGCAACTTGTCGACGTCCCACTGCCCGGCGCTCAGAAGCGAGCCCGACATCATGGCCACACCGGAATCGATGGCCGCCACCCCGCTCAGAGCGAAGTTGGCCACGGCCTGGGCGGGCCAGTACCCGAAGGCGTCAGGGGTCCCCGACGCCGCCCAGCGCAGGAAGCCCTCGGCGTCGGACATGGTGTCGCCCACCTTCGACCGCGTCGACGCGCCGGCGATGGTCTCCAAGTCGGGCTCAAGCGACCGTCGTCCGCGGCCGTCGCCGTAGAGCAGCCCCGGCGCCCGGGGACGGCCACGGCGGTCGACGGCGGTGATCGACGGCACCATGGCGCAGACACAGACACCGTCGAGAGGGTCACCGGGGGCCCGGACGGCGGCCAGGGCCTGGAGCGGACCCCGCCGCCAGGCCCGGCCGGCGTCGTGCTCGAGCAGGTCGGGCTCGGGTGAGATCAGCCGGTGAGGGACGCGGGAGCGGGCCAGCACCGTGCCCGACTCGTCCACCGCCACCGCCTTCACGGCCGTCGTCCCGATGTCGATGCCTACCGTCACCGAACCTGACACAGCCGTCATGATCAGCCATTATGGAGGACTTCGAAGGCAGAGGGAGGATGAACAGGTGGACAGCCGCCCTCGGGCGCTCGTTACCGCTCCCGTACGCGGGCCCGGGCTCGAGCTGTTGCACGAACTGGCCGATCTGGTCATCGACCCCTGGATCGACCAGCAGCCCATCCGGATCTACAACTCCGAGCAGCTGGCCGAGAGGGTGAAGGCCGAGGGGGCGACGCTCCTCATCGTCGAGGCCGACTCCTGCAAGGGAGCCGTCTTCGAGCAACCCCTTTTGGCGGTGGCCAGCACCCGGGGTGATCCCACCAACGTCGATGTGGCCGCCGCCACCGCCGCCGGTGTCCCCGTGTTGCGGGCACCGGCCCGAAACGCCGACGCCGTGGCCGAGCTGGCGGTGGCGCTGCTCCTGGCGGTCAACCGCGGCGTCGTCCGGGCCGACGCCGACGTGCGCGCCGGTGAGACCTACCGCGACGGCACCATTCCCTACCAACGTTTCCGGGCCTGGCAGCTCGCCGGCCGCACGGCCGGGATCGTGGGGCTCGGCGCCGTGGGGCGCGCCTTGGCCTGGCGGCTCGAAGGTCTCGGTATGCACGTCGTGTCGAGCGACCCCTATGCGCCCGATGCCACCCACAGCCTCGACCAGTTGCTCGAGATCTCCGACGTCGTGTCGATGCACGCACCCGTGACGCCCGAGACCGAAGCGATGATCGGGGCCGAGCAATTCGCCGCCATGCGCGACGGCGTCATCTTCGTGAACACGGCGCGGGCCCAGCTCCACGACACCGACGCCCTGGTGGCGGCGCTGGCCTCGGGGAAGGTGGGCGGGGCCGGCCTCGACCACTTCGTGGGCGAGAACATCGCCACCGACCACCCGCTCACCACGTTCCCGAACGTGGTCCTGGCGCCACACATCGGGGGCGCCACATACGACACCGAAGCCAACGGCACCCAGACCATCGCCGATGACCTCGTCCGCCTGCGGGCCGGGGTCACCCCGCGCCACATCGTGAACCCCGAAGTCCTGAACCACGCCTCATCGTCGGCCCCGGCGTCGGGGCGGTAGGCCACCATGGACTTCGCCGCCACCCAGGAAGACGAGGAATTCCGCCTCGAACTGCAGACCTGGCTCGACACCAACCTCCCGGAGTTCGCGGCAGAGGGCGAGATCGGTGACGAGAACAACGCCGACCGACGGATCATGCTGCGCCGCCAGGCCTGGCAGCGCCGCCTGCACGAGGGCCGCTGGGCCGCCATCAATTGGCCGAAATCCTGGGGCGGACGCGAGGCCACGGTGTCGCAGAACACCATCTACGCCGAGGTCATGGCCCGGGCCAAGACGCCCGGCATCTACAACGCCAACGGCCTGTGGCAGATCGGCCCCATGATCCTGCGCTGGGGAACGGAGGCCCAGCAGCAGCAATGGCTTCCGGGCATCCTGAACGCCGAGGAACACTGGTGCCAGGGATTCACCGAACCGGGTGCGGGGTCCGATCTCGCCAACCTGCGCACCCAGGCCGTGAGCGATGGCGATGACTACGTCGTGAACGGCCGCAAGATCTGGATCTCCACCGCCCACCTGGCCAAGTGGGGCCTGTTCCTGGTGCGCACCGACCCCACGGCCATCGACCGGGGGGCCAAGCACGAAGGGATCACCGCCCTCATCGTCGACATGGAGCTGCCCGGGATCGAGGTCACCGTGATCCGCGACATCACCGGCGGCGAGTTGTTCTGCGAAGTGGCCTTCGACGATGCGCGGGTCCCGAAGGCCTATCGCCTCGGTGAGGAGAACGAGGGTTGGAAGGTGGCTATGGGTACCCTCGGGCACGAACGGGTGGGGACGGCCGGGTTGTCGGTGTCCATGCGGATCGAGCTCGACAATCTCATCGCCACCGCTCGCGTGCACAACCCCGACGCTCTGAACGATCCCGGCATCCGTGACCGCATCGCCCGGCTGTGGACCCAGCTCGAGCTCACCCGGCTGCTCAACGCCCGCGCGCTGTCGAAGATCCTGAAGGGTCAACCCAACTGGCCCGAGGTACCGCTGGCCAAGCTCCAGTGGAGCTCGTTGTCGCAGACGATCGCCGAGCTCGGGGTGGACATCCTGGGCCCGTTGGGCGTGCTGTCACGCGGCGGACCCGATGCCGTGGACAAAGGACACTGGGGCCACAACTACGTGTGGCAGCGTTATACCTCGATCGGTGCCGGCACCACCGAGGTTCAGAAGAACATCATCGCCGACCGCGCCATCAAGATGCCGCGCCGCTGACGGTACCGGATATGACGGTGGGGTTGTCGGCCACCTTCCAGCAGTACCAGGCAACCACACTGCGGTAGGGCCGATACTTCTCCCCGCACTCGGTCAGCACGGCCGGCGTGGAGATCTCGGGCAGACCCCAGGCCGTGGCGAAGCCGACGCGGACGCCGTAGTCACCGACGGGCCAGACATCGAGACGGCCCAACGTGCCGAGAAGGAACATCTCCGCCGTCCAGCGACCGATGCCACGGACCCGGATCAGATGCGCCACCACGTCTTCGTCGCTCAGGCGGCCGATGCGCTCGAGCGCCACCTCTCCCGACGTCACCTTCTCCGCCAGGTCCCGGACCGCCGCCGCTTTGGCCCCGCTGAGCCCGGCGCCGCGCAGCTCGTCGGTCGGTGTTACGAGCACGCTGGCCGGCGTCACCTCGCCCCCCACGGCGGCGACGAACCGGCCGTGGATGGCAGCCGCGGCCTTGCCCGCCAACTGCTGGTAGAGAATCGCGCTGGCCAAGACGGCGAAGCGGTCACCGGCGGCCGTCCGGCCACCGAAGCGCGGCGGCCCGTAGTGCTTCACTAGCCTGGCGAGCACCGGATCACGGGCCGCCAGAACGGCGGCGGCACGGGCAGCGGGTCCTTCGGCCATGACGGGCCCGAGCTTACGGGCGCCCGGTAACGTCTCCACCGGGACTCGCCACCTGCCCAACTCACCCTTTTCAGCCCGGAATGACCACAGGCAGTGGCCGAAGTGACCCCCTGAGACGTAGGATCAGTGCAGCCTCCGCACCCGAAGAGATCGAGGAGACGCTAGTGAGCGACATGTCCTAGGGGCCCGGCTGGTGGATCGCGTCGGACGACAAGTGGTACCCGCCGCACCTGCATCCATCGGTGCGCGTCGACCCCCCGACGCCGGCAGAAGCCCCTTCCACGCATCCTTCGCATGAGGCCGATCACACCCCCGCCGCCGGTCAGGCGACCGAGGTGCCTTCTCGCTTCGTCGGCCCGACGGCATATTCGGGGTCCGCCCCAGCGGGCCACCACGGCTCTTTCACCGAAAGCCCCACCCTCTCCCCGACCGCCAATGCGCCGAAGAAACGCTCGCGCACTCCGGTCGCCGCCGCTCTGACGGTCCTGGTCGTCGTCCTTCTCGTGGCCGCTGCCTCCGTCATCTTCGGCGGCAGCAAGAGCGCCAGTGCCGAGGTCATTTCCGCCGTGAACAGCACCCTGGGCGACAAGACGGCCCAGATCACCATGTCCGAGTCGATCAACGCCGCGGGCACGACGGTGACGGGAAAGGGAACCGGGGCGATGGACTTCACCCACGACGCCCTCCAGCTACAGATGACCATCTCCGCCGCCGGGCAGCAGGTGCCCATCGAGGCCGACTACCTCGGTGGTGTGATCTACGAAAATGTTCCCGGACTCGACCAGATCGCGCCGGGGAAGTCCTGGATCTCGATCGACCTTTCGTCTCTGCAAAACGCATCGCAGGATCAGAGTGCGCAGGGGGTCGGCACCAATCCGTCGGCCATGTTGCGGATGCTGGCTCAGCAGGGCAATACCGTGGTCGCCCTCGGACCGTCGACGCTCGATGGTGTCGCCGTCAACGGCTACGACGTCACGGTGAACGCATCCAAGGTCTCGCAAGAGCTCAAGAAGGCCAACCTCCCGTCGTGGATACAGCAGTCCCTGACCGGTCTGAAGACGAAGAACGTCGATCTCAAAGTGTTCGTAGACAATGCCAACCTGCTGCGGGCCTTCCAATTCCAGACGACCGAATCGACGAAGGCGGCGGGACAGCTGAGCGTCAGCGAGACGATCAGCTTTTCGCACTACGGCACGCCGGTGAGCGTCAGCGCCCCCCCGGCTGATCAAACCATTGGCTTCCAGCAGTTCATCCAGGCCGAGGGTTCGAAGGCCAGCTCAGGTTCCTGAACCTGAACGCCGCTCGGCGACCCGCTGTTTCCCGGCATTCTCGGTTCAGATCGATCCCGGCGACACCGACAGGGTGGCGTTGATCCGGACACCGTTGCCCCGTGAGACGGTAGCCGTGGCCACGCCGCTGACGGGCTGAGTACCGACGCGTCCTTTGAACGGCACGGTGAGGGACTGCGACGTCGCCGACGAGGCCCCGAACTCCGCGGTGGCCGTCACCGGTTTCGATCCGTAGGTACCGGTCACAGCGAATGTGACCTGACCGCTCTGAATCGGCTTGAGCGACACATGGAGCACGTAGGGCACGCTACCGAGGCGCCCCCGGTAATCGGCGATGGTCCCCCCGCCGATCGAGTTCGTCGTCCCGTTGCCACTGATGACACCGGTGAGGGGCCGTCCGTCGAGGGTTCCCGAGAACGAAGGCTGGCCCGTTCGGGGAAGGGTGACGACGATGTTCGCCGTCCCCGCTCCGGTCTGAAGCGCAGAGCCCGATGTGTTGGACGAAGAGCTCAGAGCAACGATGAGGGCGGCGGCGGCCAGCGCCACCAACACCAACGCGCCGAGGATCCAGAACCTGAGCGACGTCGCCTCGCGCACGTGGATCGTCGGGTCGAACACGGGAAGATCGTCCGTCGTCACCATTGGAGCTACCACCTCTGAAGGTGACCATGATGCCGGTGGCAGGTCAGCGGGACTCGATCCTGCGGGCGCCTCCGGCGACCCTTCGAAGCCGGTCGATGTCGACTCCGGGCGCGGTGGCTCGCTCTTTCCGAGCCAACGAGATGCCGGAGCGGCGGACGTCGTCTCAGCGGTCGCGGTCCTGTCGGGGTGCTCTTGCGGTGGGTACCACTTCCCGTCGGAGGCGATCCACCAGCCGGGACCCTGCGACACATCGCTCACCGGTGCCTCCTCGTCTGCGGTGGTGGTCCGTTGTCAACAGATACAAGAACAATCGATTCCGTCTCGTCACCTTGTCACTCTTTGACCTACCGACGTCGTCTTTTGTTGGGTTCCGCGTGCGCAGGATTATCGCCTCGGTGCCTGGGAGATGATGCGCAGGCACGGGCGCTCAGTGGTTGACTTCCGAGGGTCGAACCCCGACAATCCAACGATGAACATCATCACAGGCGGGGGACCGTCGATCATCCCCATAGCGTTGGCTATCGCTGCGGGAGTGTTCTTCGCTCTGGCTGCTCTGGTGGCGATATTCGTCGTGATCGTCGTGGCCAACCGTGCCGATCCCGATCCGACCGGTCGACGTCCTCTGGCCGTCTACCTGTTCGGTGTGTCTTTCTTCTCGATCTTCGTCGTGTTGTTCGGGACCTTCGCCATCGTGCTCGGCCTCGTCCAGCTCATCGGCAGCCACCAGGGCGTCGCCAACGGATCGCAGCACCCCGTGGGCGATTCCGTTACCCGCGTCGTCGTGCTGGGCGCAATCATCGTCGCCATCGCCCTGCTTCTCCTGATGACCTCGCTGCGCCGGGGTCTGCGCTTTCCCGAACTGACCCAGGTCCTCCCGAGTCCGGTGGCACGCGTGGCCCAGAGCTACGCCGCCGCCGTGTCCTTCGCCGCCGTGCTGATCGCCGCCGTGTCGTTGACCGTGTTCGCGTACCAGGTGTGCCGCATCCTCGCTCCTGGCGTCTTTCAGTTGTCGGGGAGCAGGGTGGACGCCGCGCGCGTCCTTTTGGCCGCGCTCTATCTCACCTTCGCATCAGCCGGCATCGTCGCCTACCACAGCCGACTGCTGCCCCACAGCGGCTGGAGCCGACTCGGTGGAGCGGGCGACGTGGGCCCCGGGGCGATCCCTCCCCCACCGCCACTGCTCTGATCCGACACTGACGACGGCGTCCTTCGCGCCGCCATCAGTGGCCCTGTATCTCTCAGTGGCCCTGTAACTCTCAGTGGCCCTGTAACTCTCAGTGGCCCTGTATCTCTCAGTGGCCCTGTAGGAACGTTGTTATGCCCGCGTCGATGGCCGATGCCGCCTCCATCTGCCACGCCGGGTTCACGATGAGGGCGGCGTCGGTGGCATTGCGCATGTTGGCGCACTCGATGAAGACCTTCGGGACCGTGGTGAGGTTGATCCCACCGAGATCGTCACGGGGTTGGACGCCGTTCACCCCGTCATAGTTGCTCACCGGTTCTCCCGTCCCGGCCAGGAAGCTGTTGCGGAGGTCGGTCCCGAAACTGTCCGAGGAACCGATGACGGCATTATTGGGCCCGTCAGCCACGGGCTCGAGAACGGCGAATCCCCGACCCCCGGGGGGGCCGCCGTCGGCGTGGATGGAGAGCGCCACGTCGGCGTGGGCGTCGTTGCCGATGGAGGCCCGTTGGGTGACGCACGGCCCGACACCGGTGTTCGTGGTGCGGGTCAGGACGACGGTGGCTCCCTGGGCCCGGAGGTCGGCGGCCAGGTAGTTGGCGACGTTGAAGTTGAACTGCGCCTCGCTGTAGCCGCCGTCGGTGGCCGCACCGGTCGTGTCACATGTCTCTTCCTCACGCCCGTTGAAGATGGGGGCGTTGATGTACGCGGGATCGGCGCCGTTGCCGCCGTTGTGACCGGGGTCGATCACCACGATCTTTCCGGTCAGGGGGTTCTTGCGGCCCTCCACCAACCAGTAGCCCGATCCGTTCGGAACCCGGACCATGGCGATGATCGGTTGGACAAGCGGGCGTCCCGACGCCGAACCCTCGAAGGGGGCGTCGCCGAAGGTGAAGACGCCACCGTCGCTGGCCACCAACCAGTAGCCAGCGCCGTCGGGGGTGGACGCCATGCCGACAACGGGTGCGGCGAGGTGGGTGCCGCCGGTCGATCC
>PLXQ01000065.1 GCA_003151475.1 Acidimicrobiaceae bacterium | reverse complement strand
AACCCGACCGGTCGCCGCATGAGCACCCGGGAATCCCATGACTTCAGTCGTGGGAGGGACGTCAATGCCCGACCACCTCGGTGTCGAGCGAGTTCCAACCGAGGACGTCACAGTAAAAGGTGTCCACGTCGGCGCGAAATTCCTTGGTCAGCGTCCCCGGCGCAAATGACAGCTCCATGTGGTTGAACCGCATTGTTCGCATCGTCTCGCTTCCTTTCGAACACCGTTTGCACTCGTGCGCGCGCCGGTGGCTCAGCGCGCCGGTGGCTCAGCGCGTCGGCGTGATCCCGTACTCGGCCAGCCACCACTTCGCCGTTGCCGCCGCGTCCGGGTCGGCCTGGAGCGATGGATCCTGGCCCAGGTCCTGCGGGGTATAGCCGATGCGGTCGGCGATGGGCTGCAGCGCCTCGAGATCGAAGCCGTAGACCTTGGCCGCCGTTGCACCGAGGAGCTGCTTCGTCTCCTCCACGGGAACTTGGCAGAAGTCGGTCTTGAGCTTCACCGCCGTGTTGGGCCACGAGCCCTCGGGGTGCGGGTAGTCCGTCCCCCACATGACGGCGTCGAGGCCGAGGACGTGGCGCCGGCGGATCTCCTCCTTCGACATGGTGGACGCCCCGGCGAAGAGGTTGGTGCCGAAGTACTCCGACGGGAGCTTTGAGATCTTCCCCTCGAGCAGCGCCGCCATCTTCTTCGTCGTATGTCCCCCGCCCATGTACTGGTCCCACTTCCACTTGGAGTCGGCAATCCAGTAGGCGGCCGCTTCAGTGACGACGAACATGAGATCGGGGTTTCGTTCGAAGGCGCCGGAGAACAGCAGATGCCATGACGGCCGGGCCGCCCACCACACCACCTCGGCCAGGTAGATCCCGAGGTGGCCGTTGTACTCCTCCTGCGGTGCCTCGCCCGAGTGGGTGTGCACGGGCAGGTGGGCGGCGGCGCAGGCCGCCCAGAACGGTTCGTAGACCTCGCTCGAGTACGGCGGTCGGTCGCGCCACATGGTGGGGATCATCACGCCCCGGATCCCGGGCTGGTCAGCCGCCCACTGCGCTTCCTCCACGGCGCGCGCCGGGTCGTGGCACAGCGGGATCAAGGCGATGCCGGCCCGGCGCTCGGGAGATGACGAACACAGTTCGGCCAGGAAACGATTGTGGGCCCGGGCCCCGGCAAAAGCGAGGTCGGGGTCATCGATCTCGCCCGCCGCCAGCCCGGCGTTGAACGGCGGCGAGCCCATCCCCGTGATGGCGTCGGCGTCGGCGAAGAGGACGTCGGCCGAGACCCCGTCCTGGTCGAGTTCCTTGTCGCGCACGTCGGAGTCATACGCACCGCGGAGCCCTTCCTCGTTGGAGGTCTCCCAGCCCATGATGTACTCGAAGTTCGTCTCCAGCTTCTGGGCCCGCTCGCCCTCTTTCTGGGCCACCCAGTCGTCGAAGGGGCGGTGGAAACGGGCGTCCAGGTAGGGCCGGTAGTCGGCCAAGGGCAGCCCGCAGTGGCCGTCGGCCGAGATGATCACGTAGCGCTCAGACACCGCGCCCCCCTTCAGGGACGGACCCTTCGTGAACCAGGACCCGTCATCGATTCCGGACCAAGCTTAAATCGGGGAGCCGGGTGCCACCTTCGGCCACCGCAATTCCCGTTCCGCCACCAGGGCGAGGTCGAGCAGGAGGGGCTCGCGGTGATGCCCGGCCAGGACCTGGAGTCCCACCGGGAGCCCGTCCACCGTGCCGGCGGGGATGCTCATGGCCGGGCTGCCGTTCATATTGGAGGGGGCGGTCAACGCCGCGTTGTTCATGATGGCCCGGGCGAAGCCGATCTCATGGATCAGATCGGCCCCGGGGATGGTCGAGGGGGGCGGACCCTCGGCGGCGAAGGCGACATCGGGGTTGGTCGAGGCCATGACGAAGTCGGCCACCTCGAAGATGTCGGCCATGGCTTCGTTCAACTGCCGGCGCCAGGCCTCGATGGAGGCGGCCCGCTCCAGGCTGAATCGCTCCCGGGCCGAGTCGAGACCCATCCGCATCTCTGGTGACAGGTCTTCGATCCGGTCGGGATAGGCACCTCCCAGGTCGACGATGAAACTCACCATCCCGGCCATGGCCCACTGGCCGCGCAGCGGCGGCAACGTGAGCGGATGGTCCACTACCTTCAGCCCGGCCGCCTTGGCCAAAGTCTCCGCCGCCGCCCTCACCACCTCGGCCACCTCGTCGCGCACCCGGGCCGTGCCCAGATCGGGGGCGATGACCACCGTCTTCCCGGCCAGCTGGTGGGTTCCGAGGGCGGCCTCCCAGCCGCCCACGGCGGGCAAGCTCAACGGATCGCGCTGATCGAAGCCGCTGCAGACGTCGAAGAAACGGGCCGTGTCGCGCACCGACCGGCTGAGGCATCCGAGCACGCTGGTGAGTGGTTCGATGCCCGCTTCGGGGCCCTTCGGAATGCGGCCGTAGGTGGCCTTCATCCCGAACAGGCCGGAAAAGCCCGCCGGTATTCGGATCGATCCGCCGCCGTCGCTCCCGGTGGCGATGGGCAGTAGGCCCCCGGCCACTGCCGCCGCCGTCCCCCCCGACGAACCCCCCGGTGTCCGCGACGGGTCCCATGGGTTGCGCGTCGTTCCGTGCAGTTCTGTCGACGTGCAGTTGATGCCCCCGAACTCGCTGGCCGTGGTCTGGGCGCCGAGCACCGCGCCCGAGGCCCGCAGCCGGGTGATGGAGGTCTGGTCGCTGACCGAGACGCGGTCGCGAAAGAGGGTGGACGCCTCGGTGTACGGCCAGTGCCGGACCCGCTCGAGCTCCTTCACCCCGAAGGGCACCCCTCCGAACGGAAGCGTGACGTCGGCCCCCTTGGCCGCCTGGCGCGCCCGATCGAAGTCGGTGTGGCTGAAGGCGTTGAGAGACGAACGGCCGATGGCCCCGATGCAGGCTTCCAGGGCCTCGAGCGGTGAGATCGTCCCCTGGCGGAAGGCGTCGACCAGGCCACAGGCATCGTCCAACCAGGGATCGGTCACGTCGGCCGACGGTACACCGTGGCGCTCCGGCGCTCCCGACCTCTGCCCGCCGATTGCCTCCTGGCCGCTGATTACCTACCGGGCCGGTTGACATGCAGCCATTTAGCTGCTTATCGTTAGGCAGCCGGATGGATGCATGTCTATCGGCACGACGAAAGGATCGAAGAAAATGGCTGACATCCGACACCGCGTGGGGATCACCGCACCGCCCCGACAGGTCTACGAGAAGCTGGCCACGACCGCAGGCCTCTCCGAATGGTGGACGCGTGACGTCGACGGGGACGCGAAGCCCGGGGGAGCGATCCGGTTCTTCTTCGGCCAGCCCGAGCCGGCCGCCGTCATGGAAGTGGTCGCCCTCGAGGCTGACCGTCACGTCGGTTGGCGCTGCGTGGCGGGGCCCGACGAGTGGGTGGGCACGACACTCACGTTCGACCTCACCGCATCAGGGGAGGAGACGGTGGTGCTCTTCACCCATGGCGACTGGCGCCAACCGGTCGAGTTCATGCATCACTGCAGTACCAAGTGGGCACTGTTTCTCCTCGGGCTGAAAGCCGGGTTCGAAAGCGGCAAGGCCACCCCCTACCCTGACGACATGTCCATCAGCAGCTGGGGCTGATGGACGAGGTCTTCAAGGCACTGGCCGACCCGAGCCGGCGCCGTCTGCTGGACAGCTTGAACGAGCGCAACGGACAAACGCTGCGCGAGCTCTGTGCCGGTCTGGAGATGGCCCGGCAGTCGGTCAGCAAGCATCTGGCCGTCTTGGAGGCGGCCAATCTGGTCACCACCGTCTGGCGGGGCCGGGAAAAGCTGCACTACCTGAATGCGGCGCCCATCAACGAGATCGCCGAACGCTGGATCACCCGCTACGACCGGCAACGGGTACACGCGCTGGCGGACCTGAAGAGAGCACTGGAGCACAGCACCGCCATGGAGGAGCCTGAGTTCGTCTACACGAGCTACATCAACACCACGCCACAGCGCCTCTGGCAGGCCTTGACCGAACCGGCCTTCACGAAGCAGTACTGGGACGTGACGTTCGAGTCCGACTGGGCCGTGGGGTCGGTGATCACCGTGGTGCAGAACGGCGTGACGATCTCCGATCCCGAGCAGGTCGTCCTCGAGTCCGAACCCTTTCGCCGGTTGGCGTACACCTGGCACACCTTCACCCCCGAATGGGCGGCGTCGCATTCCATGAGTGACGAGCACCTGGCCAAGATTTCCTCTGAGCCCCGGTCGAAAGTGGCCTTCGACATCGAGCCGGTGGGGGAGATGGTGAAGCTGACCGTCGTGCACGACGGCTTCGAAACCGGGAGCGCGGTGCTGCCGGGCATCACATACGGTTGGCCGGTCGTCATTTCGAGCCTGAAGACGTTGCTCGAGACGGGCCTGACCCTGCCGATATAGCCCGCACCCCGCGGGGTCGGCGTCGCGTGGCCCAACCCCGTCGACGGGCCTATCCTTCGCAGCAGGGGGCAGTCATGGCGCAAGAAGTGACCGAGGACGAGCTCTTCCTCCCCGACCCGAGCCCGCGCCAGGTCTTCGCCTCGGTGATCTCGGTCGACGATCACGTGGTGGAGCCTCCCGACACCTTCGAGGGACGGCTGCCGGCGAACCTGGCCGACCGGGCACCGCACATCGTGGAAACACCCGAGGGGCACCAGGTGTGGGAGTTCGAGGGGGAGCGCTACACCCAGGTGGGCATGAACGCCGTGGCCGGACGGCGTCCGGAGACCTACAGCCTGGAGCCGTTCCGTTTCGACCAGATGCGCCCCGGCTGCTACGAGATCGAAGCCCGGGTGCGCGACATGGACATCAACGGGGTATGGGCGTCGGTCAACTTCCCCTCCCAGATCACCGGCTTCTGCGGGCGGGTGTTCTTCAACGCGTCGGACGGCGACCTCGGGCTGGCCTGCATCCGGGCCTGGAACGACTGGCTCTACGAGGCCTGGTACCAGGTCCACCCCGAGCGGATCGTGCCCCTCGGGATCACCTATTTGAGCGATCCGGCGTTGGCCGTGGCCGAGATCCGCCGCAACGCCGAGCGCGGCTTCACCTCGGTGACACTCCCCGAGCGCCCGCACGAGATCGGCCTGCCGTCGCTGTGGGACCGCGCCCACTGGGACCCCATCATCGAAGCCATTGTCGACACCGACACCGTGGTGTCGCTGCACGTCGGCAGCTCGGGTATGCCCAAGGCACCGCCGGGGGCTCCGATCCTCCAGCTGGGGGCCACGCTGTTCGGGCAGCAGTCCCTGCAGGCGTGCGCCGAGTGGCTGTGGTCCGAACACCCCATGCGCCACCCCGGTCTCAAGATCGCCATGAGCGAAGGGGGGATCGGTTGGGTGGCCATGCTGCTCGACCGGCTCGACAACATGGTGGAGCGTTCCGGCTACGGACGGGGTTGGGGCGATCTCCCCCCGGCCGAGGTGCTCAAGCGGAACTTCTGGTTCTGCACCCTCGATGACCCGTCGACCATCGACACCCGGCACCGGATCGGGATCGACCACGTGATGGTCGAGGTCGACTACCCCCACGGCGACAGCACCTGGCCCGATACCCAGGCCGTGATCGAGAAGTACTGGGGCCACATCCCGCCCGCCGAGCTGCGGGCCATGTGCAGCGGGAACGCCGCCGCCCTGTACCGCCACCCGCTGCCCGACCGCGTCCTGCCCGAGGGATAGGAGATGCCCATGGACTTCACCCCCACGGCCGACAAACTGATCCCCGACCTGTCACCGCGCGAGGAACTGGTCGTGTTGGCCCGCACCTTGTGGCGAGAGGGCTACAACGACCACCTGGCCGGCCATATCACCGTGAACCTGGGCGACGGCACCCTGCTGTGCAATCCATGGTTGATCACCTGGGCCGAACTGCGGCCCTCGCAGGTGCTGCGGATCGACCTCGACGGCCGGGTGGTCGAAGGGGACTGGCCCGTGCCGCTCGGCGTCCCTCTGCACCTGGAGATGCACAAGCTGCGCTCCGATGTCGCCTGGGCGGTGCACAACCATCCCCTGTACGCAACGGTGTGGGCCGACATGGGCGAGGTACCCCCGGTGATGGACCAGAGCTCGGCCCTCGGCGGCGGGGGCGAGCTCTGCTTGGTGAACGAGTACGAAGGCCCGGTGAACGATCCGGCCAGCGCCCGGCGCGCCGTCGAGCAGATGGCCGGCGCGTCCCTCGCTCTTCTCGCCGGCCACGGCGTCTTCGTGCTGGGCGGATCGGCGCGGGCCGTGCACCAGCGCGCCGTCGCCCTCGAACAGCGTTGCCAGCGGGCCTGGCATGTCCGGGCCGCCGGTAGCAATGCGCCGTCTCCGCTGCCGAAGACGTTCCTCGACTTCATGGCCAACAGCGCCGGGGAGGGCTTCCTCGGCTTCTGGGAAGCGGCCGTGCGCGCCGAGCTGCGCGCCGACCCCGATCTCCTCGACTGACCCCTCGGGTCCGGCGACCCTGCCAATCACGGGCGGGTAAGTTCCCTGGGGGGCTCGGGAACTCCCCCGCCCGTGGTCACGTTAAGGAAGCGGGGGAAATCATGAGCCCTGCCACGGTGGAATTCTCCTCATCCCAAAGGATGATTTCGCACCTTCGTCCGCGGAGTCGACCGTCGCCACCTGGTCAGCCCCGGAGCTCGTAGGCCTCCCACTTGGGCTCGGCCATCTCGGTCCGGAACTGCGAGAACGGCCAGGGCCAGACGGCGGGAACGCCGCGATCGTCGAGGTACCAGCTGTGGCATCCCGTCGACCAGATCGTGTTCTCGGCCGCCACCACGCGGGCGTCCTCCAGCGTGGTCATGGCGTTCTCGGTGGCGCTGATCTCTCGGGCCTCACCGCCACGCAAGCGCTCGACCAACTGCATGATGTAGCCCAGCTGCAGTTCGGCCACCTCGATGAGCGAGAAGTTTCCCACCGGTCCGTTGGGTCCGTTGAGCATGAAGAAGTTGGGGAAGTCGGGGACGGAGATGGAGAGATAGGCCTCGGGCCGGTCCTTCCACAATTGGCTGAGATCAGCTCCGTCACGCCCGAGCACCGCCATGGGCCGGACAAAGGCGTTGACCTGGAAACCGGTGGCCAGCACGATGACATCGAGCTCGTGCAACCGGCCGTCGGCGGTGCGGATCCCGGCCCGCTCGACGGCGTCGATGGCTTCGGTGACCAATACGGCGTTCGGCTTCTGGATGGCCTCGTAGAAATTGGCCGAGACGACGAGACGTTTGCAGCCGGCGCGGTAGTCCGGCCGCAGACGTTCGCGCAGCGCCGGGTCGGCCACGTTCTTCTCGAGGTTGTCGAGGCAGAATTGCTCGATCACCTTCATCTCCGGCGATGAGGCGTTGACGATCCCGTCGGAGAAGTGGTCGAAGAGATCGGCCACGCTCTGGCGCAGATCCTGCATCACGCGTCCATCGGCGCGGAAGGCGGCCTGCTCCTCGGGCGTGTACGACGGATTGACAGACGGCATGACCCATTGGGCCGTGCGCTGGAACAGCGTGAGCCTCTGCGTTCGGTCGACGATGCCGGCCACGATCTGCATGGCCGTTGATCCCGTCCCGATGATCCCGACGCGAGCCCCGTCGATGGACACGGAGTGGTCCCACCGGGCGCTGTGGAAGAGAGCGCCTCCAAAGGAGTCGAGGCCGTCGATGTCGGGATACCTCGGGTGATGAAGCACCCCGGTGGCGGCGATCACGACGTCGACCTCGTCACGCACCCCATGGGCTGTTTCGATGTGCCACCGGCCCCCGGTGAAACGGCAGCGCACCACCTCGTCGCCGAAGGATATACGGCATCACGCCGTACTGGTCGGCCACCCGTTCGAAGTAGGCCTGGATCTCGGGTCCCGGCGAGTAGAGGTGGCTCCAGTCGGGATTGGGGGCGAACGAGTAGGAGTAGAGGTGCGACGGCACGTCGCAGGAGAGCCCGGGATAGGTGTTCTCCCGCCAGGTCCCGCCCAACCGGTCCGCCTTCTCGTAGACGGTGAAATCCGTGAATCCGGCTTCCTTCAGCTTGATGGCGGACAGGATCCCCGACATCCCGGCGCCGATGACGGCGAAGCGAAGGTCCCGCCTGGTCTTGGACATGGGTGAAGTTTGGCCTATGGGCGCTCCCACCTCCCGAGGCCCCAGATAGAGTACGATACCGTATCGTTTAAGAATTGGACCCTGCCGGTCGATGAGGATCTGAGATGCCCCCCGCAGAGACGAGCAAGGTCGAGGAGAACGAGCATCACGGCGGCCGTCCCCTCGACGCCTCGCGCGACGTGGCACTGCGTAAGGCGACGCTCGAATTGCTGGCCGAGATCGGCTACGACCGGCTGACCATCGATTCCGTGGCGGCCCGGGCCCGGGCCAGCAAGACCACCATCTACCGCCGGTGGTCGGGCAAGGCCGAGTTGGTCGTCGACGCCCTGCACGGCCTGAAGAGGAACCCGCCGGTGCCCGACACCGGCAGCCTGCGCGGCGACCTCGAGGCCATTGCCCAGCGCGCCGGCAGCACCGACAGCCAGTTCGTCACCCAGTTGATGTTCGGGATGATCACGGCGCTGGCCCGTGACGCCGAGCTGCGCCGGGTGTTCCGGGAGCGCCAGCTCGATCCCGGCCGGGCGGGGCTGAAGCAGGTATTCGAACGGGCCGTGGCCCGCGGGGAGATGCCGGCCGACCGGAATCTCGACCTCCTGGTTTCGCTCTTTCCCGCGCTCGCGATCCAGCACCTCCTCACCTACGGTGAGAGTCCGGACCAGAACTTCGCCGCGCAGGTCATCAACGACGTGATCCTGCCCTTGGCGACCGCCTCCACCTCCACCTCCGCCCCCGTCATCCCCCACCGGCTGTCCCCCCAGCCTCAGCCATAAGAGGAGTTCCCGTCATGCGCGCTCTCGCTACCTGGTGTGTCCGTCATCGTTGGTTGGTCGTCGGCTTCTGGGTCGTGGCCCTGGTGGTCGTGAGCGGCATCTCGGGTGCGGTGGGAAGCAACTACTCGAACAGCTTCTCGCTGCCCAAGACGGATTCGACCGACGCCATCAACCTTCTGAAAGCGGCCTCGCCCAAGGTCTCGGGCGACACCGATCAGATCGTGTTCGGGACGTCGGGGGCCACGACCGTGACGGACCCGGCCGTCGAGGCGCAGATCAACACGATGCTGGCCAAGGTGGCCAAGGTGCCGCACGTCACCAACATCGTCTCGCCCTACGGGCCCCAGGGTGCCACCCGGGTGAGCAAGGACGGCCACGTGGCCTTCGCCTCGGTGACGTTCGACAAGCAGGCCCAGAACCTGAAGATTGCCGTGGCCACCGACCTGGTGAACACGGCCAAGACGGCCGACGGCCACGGTGTCACCGTGGGGGTGGCGGGCCAGTTGGCGGAGAGTGCCGTGAGGCCGTCCTTCGGCGCCGGCACGCTGATCGGGGTGCTGCTGGCCGGGATCGTGCTGTGGCTCGTCTTCGGATCGGTCTTCGCCATGGCCCTGCCGCTGATCTCCGCCCTGGCCTCGCTCGGCACCGCCGTGGGCCTGATCGGGCTGCTCAGCAACGTCATCAAGATGCCGGAGTTCTCCACCACCTTGGTGCTGCTGATCGGCCTGGGCGTGGGGATCGACTACGCGCTGTTCATCGTGACCCGACATCGCCAGGGCCTGATCGCCGGGAATGATCCCGAAACCTCGATCGTGAACGCGGTGAACACCTCGGGGCGGGCCGTGCTCTTCGCCGGCATCATCGTGTGCATCGCCCTGCTCGGGATGTTCGCCCTGGGCGTGTCGTTCCTCTACGGCCTGGCCATCGCCGCCGCCCTCGGGGTGGCGCTCACCATGATCGCCGCGCTCACTCTGCTGCCCGCGCTGCTCGGGTTCATCGGACCACGGGTGCTGTCGCGGCGGCAGAAGACGAGCCTGGCCACCAACGGTCCCCGCATCGTGGGCACCGGAACCAAGGGCTTCTGGCCCCGGTGGGCCGGCATCGTCCAGCGCCGCCCCGTCGTCCCCGCCGCCGTCGCCGTCGTGGTCATCGTGTGCATCGCCCTGCCCTTCTTCTCCCTGCGTCTGGGCTCTGCCGACCAGGGCAACGACCCCGCCGGGTCCACCACACGCGTGGCCTACGACATGCTGGCGCGCGGTTTCGGTCCCGGGTTCAACGGACCGCTCGAATTGGTCTCCGTCGTGCACAACTCGTCGCAGAGCGCGACGTTGGCCCGGGTGGTGACCGATGTGGCCGCCCAGCCCGATGTTCAGAGCGTGGCCCCTCCCATCCTGATCCCGTCCAAGAACGGAACCGAGGTGGCGTTGATCAACGTCTATCCCGCCAGTGCCCCGCAGGACGCGGCCACCACCAATCTCGTGTACCACCTGCGTCAGCAGACCATCCCCGCCGCCGTCTCCGGTTCGCAGATGACGGTGCTGGTGGGGGGGACGACGGCCATCTTCATCGACTTCGCCCATGTGCTGTCGGCCAAGTTGCCTCTGTTCATCGGCCTGGTGGTGCTGTTGTCGTTCCTGCTTCTGTCGGTCGTCTTCAGAAGCATCGTGATCCCGCTCGTCTCCGCCGCCATGAACGTGCTCTCCATCGGCGCCGCATTCGGGATCCTGGTAGCGGTCTTTCAGTGGGGATGGCTCGGTTCGGTCTTCGGCGTCAACCGGGCCGGACCCATCGAGGCTTTCCTGCCCGTGATGTTGTTCGCCATCCTCTTCGGGCTGTCCATGGATTACCAGGTCTTCCTCGTCACCCGGATCCACGAGGAGTGGCTCAAGTCCGGGGACAACCGCACAGCGGTGCGAAACGGCCTGGCCGCCACGGGCAAGACCATCACCGCCGCCGCGCTGATCATGATCCTGGTGTTCGGTTCGTTCATCTTGGGCGGCGAGCGGGTGATCAAGGAATTCGGACTGGGACTGGCCGGCGGCATCTTGGTGGACGCCATCGTCATCCGCATGGCCGTCGTCCCCTCCGTGATGCTCCTCATCGGCAAGGCCAACTGGTGGTTCCCGAAATCACTGGACCGGGTACTGCCCCACATCGGTCTGGAACAGGCCGAGACGGACCCGGCCGGCGGCGATGCCGACAGGAGCCACAGCGGCGGGGCCGATGACCTCGTCACCACCTCGCAGCGGCGCTGAGCGACCGAAGGATCGGGCGGCGCCCTACAACTTCAGCAGGTCGCCGATGAGAACCGGCCTCAAGTTGCGGCCGCGAATCAGCTGCACCAGGTCGGCGAAGGCTTCGACGGTTCCGGCGTGGCCCGTGTGCAGGCTGACGATCGAGCCCGGGCGCAGCGCGGCGGTCACCCGGGCCACGATGGCGGCGGCGCCGGGGTCTTCGTAGTCGAGGGGATCGACGTCGTAGCCGACGGACACCGGGTACCCGGCCAGGCCGGCCTGATCGAGGATGAGGCTGGTGGGCACCACGATCCCCGACGGGCGGAACCAGCGGCCGTTGTCGCCCTCGAGCCCCGAGAGGACGGTGGCGCAGCGTTGGATCTCGTCGGCCACGGCGGCGGGGGCCAGGGAGCCGAGGTCGGGGTGGTCATAGGTATGGTTCCCGAGGGTGTGGCCCCCGTCGAGGATCTGGTGGGCGATGGTGGGATTGGCGGCCATCCAGGTGCCTACGCCGAACACGGTGATGGGGGCGGAGTGTTGCTGGGCTTCGGACAGCAGCTGCTGCGTGAGGGCGATGTCCCCCGATCCGTGGAAGGTGAGGGCCACGCCGGTTCCTGACCGGGATCCGTTGGCCACATAGGTAGCCGGCCCCGTGGGCGGCGCCGTCGTTGTCGTTGTCGTGCTCGTCGTGGTGGCGGGCGGACGACGCCGGGGCCGGCCCGCCTGCTTGGAGGCGCCCACGCCGCAGGCGCTCAGAACGGCGGCGGCGGCCGTGGCCAGTACCGAGCGGCGGGACCACTGGACGGCGGAACGCACCTTCGTCATCGAGCGCCCACCCTATTCATGTTGGCACCGGGTCTTCGCACCGGTCGGCCGCCGCCGATCTCCGGACGCCCTTCATCGCAGGATCCCGGTATGGCCGAGCGAATAGCGGCCGGGTTGGGGCCAGACGCAGACCCCGTGGGGGCTGAAGCCGACCGGAACCCGGCCGATCTCCTGTCCCGTCGCGGTGTCGATGGCGTAGACGTCGGCGTCGTAGCGGCCCGACAGCCAGAACACCTTGCCGTCGGCCGAGACACCCCCCATGTCGGGACTGGCCAGGTTGCTCCCGGACCCGATGTGGTTCCCGCTCTCCGGAGGTAGCACCCAGGTGGCGACCACCTGGCGGGTGGCGAACGAGACCACTGAGACGGTGCCGGCGTCGCGGTTCGAGACATAGAGGTCCTGGGCGTTGCGGCTGACGTAGAGACCGTGGGCCCCCTTGCCGGTGGGGAGAAAGCCGAGGACCTTGAAGGAGTCGCCGTCCACCTCCCAGACACCGGCCGCCTTCAGGTCGGCCACGTAGAAGATGGTCCCGTCGGGCGAGAGCTTCACGTCCTGCGGTTCGTCGCCCGCCTCGAGGGCCAAGGTGCCCACCACCGACTGAGTGGCCACATCGACTTTCAGCAACTGGCCCGAGAATTCACAGGAGGCGATCAGGTACTGGCCGTTGGCCGAGAAGTCCATGTGGTCCACTCCGTGACAGGGCACGGGGAGCGAGTGGACGAGGGCCATGGTGTGGGGATCGCGGAAGTCGAGGCGCTGCAGGGCCTCGGCCACCACGATGGCATAGCGGCCGTCGGGGGTGAAGTACATGTTGTAGGGATCTTCGACGTGCACCGGGGTGCCGGGGTCGCCGGTGACGGGGTCGATGGGCGTGAGGCTGTTGCCCTGGTCGTTCGTGACCCAGAGCGTCTTCAGATCCCATGACGGCACGACGTGTTGGGGAAGCGCTCCGACGGGGATCTCCCTGATGACCTTGTACGTCGATGGGTCGATCTCGTCCACCGTGTCGCTGAGGCTGTTGGGCACGTAGACGAGGGGCCGCGCCGCCTGCGCCGCCGGAGCCAGATCACCGGCCGCGTCGGCGGCGTAGATGTTGCACGGATCGGTGACCGCCGGCATGCCCGGCAGCGGATCCTTCACCGCCGGACAGGCGCTGTCGGGGTGATCCGGTCGCGGTCGCGGCAGCGGCCGGGGTCGGAGCGACGCCGCGGTGCGGTGAGAACTGTGGACTGCTCCTTTGTGATCCGTCGGAGTCAGGGTCACCACCAGGACGAGAACGACGGCGAGGGCCATCACCAGCGCGGCCCAGCGGCGCGCCAGCACGCCGGCGGGAAGATGTCGCTTTTCGCTGCGCTCTGTCGGTGTCATACGGCGGCGCGATCGTCAGCGACGCGTGACGCCGAGATCAGCCGAGCCCCGGACCGCGCCTCTGATGGGGGTAAGTTCCTCACGGTCCGGCACTGTCGCACGTTACCGCCCGGTGCCTCGGTCATCTGAGCATGACGACCCGGACTACGTTTCGGGTGTGTGCTTCTCTCCCGAAGGTGACCTGGCCGTCGGCCTCGTCGTCACCGGGATCGGCGTCGACGCGTGCCGGCATCTGCGGGGACGGAGAAACTATCTGCTCCTGGCGGCCACGCCGGTACTGCTGGGGGCCCATCAGATCGACGAGTCGTTGGTGTGGTGGGGACTCCAGGGCCACGTTCCGCACCTGGCCGCCCGAATCGCCACCTGGATCTACCTGGTGATCGCCTTCGTGGTGGTACCCATCGTGGTGCCTCTGGCCATCTTGAGACTCGAATCCACCGCCCGCAGGCGTTGGTTGATCACGCCCTTCTTCTTACTGGGCGTGGGGGTGGCCGTCGTGCTGCTCATCACCATGCTGCGCAATGGGATCACGGTGAAACTCGGCCACTTCCACATCGCCTACAGCATCGGCCTGAAAAACGGCTTCGTGGTCGTGGGGCTGTACATCGTGGCCACCTGCGGGTCACTTTTGTTTTCGGGCTACCGCGATATCGTCGTCTTCGGACTGGCCAACGTGGTGGCCGTGGTCATCCTGGCCCGGCTGACGGCCGACGGCTTCGCCTCGTTGTGGTGCTTCTATGCCGCGCTGGCCAGCGGCGCCATCTCGCTGCACATGCGCTTCGCCCGGCCGCACCGCGACCATCCGTACGCGCTCACCTGAGTCACCGGACTCAGCCACCGGCCACCGGCCACCGGCTGACGACCGGCTCAGCTCGTCGAGGTGGTGGTCGACGCCGTGGTCGTCGACGTCGTGCTCGGGTCGGTGGACGCCACCGGCGTCGTGGGGGGAACCGTCGGGAGCACCTGCGTGGTGGTCGTGGTGGACGACGCGTCCGGGGACGGCGCCGGCGTGGTGGACGACGAGGGTGCCGTCGGCGGCTGACCGGTGTCGGGTGACGTGCAGCCCGACGGCGGATCGTTCGGCCCCTGCTGTCCCGGCATGAGGACGGTTCCGGCGCAGCCGAAGTTCGTGAGGGTGAGGTCGAGGACGACCGTGCCGCCGTCGGAGAAATTGGCCACCGCGTTCACTTCACGGATGAAGCCCGAGGCGTCGATCGAGATCTCGTCGGTGGTGCCGGTGTAACCCTCCGAATGAAGCAGCGTGGCCGCGGCGGTCGCCGCCTTCGTTTCCTCGGGCGTGATGGCGGGGTTGCTCTCGAACTGGGTGGGGTCGACGGCCACCTTGTAGACGGTGACAGGCACACCGTTCAGCGTGGACGTCCCGGTCTGGGTGGCCCCGTTGATGTCCTGCTGGTAGAGGTCGAGGTAGCCGGTGGGGCTGGCCAGCCCGATCATGGCGACGGCCCCTTCACGGTTCCCGATGGTGCTCTCGGTGATACCGGCGAAGCCCGAGATCTGTTGACCGGGGGCATTGGCCTGGCTCGGAGGCGGCGCCAAGCCGGTCTCGAGGGCGTTGCCCAGGTCCTCGTAGAGGGTGGTGCTGTTCAGCCGGAGCGAGACCTTGAGGCCGCCCCCGCCCGATCCCACGTTGGCGTCGATCAGTGTCGCCTGCGGACTGGTGTTGGAGATGCCGCTTCCGTTGACCGGGGTCCCGGGATTGGTGACCTGACCGCCACCGCTGCACTCGGTGACCGTCTGCGTACCGCCGCTACCCGAGGGCGGGAGATTCATGGGGACCGGCGCTTGGGAAACCGCTCCGGCCTTGGTGGTCGCCTTTTTCCCGCTCGTGGTGGCCGTCGCCCTGGTGGCCTTGAGGGCCCCCGAAGCGGTCGACGTCGCGCCGTAGATGCCGGACCCCGACGCCGAGCCTGACGCCGAGGACGACACCGACACCGAGCCCCCGCTGGGCATCATGGGGGGCGAGAAGTTGGACCCGGCGGGGACCTGCATCGTGTGGCAGACGGTGGTGGACGTCGTCGTCGGCACGGTCTGGGTGGGCGGGGTGGTCTTCAGGGAGTAGGCGAAGTCGAAGCTGCCCGAGTCGGTGGTGGCGCTCAGGGCTCCGAGAACCTGGTGCTCGGCCGGGCCCGATCCGAGGGTCTTCGACTTGCCGGTCGTCTTCGGGTGGTGGGCGGCCGTCGGTGCGCTCGAACCGGTGAGGGCCACGCTGACGGGAACGGCCACCAGGGCCAGACAGGCCACGGCGGCGGCGACCACACCCACCCGGCGCCAGGGGGAGACTCCGCTGCGGGTCCGGGCGCTGTCTTCGGGGCCCTCGTCGAGGAACATCTGGTCGTCGTGCATGTCGCCTCCCCGCTCCCGGGCGGCCGAGGGAGATCGACCGCCTGACCGGGTGCGGCGAAACTTTACTCCTCGCCTTCCCGGCATGTCGGGAGAGATGTTTTCCACAGTGGTAAAACTCGGGTGAAGGCCTCTGAGCTGGATGTTCCCGTCCGGTCCCCGTCGGGTCAGGCCGGCCTGACGGGCGGAGTCGAGGAGCTTGGCCGCCACCAGAGGAGCCTTGTCCTCGGGCTCCCCGAACTCCCGGGTGAGTGCCATCGCCAGTTCCGAGCGGTCCCCCAGGGCCCCGCCGGGGGCCAGGGACTCGACCACGGCGCGGAAAAGGGGCACCGAGAGAAAGGCCTCGCGGCGGGCATCGGAGGAATCGGGTTCTTCGCCGGCCAGGATCCGGCGCCCCCGGTCGGTGAGCTCGATCCGTTCGCCCCGGCCCGCCAGGAGGCCGAAGAGCCGGGCGTTGGCCAGCCGGGTCAGGTAGGTGCCGTTGTTGGTGCCGGAGTAGCCCAGGCCGGCGGCCAAAAGGTCGGGGGCGGCGGTCCCGCCGGCGTTGTCCACGATCCGCGCCGCGACCACGGCGGCCTCGAGATCGAAGCGGACCGAGCGGAACCGGCTGCGTGCCACGGCCACCATTCTCCCAGCCTCCGGCCGACCGTGATTGCCGGCCTCCGGCGGACCGTGACTGCCAGGCTCCCTGGGAGCGAGATGCGCCGTAGCATGCGGCCCGTGAACAGCACCGTGGCCAGCCCGTATCCCTCGCCGGCACCGGATCCGGCCGGGGCCACCGAGACCTTCGGGGCCATCGAGCGGGCGGTGGGCCAGGTCGTCCTGGCCGCCCCCATGACCATCAGGCTGACCGTCGGCTGCGTGGCCGCCGGGGGGCACCTGCTGGTGGAGGACCACCCGGGGCTGGGCAAGACGACACTGGCCAAGTCCCTGGCCGGCGCTTTGGGGCTCAATTTCCGGCGGCTGCAGTGCACGGCCGATCTGCTGCCGGCCGACGTGACCGGGGCCGCCGTCCTCGGTCCCGACTCGGCCGGGCCCACCTTCCGGCCCGGGCCCGTCTTCACCAACGTGCTGATGGCCGACGAGCTCAACCGGGCCTCCCCGCGGGCCCAGTCGGCTCTGCTCGAAGCGATGGAGGAGCACCAGGTGACGGTGGACGGGACCACCTACCCGCTGCCCCGGCCCTTCTTCGTCCTGGCCACCCAGAACCCCTACGACGCGGCCGGCACCTCTCCACTCCCGCACGGCCAGCGCGACCGCTTCCTCGTCCGGGTCTCCATCGGCAGTCCTTCGCGGGAGCAGATGGACAGCCTGATCGCCGGTGACGACCCGGCCGAGCGGGCCCGGGTCCTTCCCGCCGCCGTCTCCCCCGGAGCTCTCGACGCCCTGATGGCGGCCGTTCGATCCGTGCATGTCTCGGGGGCCGTGCGGGGATACGTGCTCGATCTTCTCGAGGCCATCGACAGCCATCCGGGGGTGGCCGTCGGACCCTCGCCCCGCGCCGCGCGGGCGCTCGTCCGCGCCGGCTCGGCGCTGTCGGTGGCGGCGGGCCGGAGCTATCTCTCCCCGGCCGACGTCCAGGACGCCGCCGCCGCCGTCCTGGGCCACCGGCTCTCTCTGCACCGGGCGGCCGAGCTGAGCGAAGAGGGAGGCGAGACCTTGGTGGGAGCCATCGCCGGGACGCTGCCCGTGCCGCTGCGCGGAGACGCCGAAGAGCGGTGACCGGATACCGGCCGTCGCGTCCGCGGCCCACGGCCCGCGGTGTCGGGGCGCTCGGCGTCTTTCTGGGCCTGCTGGTGGTGGCCCTGTCCACGGGCACGGCGCAGCTGGCGGCGCTGACCGTGGCCGTGGGGTTGCCTCTGGCAGTGGCGCCGTTCGCCGCGTCGCTGCGGGCCCGACGGGCGCGGAGCGCCTTGGCCGTGAGCGCCTCTGTCTCTCCGGCCATGAGCGTGGTGGGTGGCGACGTCGGCCTGCGGATTGCGGTGACCAACCGGTCGGCGCGCCCCGCCCCGGCGCTATCGGTCGGATGGCCCAGCCGGCAGTGGCGCCGACGGGGGACGGAGTCATCGGCGCCGCCACTGCCCCGGCTCGTCCCCTCGGGACTGATCAGCCTGGCCGGCCTCGCGCCCCGGCACAGCGCCACCTTCGTAGGCGCCGTGCCCTCGGGCCGGCGGGGGGTCTTCGACCTGCCGCCGAGCCCCAGCTGGATTCTCGATCCCTTCGGCCTCTTCGGCGCCCCCGGGCCCGTGATTCCGGCCGTCTGTGCTGTGTTCTATCCCGCCGCCGACGGTGCGCCCCGGCGCTCGGCCGAGACCGGCGGCACCCCGACGGACGGCCCGGCGGCGCCGTTGCCCGAGCACGGCCGCGACGGCGCCGGGGAGCTGGTCGGGATCCGGCCCTACGTGGCGGGGGACAGGCTGTCTCTCCTGCACTGGCCGGCCCGGGCCCGCTACGGCGCCTGGTTCGTCCGGCAGTTCGCCCCCGAGGTGGGGCAGCGGACGCGGCTGGTGCTCGACGACCGGGCCGGGGTGCACCGGCGGGCCGACTTCGAGACCATGCTGGCGGGCGCCCACGGTCTTCTCGAGCGCTGCTACGAAGACGGGGCGACGGTCGAGCTGTCCACGATGTCGGGAACATCGGCCACGCTGGCCCCCGTGCCGCTCGGACTGGAAGAGGCCCGGGTGCTGCTGGCGGGCGTGCTTCCGCGCCGGTGGCGCGCCGATCAGGACATGGGCGGCGGCACCGTCATCACCACGGCGACGGGGGCGCGCAGCCTGCCCGACGGCGTGGAGCGGATCGTGGTCGGCTCATGAGCCGGCGGACGGTCGGGGAGCTGTCCTTGGTCGCCGTGGCCCTGATCGGGGCCGCCGCCGTGGGCCGTCTGACGACGGCAGGGGCCGCCTGGCGGGGCGTCGTCGTGACCGCCATCGTCGGTGAGGCGGTCACCGCCCTCTTCTCCCGGCGCCTCTCCGCCGCCGGGTCCGCCATCGCCGGCACCGCCGCCGTGGCCGTCACCGCCGTCTGGATCTCCGTCCCGGCGGGGGCCCGGTGGCACGGTCTGCCCAGCGTCACGACGCTCCGGGTGCTCGACCACGCGCTGCGCAGCATGGGCCCCGTCCACTTCCCCCTGGCCGGCGGGCCCGGCGTGGTGCTGATCTGCGCGCTGGTGGCCGGGGTCGCCGGTGTCGGCACCCGGGCGTTGCCCGGCGCGCTGGGGTTACTGCCCGCCCTGGCTCTGTTGGCCGCCTCGACGGCCACCCAAGCGTCGGGGGGCGCCGCTCTCCTGGCCGTGGCGCTCACCGTTGCCGGTATCTGTTTCATGGTGGCCCGGTCAGCCGAACGGGTGGGCGCGCTGTTGGGAACGGTGACGGCCGTGGCCACGCTCGGCGCCGTGGTGGTGGTGAGCCTCGTCACGGCAACGGGACCGGCGTCCGGGGGCGGGGCCCTGGTGGCGGGGGTACCTCCGACCGCGCTGTCCCTGGTGGCCCGGCTGACCGCCTTCCAGATCCGTGACCCCGATCTGATGCTGTTCACCGCCGTCAGCCCCCTGCCCACCTACTGGCAGGTGGGTTCGTTGTCCGTCCTCTCCGGCCAGACCTGGGTGCCGGATCCGGCCACGGCGGCGGCGCTGGCGGGAACGTCGACCCCGGCACTGTCGGGCCCGCCACCGGGGGGCCGGACGTTCACGGCCAGCATCACCGTGAACAACCTCTCGAGCAGGCTGCTGCCCGTGCCACCTTCGACCACCGGCGTCTCGGAAGCCACCCTCACCGCCGTGGGGGCCGTGGCATCGACGCCCAGCTCGCCGGGCCTGCACTACACGGCCACGGCGACGGTGCCCGAGACGGTCGTCGGCAACGGCGGGGCCCTGGCCGCGGCGGGGCCTCCGTCGACGCCCGACGTGGTCGACACCCAACTGCCGAGCCTCCCGCCGGCGGTGGCCGAACTGGCCCGGTCCATCACGGCGTCGGCATCGACGCCGCTCGAGAAGGCCGAGGCGCTGACCAACTGGTTCCGGTCCCGGCTGTTCCATTACGCGCTGCGCCCCACGGGGGCCACCCTGATCACGTTCCTGATGTCGTCGCACACGGGGTCGTGCGAACAGTTCGCCGGCGCCTATGCGGTGCTGGCGCGCGCCGTGGGCCTCCCCACCCGGGTGGCCGTGGGATTCACACCCGGCGTGCGCGACAGCGCCGGTCAGACGGTGGTGCGCGGTATCGACGCCCATGCTTGGCCCGAGGTGCTCCTGGGCGGCAGCTGGATCTCCTTCGAACCGACACCGGAGCGTCCATCGGGCGAGCTCTCGCCCCCGGGTGTGATCGGGGTGAGCGGTGTGGGAGACCCGAACCCCATCGCCCCCACGACGCTGCCGCGTTCTTTACCGGGGCTCTCGTTTCCCGTCCCCGCCCACCCGGTGGTGGTGCCGGCGGTCGCCTCCGGTGCCGGCGCGTGGTGGGCGGCGCTTCCCGTCGGCGTGGTCCTGATCGCGGTGACGACGACACTCGTGATCCGTCGGCGGCGCCGGCGCCGCCTCACCCCTGATGAGCAGCTGCTCATGGCCTGGACACGGATCGACCGGGCCCTGGCCCGCCGGGACATGGCGCGACCCCCGTGGCGGACACCCGTCGACCACACCCGGCTTCTTCGCTCGGAGATTCCCGACCCGGAGATGTCGGAGGTCTTGCAGGACATCGCCTGGCTGGCCGACGCCATGGAGAAGGCGGCCTACGGGTCGAAGCCCGCCGATACCGACGACGCCGGGCGGGCCCGGGAGGTCGGCCGCCGGGTAGCCAAGGCCCTCGCCACCACGTCGGGCGGGAGATGAACCCAGGGCGGGAACCGGGCTCAGGGCGGGAACCGGGCTCAGGGCGGGAACCTATTTCAGGGCGCTGCCGGACCCACCGCTGCGATGACCGACGAACCGGTGAGGGCGAAGACGCCGGAGGTCACCATGGCCAGACCGAGGACTTCGCCCAGCGGGGCCAGCCCGCTCGAGGCGACATGCTCACCGAAGAGCGCCAGGCCGATGACGACGGCCACCAGCGGCTGGAAGACGGTCAAGGTCGGCAGCGAGAAGCGCAGCGCGCCGGCGTGGAACGCGCTCTGGGTGAGAAGCAGGGCCCCGGCGGCGCCGATGACCATGGCGTAGGGCTCCCACGAGCTCAGCGCATGGAGAATCCCGAAGTCGAGAAGGTGGCCCGTCCGCTCGGTCAGGGCGGCTACATAGCCGAAGGCCATGCCCGAACCGGCGCCCAGGAGAACCGCGGCGCGGCGCGGCGAACCGTGACGCGCCCCCAACACGGCGAGACCGCAGGCGACGACGATGACGACGGACAGCACCGTCCACGCCACCGCCGATGCGTGGGGATGGCCGGGGCCCGGTCGGGCCACGCCGAGAAAGAGGGCGAGGCCGGCCACGATGAGGGCGGTCGAGGCGATGTCGGGCGCGTGGATGCGCCGGTGGTCGAGCCAGGCGCCGGCGGGCAGAGCGAAGACCAGGCTCAGCACGAGAAGGGGCTCGACCAGTGGCAGCGATCCCTGGCGCAGGGCCAGGAACTGAAAGAGATAGCCGACGCCGTCGAGGGCGTTACCGACGAGCCACAGCGGACGGCGGGCCAGGCGGATGAGAAGTCCGGCCCGCACCGAGAGCTCCGGCGGCTCGCGCACGGCCGCCTGGTGCTGCAGGACGGCCGCCATGCCGTAGGCGGCGGCACTGGCTATCGAGAGCAGGACGATGGAGACGTCGTTGAGCCCGATGGGGTGGTGAAAGACCTTCAATCCCTCGTCGACGAGCACCCCCACGACGACAGCCTGCCCGATGCCCGGCCCCCGCCGGTGATCGGGCAGGCTGAGACCATGGGCACCCGACTCGTCGACTGGCTCTTCCGCAGTCGCCGGACGGGCCGGATCACCGTGGCCCAGTTCCCGAACATCGCGCTCTGGCTCTTCATCGTCACCGTCGTCCTCGACCGGGTGGTGTCCGGCGGCACGACGGCCCGGACCACCATCGACTGGATCGGCGTGGTCAGCCTCGGCTGGTGGGCCCTCGACGAGGTGCTCCGGGGCGTGAACCCGTGGCGACGACTCCTGGGTCTGGGCGTCTGCGCACTGGTGGCCGCCCGGGTGGTGACGTTGGCCGCCCTGTGAAGGCGGGACAGCCAGTGGATTCGGGACAGCCCGTGAAGTCGGACAGCCGGGGAACGGTGGCGGGGTGGGCGGTGGTGTCCGCCGGCGCCGCTCCGCTGGTGCTCGTGGGCGGTTGGACGTTGGCCCAGTGGCGCCAGCCGCCGGGCTACAACCCCGTGCGCGACACCATCAGCGCTCTGGCCGCCCACGGAGCGACCGACCGCTGGATCATGACGTCGGCTCTGGCCGGCCTCGGTGCATGCCATGTCGTCACCGCTCTGGGCCTGCGACCGGCCCGGTGCACCGGGCGGCTGGTGCTCGCCGGCGGCGGCATCGCCACCGTGATGGTGGCCGCCTTCGCCCAACCGGCCCGGGGAAACTTGGTGGCCCACACCGTGGCCGCCACCGTGGCCTTCACCGCCCTCGCCACCTGGCCCGCCCTGGCGTGGCGCCCACGGCCATCGCCACCGTTGCTCTCGGCCCGCCCCTCGGCGGCGGCCTCGGTCGTCCTCGTGGGCCTGGTGGTGTGGTTCGCCGCCGAGCTTCACGGTGGCGAGCGGGGACTGGCCGAGCGTGCGGCGGCGGGCGCACAGGCCCTGTGGCCGCTGGCTGTCGTCGTGAGCAGCAGGCGGGCCCGGCACCGGGCGGCCCCCGGCTGACGGGGTCAGCCGACGAAGAGGGTCCTGCGCTGTTGCTTCACCCCGCGCATGCGGCGGACAATCTCCTCCACGCTCAGATCGTCACGTCCACGCAGACGCAGCGCCAGGGCGTCGAGCCGGGCCATCTCGCGGTTGCGCAGGCGCTCCTGTTCAGCCTTGGGTCGGAGGCGCAACGCCCGGTTGAACGAGGCGTTGGCGGCGCCGGCTCCTTCGAGCTCCAGGATCTCGGCGATACCGGCGAAAGGGCGGCCCTGATCCCGCAACACCAAAGCCTGTTGGTCGCGATCGAGGTCGTTGCTCATCTGATCTCCACTCTCCCATGACCGCACATCGAAGGTGGCCCTTTTCGCTCTCGGGCCGCACCCCGCTCCCGGGCGCCGTGCTCCGGTGGGCCAACCTGCCGCGCCGCGGGAGAACACCCTGGTAGATGCTCTGAAACCGGGGGCGCCGGCTCCCCCCGGGCCGAGCGCCGGAGCGCCCGGTTCAGAAGGCGTGCCTACCGGCCGATGTCACAGGAGCAATCCGCAGGAGGGGCAGTGGAACCTGAGTGGCTCGATCGGTTGGCACTGGAGCTGCCCGATGCCGTCGTGGTGGCCGACGGGCAGGGCAATCTCATCTGGGGAAACCCGGCCGCTGAGCGGATGTTCGGTGTCAGCACCGCCGACATCGTCGGGTTGAGCGCCCTCGAGCTTCTGCACCCCGAGGACCACGGGTTGGCCCTCGCCTCTCTCGAAAGCGTTCAGGGTAAGGAGCTCGGGAGCCCGATCGAGTTGCGGGTGAAGTCGGGCACGGGCTGGAAGCTGGTCGAGCTGATCGGCGCCAACGTGATCGGCAAGCCGCCGATCGACGGACTGGTGTGGTCGCTGCGGGACCTCACCGATCGACGGCGGTGGGAAGTGTCCACCAATGACATCGAGCGGTTCCGCTCCCTCGTCCACAACTCGGCCAGCATCCTGCTGCTGCTCGACCGGTCGGGCACGGTGGAGTCCGTGTCGGCTGCCATCACCCGGATGCTCGGCCACGACCAGGAACTGGTGGAGGGACAGCTTCTCGACGAGTTGGTCATCGAACCCGATCGGGCCACCTTGCGCTCCGCGCTGGTCACCGTCGTCGACAACGACATGACAGCACCCGGCCCCACCGTCGTCGAGGTCGCCCTGCGACGCCGCGACGGCGCCACGCCGGTCCCGTGCGAGCTGAGCATCGTGAACCTCCTCGACGATCCCACCGTCAACGGGCTGGTGGTCTCGGCCCACAACATCACCCAACTCCGTTCGACGCGCGACGCTCTCGAACGATTGGCCACCCGGGACGCGCTGACCGGGCTCCCCAACCGGACCCTGATTCTCGACCGGATCGAGCAGATGCAACGCGGGAGCCGGACCGGCGAGGCGGGAGCGGTCCTCTTCGTCGATCTCGACCGGTTCAAGGACGTGAACGACTCACTCGGTCACCGCCTCGGTGACGATCTGTTGCGACAGGTGGCGACGCGTTTTCGCGACGCGCTGCGCGAATCGGATTCGATCGGGCGTCTCGGTGGCGACGAATTCGTCGTCCTGGTCGAAGGAGCCGGAGCCCACAATGCCGAGACCGCCGCGCAGAGGCTCCTCGACTCGCTGGCGGCGCCGTTCTCGGTGAACAGCGACGCCCGGCCCCAGCTCACCATCTCGGCCAGCATCGGCATCGTCTCCGGCGCCTACTCCTCGGCCGAGGATCTGCTGATGGACGCCGACGTGGCTCTCTACGAAGCCAAAGCGGCGGGACGCAACCGGGCCCTGCGCTTCGAACCGGCCATGCGCGGGGCCTTCCGGGCCCGGATCGAGCTCGAGAGGGACCTCCGGCTGGCTCTCACCCGCGGAGAGTTCTTCCTCATGTACCAGCCGGTGATCGCGCTCGAGACGGGTGCGGTGCGGAGCATGGAGGCGCTCCTGCGCTGGCGACTGCCCTCGGGGCAGGTCGTCGGGCCCGACGCCTTCATTCCGGCGCTCGAAGAATCGGGTCTCATCGTCGAGGTCGGGGCCTTCGTGCTCCATGAGGCCTGCCGGATGACCCGGACCTGGCACGTTCTCGGTCTGCCCACGGCGGTGTCCGTGAACGTCTCTCCCCGTCAGTTCGAGACCGGGACCTTCGTCGAAGAGGTCCATCGGGCGCTCGAACGCTCGGGCCTCGATCCGACGTCTCTGATCCTCGAGATGACCGAGACCACGCTGATGCGCGACTCGCGCGAGTCGGATCTGCGCCTGGCGGCTCTGAAGGACCTGGGCGTCCGCCTGGCCATCGACGACTTCGGCACCGGTTACTCGTCGCTGGCCTACCTCCAGCAGTTCCCCGTCGACATCATCAAGATCGACCGTGCCTTCATCGCCGGCACGGCCATCGACGGACCGAGTGCCGCGCTCGTCCACGCCCTGGTCGAACTGGGCAATGCCCTCGGGCTCGAGACGGTGGCGGAAGGTATCGAGACGGCCCACCAGCTCTCGCGGCTGCGGGCCGAGGGCTGCCACGCCGGACAGGGCTTCTACTTCAGCTATCCCCTCGAGGCCGCTGACGCCGAGTTCTTTCTGGCCGCCGCCCGTGAAGATGTCATCGCCGCCGGCCACGACGCATCTCTGAGCTCATGAGAGCTCCTCGACACTCAGCGACGGTGGGTGCTCCCACCCGCCGGATCTACGAGACGGAAGGGGGCGCCGCGCTCGCTTTGCCGGGCACCGGTGCCGAACCCCTGACGCTCGTACGGAACATCTCGCGCCGTTCGCCGGCGTAGTCGTTCAGCGCGTTGTGCATCGTGCAGCGGTTGTCCCAGATGGCCAGGGTGTGCCGGGCCCAGTGCAGCCGGCAGGTGAAGTTCTCGTTGGTCGCCTGCCGGTAGATGTGGGCCAGCAACTCCTGGGACTCGACCGGGTTCCAACCTCGGAACCGTGTCGTGTAGACAGGATTCACGTATAACGCCGGCCGCTTGGTCACCGGGTGTTCGATGACCGCCGGGTGGACATGTTCGGCATAGGCGTCGGCCGAGGGGGCGATGGCCATGGAGGTGAGATCCTTCACCTTGTCGAGAAACCCGCCCGTCCCGTAGGCCATACCCGCCGAGTGAACGGCCTCAAGTCCTGTCAGCGTCTCCTTCAACCCGCGTGACAGGGTCTCGTAGGCGAGGTACTGATTGGACCAGATGGTGTCGCCGCCGAAGGCCGGCACCTCCCACGCGTGAAGCAATGTGTACGACGGGGGTTCGGGCAGGTAGCTCAGATCGCTGTGCCAGGCATTGGCGAAGTTGAGTTGGTCGCCCGGTTCCTTGATCACCCGGATGACATAGGGGCGATCTTCGAGTGGCGAGACAAAAGGGGTGAGGTCGCGACCGCCCAGGAGGTCGGTGATCCGTTCCAGATCGTCCAGATCCAGGTGCTGGTCGGGTAAGAACACCACCAGGTGATCAGCCAGCGCCCGGCGGACCGTGTCAAGTTGTGCCCCGTCGACCACCTTGACCAGGTCGATCCCCGTGACCCTGGCCCCGAGGGCACCCGCCACCGGAAGCACTTCGAGCGAAGTCATCAGACTCGCATTCCCCTTCCGCCCATCGGAAAAAGACGGCAGGACGTAGGTGTTAGCGTCGGTGAAGTGTACGCAACCGCTTGGCACAACGGAGGGCCGCCCGAGGATCCCGCGGGATACGGGCTGAGGCTCACCAAGGCGGATCGCGACAGGTACTTCGACTCAACGTGGGAAGAGGTCGTCCTCGAGATGGATGGGGCCCCGGTGGCATCGATTCCGCTCAGCGCCTCGTTCTGGCGGAGCTGTTCAGAACTCCGCTCCGCCACCATCGGCACCTGGCTCCTCTCGACCGATGCCGCACCCTGGGCCCAAGGGCGCCCGCCGGGTGTCGCTGTGACGCCGATCGAGGGGAACCAGTTTTCTGCCCGTCTCCTTCTGCGCCGGGCGCTGCAGCAGTAACACCGGCGCCCGGTCGTCAAGACGCCCCGTCGTCAAAGACGCCCGTCGGCGCAGCCGGTGCTGTCCCTGGTGCCGCCACGACCGCAGGTCGAGAGCAACTTCGCCACCGAGCACAACGGCGCCCTCTGGGCTCAGGTGAGCTGACTCTCCTCCAGAGGGCCGTAGACCACGTTGCCGTAGCGGTGCAGGCTCCGCGTCACCACCTGTTCGCGGAGCCAGCGGACGAGTTCGATACGACCGTGGGAGCAGATCGGCTCCGAGATGACGGTCACCGCCCTATCGGCGGCGGCGACCAGGACCTCGGGTTCAGCCGTTCCGAGCAGCCGCAAACGGGCACCGGCCGATACGGCCAGTGCCACTCCGAGTGCGTCTCCACTCTCCACCGTGAATTCCGTCCCCGTCGGAAGCGGTCGCCGTCCTGGGCGGGCCACGGAACTGGACACCCGCACCGGGGTGCCGGTCACGGTGGCGGCGGCCAGCGCCTTGGCCAGCGCCTCGTCGGAGACGTCGTCGGTGATGCGGAGAATCACCCCGGGTGTGAAGCTCCGGTAGCGCAGCTGATTGGACTCGGACGACAGACCGGCCAGTTCGGTGGATCGGCTGAAATAGGAGTCCCACCAACGGCGGTAGTGGGCGATGGAGTCATCGACACTCACCTCCTGGGCATCGTGCCAACGGCGTAGGGCCAGCAGGTAGTTGGGGCCTCCGGTCTTGGCCGTCGGTCCCACGCTCGAGCGCTTCCACCCGCCGAAGGGCTGTCGACCGACGAGCGCGCCGGTGGTCGGACGGTTGACGTAGAGATTGCCCGCCTCCACCGTGTCGACCCAGACACGGTGCTCGGCCGGATCGATAGATTGGAGCCCTGCCGTCAGCCCGTAGTCCACGGCGTTCTGCCACTCGAGCGCCTGCTCGAGCGAATCAGCCCGCATGATCCCGAGGACGGGTCCGAACCATTCGGTCTGATGGGCCCAGGAACCGGGCCGGACCCCGAGGCGGACACCGGGGGACCACAGGCGTTTGTCGGCATCGAGGCAACGCGGCTCCACCAACCAGGACTCCCCCGGATCGAGGGTGGTGAGGGCCCGCTCGAGCGCCTCGGTAAAGGGCCCGACGATGGGTCCCACCTGCGCCGCCGGATCGCTTCCCACTCCCACCCGCAGCGCGAGCACGGCGTCGGCCAATTGACGGAGAAAGGGGCTGCTGTCGTAGACGGAGGCGTCGACGATGGCCAGGCTGGCCGCTGAGCACTTCTGGCCTGCGTGGCCGAAGGCGGAGCGGACGATGTCGCCCACGGCCTGGTCCACGTCCGCCGTGGCCGTAACCACGACGGCGTTCTTGCCCGACGTCTCGGCCAGCAATCGGCGCTGCGGTGCCCATCGGGCGAACAGCCGGGCCGTGTCCCACGATCCGGTCAGGATGACCGCCCCGACGGAGCGATGGGTGATCAGACGCCGGCCGGCGGGACCATCGGGAGCCACCACCAACTGGAGCTTGGCGCCATCGAAGCCCGCTTGGTGCAGCTGGTCAACGAGAAGGGCCGACGTGGCCCGAGCCTCCGGACTCGGTTTCAAGATGACGGTGTTCCCGGCGGCCAACGCGGCCAGGACGCCACCGGCGGGGACGGCGTAGGGGAAATTCCAGGGCGGGGAGACGACAGCGACACCACACGGTTCGCTCGCCACCTCACCTTCGAGCGAGTCCAACAGACCGGTCCCCGCCGCGTACCAGCGGGCGTAGTCCACGCCCTCGGAGACCTCCGGATCCGCCTCGGCGAACGTCTTGCCCGTCTCGGTCGCCATCACGGTGACGGCATCGGAGCGGCCCGCCCCCATCACGTCGCCCGCCGCCTCGAGGAGCGGTCGACGCTGCTCCGCTGTCGTCGCCGCCCACGAGATCGCCGCTTCGGCGGCCCGGCCTACGGCCGAGTCGACGTCGGTCTCGGTCGCCTCCGCCGGTGCCGGTCGAGGCGCGCCGTCGAGAGCGGCGCGGGCCCAGATGCGATGGGCAGGCACGGTCAGATCGGTATCGGGCTCGTACGTGAAACAGGCGTCGGGAGTTCGGGGAGACGGGAGTGACGCCGCCGGCGGGCGGGCGCGATCCTGAGTCTGGAACGGCTCGGTGGTCACCGAGCGGCGGGCGCTGACCGAGCGGGCGAAGCGACCGGCCTGCTCCTCCCAGTCCGCGCTGTCGGGGCGCATATCCAGGACGTGGCGCAGGAATCCTTCGGGGGTGGCGTTCTCGTCCAGTCGCCGGGCCAGATAGGCCAGCGCGTTGCGGAAGTCCTGGCGCGTGGTGGCCGGGACATAGAGAAGCAGACGACCCGATCGCTCGGTCACCGCCGCCGCCTGGCCGTCGGCCATGCCGGCCAGCATTTCTATTTCGACCGGCGCTTCCCGGTCCTGGCCGAGAACCAGGGCCAGAGCCACGTCGAAGAGGTTGTGCGACGCCGCCCCCACCTGGACCGATCCACCGGCGGCGGCGTCCACCAGGCGCTCCAGCAGCGCCACATACGACGCATCGGTGTCGGCCTTCGTGCGATAAGGCGCCGGCGGCCAACCGTGGAGCTCGGCGTCGACGCTCTCCATGGCCAGGTTGGCACCCTTGACCAGACGGATGCGGATGGGGGCCCTCCCCGCCGCCTGGCGGAGTCGGGCGAACGACAACAGGCGGTCGAGGGCACCGTGGCTGTCAGGGAGATAGGCCTGCAGTGCGATGCCGGCGGTCAGCGGGGCGAACTCGGGTTCGTCCAGCACGCGGGTGAAGGACTCGACGGTGAGGTCGAGGTCCCGGTGCTCCTCCATGTCGAGGTTGACGAGCTTGGCCGGCGTGTACGACGACGCCGTCCGGTACAGACCCCGAAGGGGTTCGCTGATACGGCTGACCGACCCCTCGAAGTCGATGAGCGACAATCCGGCAGCGATCGACGAGACCTTTACCGACACACAGTCGACGTCGTCGCGCCGGAGCAGGACGTCCACCGCCGCCGTCCGCTTCTCCGCCTCCTGGCCACCCAGGATGGCCTCGCCCAGAAGGTTCAAGTTGGGACGGCGTTCGTGGGCGCGCAGTCGCGACAGACGGCGGCCGAGTGCAGGCGCCTCTGCCGGGTAGACGAGGTTTCCCGCTTCGCGTCGGAGGCGGGCCGCCACCAGGGCCACGACGGGACCGGGAGCGGGCCGGGCCGCCGTCGCCGCCAAGCGCAGGAGGAAGCGATCCGACGCCGAAACTCCATCGAGGTCACCGGACGTCACCCTGGCCAGTTCGGTGGCGGCCGTCCGGGCGTCCACCGGCCGGAGCACCCGGTCAGCCAGGGAGAAAGCCAGCCGGGTGCCCGATGGGCTGGCCAGAAGCCGCTGCAGGTGACCCTGGCGCCGACGCTCGCGGCGCGACGTGTGCGCCCGCGACGCCGTCAGCAACTCGGTGGCCAAGGTGACCGACCGAGCGATGAGTTCGTCCTCCGAAGCGGGGGTCACCTCTTTCTCTTACACCCGGATCGCGGCGTCGTCGATGCCGCAAGGTCTTTCACGGATCGTTTGAAAATCGGGCGAGGGAGCAGCGACCCACCGGGCCGTCCGCTACGACCCGGTGGACGCTGCCAGCGACGCGGACGGGTCTCGAACCCGCCTCCTCCAGATCAGTTGATCTGGCGCTCTTCCCGTGAGCTCACGCGTCCGGGCGGCGGGAGCCCGACTCACCCGTGTGTCGGCGTCTCCTCGGGAAGGTGACACCGCAATGGCCGGGTGGGGAGCCGGTCGGGGCGGACCGGCACCGGTGGGGGGCGTGTCCGGCCATCGGCCGGGCTCCCGCCAGAGTGCGGGCGGAGAGGATCGAAACCTCATGGACCGTCGGTCCGCCGGCTCCTGAGGCCGGTGCGTCTTCCTGTTCCGCCACGCCCGCGCTGGGATCGGTCGGGCCGCCTCATGGTGACAGCAGGGTCCGATCCTTTATTGGCGATCTCTTCGGTTTTCAAGGATCTATTTGGACGCGCATGACCAAGCCCATAGAGCCAAATGGACGTGCCACGCTCGCAGGGGCGCGAGGAATCGAACCTCGTCGGCGGCGGTCATCGGGGACCGCTCGGCAACCGGCGCCTCACCCCTCTGGGTTTCTCAGCATTGTGGTGGGCCCGGAAAACAGAGGAGCCGCCTCCTTGCGGAAGCGGCTCCTGACGGTTTCCCGGACTTGAAAGTCCTGGTCAACCCGTCAAGGGCGCCTCCGTGGCGAGGTTCGCCAGACCGGCGGCCCCGATGGCGTACCCGTGCTTTGAGACGGACATGCGGCCGCGCAACGTCGAGGGGGTTACTCCCCCGCCGAATCGCCAGGAACCCCGGCAGCTCGTTGCGTTCTCGAAGCGCATAGTCAATAACGTACACCGATTTGGATCTGTATGGGAAGAGCCAAAGTGAGATTCCTTCCAAATGGATCTGTCAGGGTTCCCCACGGCAACCGGGTCGAGGTGAAAATCGCCGCCGGTGCGCGACGCCATGCCGCCCGTCTTCGCGCCCATGGACTCGGCCACCGGCGTAAATGAGGCCAGCGGCATCTCGAAGATCAATCACTGATGGTCGTCGCAGTTTCGCCGTGGCATAGGGTCGGGACCGAAATTTCCGGACCTCACGAGATCGGCCCTTGGACGATGACAGAAGCCTCGCTGGCGCTGCTACCGGACGTGGGTTCCCCGTTCGTCGCCGGAACCCGATTCGACCTCGCTTCCGTCGGCTACACCGGAGCCGAGTACGCGTTCACCGGCAGCGCAAAGGCGTACGCGCGCACCGGCGGCACGACGACCGTCGTCGACCGAGCGGACTTCACCACCCGGCTCCTCGTCTACCGGCCTGTCGACGATGGCGCCTTCAACGGCACCGTGTGGGTCGAATGGCTGAACGTGAGCGGCGGCCTCGACGCCGCTCCCGACTGGATCTTCGTCCATCGGGAGCTCATGCGGCGGGGTGCGGCCTGGGTGGCCGTCTCGGCGCAGAGCATCGGGGCGATGGGAGGTAGGAGCATCTTCGGCCTGGACAGCCCCGGGCTGGTCGGCACCAACCCCGCCCGCTACGGGGCGCTGCGGCACCCCGGTGACCGCTTCTCCTATGACATCTTCACCCAGGCCAGTGCCGCCGTACGGCGCACATCGGGCTCGATTCTCGACGGCCTGAGCGTCGAGCGGGTGATGGCCATCGGCGAGTCGCAATCGGCGTTCCGTCTGACGACCTACGTGAACGACATCGACCCCCTGGCCACCGTGCACGACGGCTTCCTCGTCCACGCCCGCGGGAGCGGCGGCGCCGCCCTCGATGACGACGGGTCGCCCACCGCCGCCGCCAGGGCCGAGCCTGTCGCTTTCCGCCGTGACCTGCGTGTCCCGGTTCTCTGCGTGGAGTCCGAAACCGACCTGATGAACCTGGGCTACCTGGGAGCCCGTCAAGACGACGGCGACTCGTTCGCATTGTGGGAGATCGCGGGGACAGCACACGCCGACATGTACACACTGGTGGCGGGACCGATCGACAACGGACAGCTCCCCATGGGCAAACTCGCACGTGCCTGGGTTCCGGTGACCGAGATCTACGGCATGGGTCTCGACCGGCCCGTGAACGCGGGGCCGCAGCACTACGTCATGAACGCGGCCGTGGCCCAGCTCGAACGCTGGGTGCGTGACGGCCCGCGACCAGCCAGCTCGCCCCGGCTCCACGTGCGCGACGGTGGCTTTGTGACCGACGACCATGGAAATGCCGAAGGGGGTATCCGGACCCCCCACGTCGATGTCCCCACCGCCATTCTGTCGGGGCTGGGCAACAGCGGTCACCCGATCGCCTATCTGGCCGGGACCACCGCGCCTTTCGACGCCGAGAAGCTCGGCTCGCTGTACCGCTCGAAGGAGGACTACCTCGAACAGTTCACCGCCGCCACGGAGGCAGCGGTGACGTCCGGCTTCATCTTGTCCGACGACGCCGCCGAGATCGACGCCATCGCTGCCATCAATTCGCCGCTCTAACCAACCGGCGGTCGACGCCACGACAAACACCCGATCCTGACCGCCGGGCATCGGCACAGTCCCCGCTGCATGATGCCGGGATGACGAACAGCGATCCTGACGAAGCGGGCGACGCACCCCGATCCGGAACCGGGAACGTGGGATCGGCCATCTGGAGGTGGATCGACCCCGAAGAGAATCCCTCGGGGGTGATCTACGGAACGATCGCCGTCGGAGCCGTCCTCGCCGCGGAGAGCACTCGTCGCGAGACGTTCGCCGACACCATCGAAGCCACGACGCTCATACTCGGCCTCTATTGGCTGGCCCATACCTATGCCACCGTTGTCGGTCGCCGCCTGGCCACGGGTGAAACCCTCTCCGCCGGCGGGTTGTGGCGGGCGTTCATCCACGAAGGCGCCATCGTGAAAGGCGCCGCCGTCCCCATCGCCGTGCTTCTCATCCTCTGGGTGTGCGGCGTGGGCCTCAACGCCTCGGTCACGGCGTCGCTGTGGACGAGCGCCGCACTTCTCGCCACCTTCGAGATCGTCGCCGCTTTCCGGGGCCATGCCCGGGGGGTGCAACGGGTGTTCCAGGTCCTGGTCGGCTCGCTCCTGGGCGGCGGCATCCTCGTCGTCCGTCTCCTGCTGCACTGATCCCAGCGCGCCCAGATCCCCGTCTCACCGCCAAAACGATTGTGGCAGGCTGGGCGAACCATGCGGATCGGCGTCGTGTTCCCCCAGACCGAGATCGGCGGCGACGCCGGAGCTGTGCGCGCCTACGCCGAGAAGGTCGAAGGGCTCGGCTATTCGCACCTCATCGCCTACGACCACGTCGTGGGGGCGGATACCGCCGTCCACCGGGGATGGCAGGGACCCTACGACATGCACTCCACCTTCCACGAGCCGCTCGTGCTGTTCGGCTACCTGGCTGCGTTGACCTCGCTCGAGCTCGTCACCGGCATCATCATCCTCCCGCAGCGCCAGACGGTCCTGGTGGCCAAGCAGGCGGCCGAAGTCGACCTTCTGTGCGGTGGCCGCTTCCGGCTCGGCGTCGGTCTCGGGTGGAATACCGTCGAATACGAAGCGCTCGGGAAGGACTTCTCCGACCGGGGGAAGCGGGTAGAGGATCAGGTCGAGCTTCTGCGACGGCTGTGGACCGAGCCGAGTGTCACCTTCGAGGCCCCCGATGAGAAGGTGACTGGAGCCGGGCTCGCTCCCCTGCCGGTACAGAGGCCCATTCCCATCTGGTTCGGCGCCGCCTCGCCGCCGGCGTACCGACGGGCCGGCCGGCTGGGCGACGGCTGGTTTCCCCTCATCCCGCCCGGTCCCAAGCTCGACGAAGCCCGGGCCCTGGTCGACGCCGCCGCCGTCGAAGCCGGCCGCGACCCGAGCACCCTCGGCCTCGAAGGCAGGGTCAGTTGGGGCGAGGGAGGGGCCACCCTCGTCGCCGATCACGCCGAACGGTGGCGCCAGATCGGAGCCACCCATCTGTCGGTCAACACGATGGGCGCCGGGCTCGCGTCCGTCGACGCCCACCTCGATGCCCTGGCCGCGTCGGCCGAGGTCCTCGGTGTGACGCCGCGCTGAGGGACCCGGGCGCCCCTGCGCCGAATGGTGGGAATTCGATGTCACCGGACGCCACCTGTCACAGAACGGGCCACCGTCTCGTCTCAATGGGCATGAATGTGAGGAGACCTCCCGGTGACGGGCGGTCCACAGCCGAGGAGGCGTTGTGGCATACGTGACCCTGATCGACAGGCCCACCGGTTTCGTCGCCAAAATGGCGACCCGTTACTCCCGTCGCCGTTTCGGACAGGACGTGGAGCCGGCCATGGCCGCCAGCCACCATGCCGGCGTCCTGATCGCCATGGGGGCGCTCGAGACGGCCGTCCAACGCGGTTGGAAGCGCCTCGATCAGCGCCTTCGGTGGCTGGCCATTCAGGCATCGGCCGGAGAAATCGGCTGCTCTTGGTGCACCGATTTCGGCTACTACGTTGGCATGCAGGAGGGCATAGACCCGCAGAAGGTCCGTGACGTCCCCCGTTTCGGTGACAGCGATGTCTACGACGCCACCGAACGCGCCGTTCTCGACTACGCGGTGGCGGCGACGGCCACGCCGGTCGTGATCAGCGACGAACTCATGGAGAGGCTCCATGAGCACCTGAGCGAGCCCGAGATCGTCGAGCTGGCCGGATGGGTGGCGCTCGAGAACTACCGGTCACGTTTCAATGCCGGACTGGGGCTGAAGAGCCAGGGTTTCGCCGACCGCTGCGACGTGGCCCCTCTCCCCACCAACGTCTGACATGGGGGACCTCGAGGTCTTCCTCGAGCTCCGGTCCTCGCTCTTCGGCGTGGCCTACCGCATGCTCGGCAGTGCCACGGAGGCCGAGGACGTGCTCCAGGAGGCCTACGTGCGATGGTCCCGGCGCGCCGGGGACGCCGTGTCGGCGCCGTCGTCGTACCTGACGACGATCGTGACCCGGCTGTGCATCGACCAGCTGCGCTCGGCCCGGGCACGGCGCGAGTCGTACAAGGGCCCGTGGCTCCCCGAGCCCGTGGCCGTCGACGTTCCCGAACCGGGCGAGAGTGCCGAGATCGCCGACTCGTTGTCGCTCGCCTTCCTCGTTCTGTTGGAGGAGCTTCAGCCCGTGGAGCGCGCCGCCTTCTTACTCCACGACGTCTTCGGCTACCCCTACGAAGAGATCTCGGGCATCGTCGACCGGACCGAGGCCTCGTGCCGGCAGCTCGTGTCACGCGCTCGCCGCCGGGTCGACGCTCCCCGCCGTCGGTTCGACGCCGACCACGCCCACGGGCGGGAGCTCACCCGCCGGTTCCTGGTGGCCTGTGGCACGGGAGACCTCGAGGGCCTGCTGTCACTTCTGGCCGACGATGTTGTGGTGTGGACCGACGGAGGCGGCAAGGTACGCGCCGCGTTGCGCCCGGTCACGGGACCCCACCGGGCCGCACGCTTCTTGTTGTCGGTGTCGGCCCGAACTCCTGCCGGGGTTGCCACCAGAGAGGTCGACCTGAACGGGCGGCCCGGGGTGGTCTTCGAGACAGAAGGCCGTGTCAGCATCGCCCTCACGCTCGACATCGCCGACGACCACGTCGTTGCCGTCCGGGTCGTCACCAATCCCGACAAGTTGGTCGCCCTGCAGCCCGAGCACCGTGGCGATCTGTCGGGTCCACTGCGCGCAAGTTGGTGATCGGGACGCTGCCACTCCCCGATCAGCGGGCCTGGGCCGACACCTCCGAAGAGAGCGGTCCCGGACCCACCGAGTTCACGGCGGCGATCTTGTAGAAGAAGATGGCCTTGCGTCGTGCCTGCTTGTTGGAGAAGGAGCAGGTACTGGAGGTGCAGGTCATCGTCTTGTAAAGCGTCTCCGTGCTGGAGGTACGGGCCCGGAAAATCTCGTATCCGGTGATCGTCGCACCTCCGTTGTCGGCGGGCGCCTGCCAGCTCAGCGTGACCCCCCTGTTGGACGCGGACACGGCCGTCACGTTCTGCGGTACTCCCGGCGCCGTGGGGCCACCGCCGGTGTTGGCACCGAGGAGCTGTTGGGCCTGGGCCCACGTGAACACCACGTCGGTGGGAGCAGGACCACAGGCGCCGACGATGATCTCGGCGAACGACGGGCCCGACGAGGAACCGGTGGCGGTGTCGCCCGCCCCCATGTATTGCTCGGGTCCCGACGATCCCGACGCGTAGCACGTGGAGCTGCTGGCGAAGGTGCCGAGCACATTGTCGCGGTGTCCCCAACAGGCTGGGACGGACGGCGTCGAGCACTCGGCATTGGGGGAACTCGTGCCGTCGTCGTACATCCAGTAGTAGTCAGATCCAAGCGCGTTCGAGGTGCCGCCGGCCCAGTTCGATCCCCAGCTGAGCACGCTGGCGCCTCCGGTCAAGGTGGAGGAGGACAACGACGGGTCGGCGTTGTCGGCCGCCCCTGTCTGGGCCACGGTGTCGAGTTGCGTGGTGAGCCCCGAGATCGGAGGTAAGGAGCGATCGGTCCGTTCTTCGTCGGCGATCACAAACAGTTGCTCGGGAACAGTCATGGCCTCGAACGCACTCATGTCGAACGACAACGGTGCCATCGACTCCAACACCGCCCGCCCGTTCTTCACCGCCTGCGCCACGTCGTTCGTGCATTTGGTCGAATTGTCGAGCGCGCTGAAGCCGCAGTTTCCGTCGTCGGTGAAGTTCGGGTTGGGCGCCAGGCTGCTCGAGGGATTCTGGGGTGGCACGTCGGCCGCCGATGACCGGTGAACTCCCCCCGCGTGAGCTCCCACCGCACCTCGTTGCTGCGTCGAAGACGTAGGGGCCGACATCGTCACAACCGCCGTCATCGTCACACGGGCCGACACCACTGTCGGTGCAACCACGGCGCTTCCCACCAACGTCGCCGAGGAAATACCCACTCTCACCAGCATTTTGGAGATCCTCCGCACGGTAACCGCCGTCTTTCCGGGAGCCTCAATACTGGCCCATTGAGCTCGCACCAGAAGTCGTATCGGACATGACGAGCATCGATCACATCAATTTCGTGACAACCGTGTCCATCTGTACTCTTCCCCGAAATGGCCCGACACAAACTGGGCACAACGCGTCGGTTCGCCGATCACGTGGCTCATAAACGGGACGTACCGCCCGAATCCTCGACCAATGCTCACCTAGGGTGACCGTGACCGTGCACACGAGCGGCACAAGAGCAACGTGAGCCATGAGAGGGCTATGAACAATCATCGGAAACGACTGAAGGTGCCCGCAGCGGCGTTGTTCGCACTGACACTGGCGGCCTCCGCAGTCGTCTCGGTGGCCACGCTGCAGAGAGCCGCCGCTGTGACCATTCATCCGAGCACCACCCCCGCCTTCGCCGGCGACGCGGGCGACCCCGATGTCGTTTACGCATCGGGAACGTACTTCGCCTTCACCACCGGCACCCCGCTGGGCAACCACATCCAGGCGCTGGTGAGTACCAGCGCGTCGGCCGGGTACCACAGCTACACGGGAAAGTCCTTCGGCTCCACCGCTCTGGCCACCACTCCGGGATGGGAAACGGTCAACACGCAGACCTCCCCCGGGGTCTTCGAATGGGGAGGGCACTGGTTGATGTACTACGACGCCGCCCAGGCCCCCAACCCGAGCGACAGCGGCCACGACTGCATCTCCGTCGCCGTCGGCGGCTCGACGTTGTCAGCATCGAGCCCCCAGTTCACAGACACCTCCGGCGGCGGCCTCATCTGCCAGCCCACCGGCTCGATCGATCCGAGCCCGTTCGTCGATCCGGCCAACGGCAACGCCTATCTCGTCTGGAAGCAGAACGACGGGGGATCGGCCTCCCAGGCGGCGATCTGGTCCCAGCAGCTGAGCGGCAACGGGCTCTCGCTCGTCGGCTCTCCCGGTGAGCTCATGTTCAACAACACGGCCGCCTATCCGTGGCAGAGCACGGTCGAGGATCCCTCCATGGTGGACGCCAACGGGACCTTCACCCTTCTCTTCGCCGCCGGTGTGTACACGTCGAGCGGCTACTCGGAGGGCATCACCACCTGCAGCGGGCCCCTTGGTCCCTGCGGATCGGACAGCCAGATCCTCACTACCTACGGAAGCGTTCTCGGCCCCGGTGGCGGGTCACTGTTCTCTGACGCCAACGGGGCCTGGTGGCTCGATTACGCCGCCTGGCAGGGCGCCGGCGGCTGCACCAACTACAGCTGTGGGGCGACACGCCAGTTGTTCATCACACCCATTCAGCTGTCCCTGCAGGTTCCCTGCAATCCCCCCGGTTCCGTGAACGGCTACCGGTTCGCGGCATCTGACGGCGGCGTTTTCAATTTCGGGAACATCCCGTTCTGTGGATCGATGGGCGGTCAATATCTCGACAAGCCCGTGGTGGGCATCGCCTCGACCCTCGACGCCGGCGGTTATTGGGAGGTGGCCTCCGACGGCGGCATCTTCGCTTTCGGTGACGCCTCCTTCCACGGCTCGATGGGGGGAACACCACTCGTCAAACCTGTCGTCGGCATTGCCACCACACCCAGGGGCGGGGGCTACTGGGAGGTGGCCTCCGACGGCGGCATCTTCTCCTTCGGTGACGCCTCCTTCCACGGCTCGATGGGGGGCAGGCCGTTGACCCAACCGGTCGTCGGCATCACCCCGACGCCCGACGGCGGGGGCTACTGGGAGGTGGCCTCCGACGGCGGGATCTTCGCCTTCGGTGACGCCTCGTTCTACGGCTCGATGGGAGGTAGACCCCTCAACCGGCCCATGGTCGGCATCGCCACCACAGCAGACGGGAAGGGCTACTGGGAGGTGGCCTCCGACGGCGGGATCTTCACCTTCGGTGACGCCGCCTTCCACGGATCGATGGGAGGCAGACCCCTCAACCGGCCCGTGGTCGGCATCGCCACCACAGCAGACGGGAAGGGCTACTGGGAGGTGGCCTCCGACGGCGGCATCTTCTCGTTCGGAGACGCCGCCTTCGACGGCTCGACCGGCGGCACGCCTCTCGTCCGGCCCATCGCGGCCATGTCGACCTGAGCCGCCGGATCGCCGCCTATCGTCACTTTGGTGAGTCGGGGGACGATCCTCGTGGTCGGTAACGCCGGACATCTCGCTGAAGCCCTCGTCCGCGTCCTGCGCCGGACCGTGGGCACCACGGGCGACCTCCGGTGAGCCCTGATCGCCCGGGCAACGACGCTTTCGGACGCGCTCTGCTGGACTGGTCGCGCGGCGGCACCGATCCTGAGATCATCGAACGCGATGACGGCTACTGGGAGTTCGGCGCCGGCTACGAGCTGTACCAGGCCGACTTTCCCGATTGGCTGGCGGCGGAACGGGCGTCCATCCGTTATGTCCGCGGGCGCGTCATCGACGTGGGGTGCGGTGCCGGTAGGGTCCCGCTCTACCTCCAACATCGCGGGTTCGACGTGACCGGTCTCGATTCCTCGGCCCTCGCCGTCCGCGCCGCACGCCGCCGGGGCGTGCACCACGCGTGGTGCCTGTCTCTGGACGAGTTGGCCCCGGAGATCGCCTCTTTCGACACCATCGTGCTGTTCGGAAACAACTTCGGCGTTTTCGGTACGACCGACCGGCTACGGCGCGTGCTCGCGGACTGGGCTGATCGCACGTCGCCTGGCGCACGGATCCTGGCCGGAAGTACCAATCCGTACTGCGGCGGCGCTCCTGGGCTCGATCGCCGCTATTACTTCCAGAACCGGCGAGCCGGTCTCATGCCCGGCCAGGTCCGTCTGCGGATCAGATACCGCCGCAGTGTGAGCCCGTGGTTCGACTGGCTCTTCGTCTCGCGCCGCGAGATGCGAACCCTTCTACGCGGAACGGGATGGCACCAGAGTCGGATCCTGGGCGGGCCACCGAGCGAACCGTACGTGGCCGTGCTGGAAAAGGATTGAGCTTGAAAATAAAACGGCAAAGCGCGCCCTGCTCCTCCGACCCACCGTGTACTTTCACCGCTGACAGTTCCCACCAGTTCAACAACAGACGTCACGTTTCGTTGCCCTAGACCCCGGCAGCCCCATGCACGAGGAGTCGACGGCGATGGTTAACGAGAGAACCCGGGTGACGCGATGGGCTCTGCGTCGTGACCGTCCCGGCAACGGGCACTCCCCCGTACGTTTCGAGGTCTCTGCACCTCGGAGCACGGACGGCTGATCGGTGCGACCCCGCACCTTGTCCTGTCTCTCACTGATCCACATGCCCCCTGGCGGGCTCGATGGCCACAATTCCCCCCGATAGGAAGGCGCCACCAGTGACACGAACGAGCATCGCATCAACCATCCACCGTCGGTTCTCCCCGGTGAACGGCTGCCGCGTTCGGGGAGTTCGCCGTTTGTTCGTCCTCATCGGCGCAGTCGGTCTCGTGTGCAGTATCTCGGGCAACGCCTTCGCCAAGGCACCCGCCCAACCGAAGATCACCGCCACGGCGGCCACCTTCAATGTGCCGGGGGGCAGCACAGCCGTCTGGACACTGCGGCTGTGGTCGCACGGCACGCTCGAGGGAAAGGACACCGGTACCTCGGGCACTCTCACCGTCCCCGTACCCGTCACGGCTGATTGCTTCTTCCAGGCCGACGTCCAGGCCACGACGGTGAAAGGACTTCCATTTTACTTCTCCGGCTCCCGGGCCACCGTGCCCGGCTGCGGAGTCGGCCCCCCCGTCGGGACGATCGCCGGGCACATCTACCTGTGCGCGGCCGGATCGCCGACCACCACCGAGGCGACAGGAGGGACCCTGGCCGTCACGCCCGACGTGGTGACGTCACAGCCCAACCCGATCACACCCACCGCCGTCACGGCCGGTAGCTACACCATGACCGCAGGATCCCCCGACGGACTCATGTTCGTCCTATGCGGAGGCTCGGCCACCATCAGTTCCGACGGCCAGAGCGCGTCGGAGTCGGTCACCGTGCCGTCTGGAGGTGCCGGGGTCGGCATCTTCTACGCCACGAGCCCGCCGGTAGCCGCCGGGGGTGGTTCGACCGGCAACGGATCGACCAGCAACGGTCCGACCGGCAACGGATCGTCGGTGACCGAGCCCGCCGTCACGGCCGTGGTCGCCGCCGGTTCGAGCTCGAAGCTGCCGTCGGGGGCGGCGTCACCGACAGCCGGTGGCATGGTGACGCCGGCCAGCAGCTCAGGGCTGGCCTTCACCGGAATGGATACCGCCCAACCGCTGTTCCTCGGACTGGCGCTTCTCTTCCTCGGAACGGTGGCGCTGCTATTCTCCCGTGCCCGCCGGTTGTCCCCCCGCCCGGCGCGCACCGGCCCAGAGACGCGGCCGGCCTCCCGCCGAACTCCACCCGGCGGGGCCCGGCCTGCGTCATAGGTCGATCAGGGTCGGACCCTGATCCTGTTCCCACTCCCGGTCACCGTGGTGGTGGCGCCGTTGGTCGCCTGCTGCAAGGTGGCCAGTGACGGGCTGTGGACGAAGCCGCGGTTGTTGCTCATGTCCACCGTCAGGTTGTTCCCGTTGAACTCGGCCTTCAGCTCGATGCCCACGGCCGGCTTCGACGTCGCCGGTGGTCCCGTGGTCGTCTCCGACGCGCCGCCGAGTGCGAGGTGGTTGTGGGAGATGGTGCCGGCGATCGAACCGTTACAGGGAGTGGCCGTGCAATTGCCGCTGTTGTAGCCGGCTTCCATGATGATGCCGTAACCGGCGTAGTCGGCGAAGTTGTTGTTGGTGGCGTTCTGCCCCGTGAGCGATCCGCTCTCGTCCGACAGGAAGAACAGGCCCTCGCCAGGGTAGGTCTCGACGTTCGGCGTCACCCCTGAGGTGTCGGTGTAGGTGTTCGAGATCAGGCCGACGACGCGGTTATGGGTGAAGGCCACCGGCCCATTGTCTTCGAGCAGCGCACCTTGGAAGGTACCGCTGATGTTGTTGTGGAAAATGGTCGTAGTCGCCGCGTTGTTGAAGGTGTCGATCCCGATGGGGAAGTCCGTGCCCGAGGTGGGGTCCGATCCCAGCGAGATGATATTGCTGCTGATGACCACGGAGTCGCTCGGGTTGCTGTCGGCCAGCGCTACCACCTCGGGCTCTCCGCCCGTCTCGGCAAAGTCGGCCGCGTTGGTGATGGTAAAGCCGCTCACCGAGGAGGCGCCCCCCGTCGGCCCCACGTAGACGACGCCGTAGAGCGGGACAGGATCGAGCCCGGAGCCGTCGATGGTGGTGCGTCCCGCTCCCGAGCCGACCACGCGGACGGCCTTGTTGACGTCCACCGTCTGGTGATAGGAGCCGGCGGCGACACTCACGCTGTCGCCCGGTACGGCGACGGAGATGGCGTAGTTGATGGTGGCGCACGCCGTCGACGGAGTACTGCAGGTGTTGGGTGCGTCGGTCCCCGTCGTCGACACGTAGACGGTGTTCCCCACCACTGCACCGGCCGAGCCGCTCACGTAGCCCAGTGAACCCATTAGGGCTATCGCCGCCATTGCGAAAGTTCTCTTGATTCTCAACTGTGACATGTGCATTCCCGTCTCCGTTGCACGCCGCAGACACCGCCGCCTGCTGAGGACGCTCCTTGCCATCCTACGGGAAAGTGCCGTTCTGTCACCCAGGTGATCCCACCGGGGTGGATTCCTACAGCAGTCCGTCGGAGCGTCACACTTCGGGAAATGCAGCCTCGAGTGACGGCAGAACGTGATCGGCGTCGGCGGCCCGTAGCTCATCTACCGAATACTTCCCACTGGCCACGCCGACCGATACCCCCCCGGCGGCCTTGGTGGCCTCGATGTCGTGGGGAGTGTCGCCCACGACGAAAACCTGCGCCGGACGCAGTCCGTCGTGCAGGCGGGCCGCCTTGCCGATGGCCAGCCTCGTCAACTCGCCGCGGTCGGGGGAGTCCGATCCATAACCGCCGAAGATGAAGAACCGGTTGAGGTTGGCGGGCATGAGCTTAGTGCGCGCCGCTCCCTCCATGGCACCGGAGACGATGCCGAGCGTCACCCCGTCCTGTCCGAGGGCGATCAGGGTGTCCTGCGCCCCCGGCAGCACCTGGTACTGCTCGGAGATCCAGATGTCCTCGGCCAGGTGCAGCAGGTACTGGGCGTAGATCCGCCCGAGCTCGTCGTCGCTCGGATCACGGCCCAACACCCCCTTGAAGGTGGCCCGCGCCACCTGGGGATCGGTCTCGCCCGCCGAGCTGTGCTCGCCGATGTCGGCCGGGATGCCGTAGAGCTTGTCGAAGGCGACCTTCCAGCTCCGCGCCCCCGATCCTCCGGTATGCACCAGGGTCTCGTCCACGTCGAATAGCACCACCACCGGCTTCGCCATTGCCGCCGCCTCAGGTCTTCGCCGTCAGAGCAGCGGGGCCACCGTCGAGCGTCTCCAAGATGGCTTCGGCCAACGCCCGGGCCGAAGCCGGGTTGAGCTCGACGGCCACGCGCGACGACGGACCGCGGCCGGGGTTCAGCAGATCGATGTTCAGCGTGTGCTCGGCGCGGGCGTGGACAGGATGATCGAAGTAGACACTGCCGTCGGTGACAGTGAACCATCCCTCGGCGCCCTTGCCGCTGCCCTCGAGCGCCAGGCTGACCGTCTGATACGTGCACATCGTGATCTCCTATCGCCGATCGGATCTCAGCCAGCCAGATACCGGCCGAAGAAGTCCCAGATCAGCGCCCAACCCTCGTTGGCCGCCTCGGGACGGTAGCTCGGCCTGTTGGTGGCGAAGAACGCGTGGCCCGCTCCCTCGAAACTGTGGAACTCGAAGGTCTTCTCCTCCTCCGTCAGGATCTTCTCGAGCTCGGCCACCTCGGCCGGTGCCGGGAACTGGTCCTCGGCGCCGAACAATCCGAGCAGCGGGCACGAGAGATCCTTGGCCAGATGTCCGACCGGCGTCACCTTCATGGGCCCCCCCTCGGGAGCAGGCGCCAGTACGAAGGCGCCGTAGCAGTCGACGGCGGCGTCGAGCTCCAGGCTGCAGGCGGCCAGAAACGACTGCCGACCCCCCGAGCAGTAGCCGATGGTCGCCACCTTCTGCTTGGACGAGCCCAGGGACTTGAGGTGCCTCACGGCGCCGCCGACGTCGCCCACCAGTCGGTCGTCGGGCACACCGCCCTGGGCCCGCGCCGTGGCGGCGGCATCGTCAGGGCTCGCTCCAGGCGCCTCGCGCCAATAGAGATTGGGGCAGATGGCCAGGTAGCCGTGGGCAGCGAAGGTCCGGGTGATCTCCTTCGTCTTCTCGTCGTAGCCGGGCATGTGGTGGATCACCACGACACCGCCCACCGGCGCCGTCTCGAGCGGCTGGGCCAGATAGGCCTCGATGGCATCTCCGCCGGCGCCGATCACCGACACCGTCTCCGCTCTCATCGAATCTGTCATTATCGACCTCGTTTCTTCGCGCTCGTTGTCGTCACGTCACTGGTCGACTGCGTCACTGGTCGTCAGCACCACTGTTCTCGTCTGCGTCACTGGTCGTCTGCGTCACTGGTCTCGTCAACAAGGGCCGTCCGGCGGGCCCGCAGGCGTTCGGCGCTGGCCGTCCGCTCGGTCCGAAAGGCCTGGATCCTGGCCAGGGTGTCGTCGAGCCGCGCCAGCAACTGGTCGTTGGCCACGATGGCCTCATCGATCAGCTGCCGCTGCCGGGCCGGCGACAGATCGCCGGCATGCAATTCGGATCTCACCCGGTCGAGGACATCGACCCCTTCGGTGTCTAGAACCACCCGTACCTCGGCCAGGGAGAACCCGAGCAACTTCTGCAGATCCCTCACCCGCGTCACCCGGGCCATGTCGGTGGCCGAGTAGTGCCGGTCGCCGTTGCTCCCGTACGAGCTCGGGGAAACGAGACCCAGTTCTTCCCAGTACCGCAGCGTCCGCGTGGTGAGCCCGGTGAGCTTCGCCACCTCACCGATGCGGAACATGACGGCGCCCGTCTCCGTGGTGGACAGGTCCGGAGACATCACTCGACTCCGTCCGCTGCGCCGACATAGGCCGATGCCACTTCCGCCTCCTCGGTGTCGAGGTCCTTGTGCACGTACATCGCCCCCCGGGTCCATGAGGCGGCGGCGGCCAGCACACTGGCCACGATGGCAAAGTCAAGCGCCGCGTGCAGCCCGGCCCGGAACGGCGCCGTGATGATCTTGGGGAAGAAGCCGTGGCCGTTCAGCACCGCCTGCTGCGCGCTCGTCAGGTGGGACAAGGTGCCCGAGCCAACCAGATGGGCGATCGGGTTGTAGCCCAGGAAGGCGGCGAAGAGGGTGGAGACCGGGGGCAGATGCGCGGCGCGGTTGGCCGTGGCCGCCGGCACCCCGTTGCTCACCAGCCCCTGGTAGAGGCTGTGGGGCAACGTCGACGACAACCCCACGATCATCAGCGTGAAGAAGATGCCGATGGAGAAGACCTGCGCCGAATTCTGAAAGGTCGAGTTCATCCCCGAACCGGCACCGCGGTGCTCGGGGGGAAGGCTGTTCATCACCCCTGTCCGGTTGGGCGAACCGAACGCCGCCATGGTCAGCCCCGTCAGGAACAGCAAGATACCGAAGGCCCAGTAGGGGAAGTCGATAGGCAGCAGCTCAAGCAGGCCGAAGGAGATCCCGACGCCGATCATCCCCCCCGTGGCGAAGGGCCGGGCGCCGTAGCGGTCCGACAAGATCCCGGTGATGGGGCCGGAGATCAGAAGCCCCAGGGTCAGCGGGATCATGGCGATCCCGGCCCACAACGGCGTCCGGGCGAAGTCGTAGCCGTGCAGGGGGAGCCAGATCCCCTGCAGCCAGATCACGAGCATGAACATGAGCCCCCCGCGCGACAGAGCGGCCAGGAAGCTGGCGAAGACCCCGGAGCTGAAAGCGCGGATCTTGAACAGCTGCAGTCGGAACATCGGTTCGGCCACCTTGGTCTCGATCACGCAGAAGGCCGCCATGAGCGCCAGTCCGACGCCGAGGGCGCCGAGTACGAAGGGGTTCCCCCAGCCCATGTTGCTGTGCCCGTAGGGCTCGATCCCGTAGGTGATCCCCACCATGATCAGCACCAGGCCAAACCCGAAGGTGATGTTCCCGGGCCAGTCGATCCCCGCCGGCCGCCGCTGTCCGAGTTCCCGCAGCTTCAGGTAGCCCAACACGGTGCCGAGCAGCCCCACGGGCACCGACACCAAGAAGATGAGCCGCCAGTTGATCGGCGCCAACACGCCGCCGAGGACCAGGCCGATGAAGGATCCGCTGAAGGCGGCCGCCTGGTTCACCCCGAGAGCGAGGCCCCGCTGATTGGCCGGGAAGGCGTCGGTCAAGATGGCCGCCGAGTTGGCCATCAACATGGCCGCCCCCACGGCCTGGAAGATCCGCATGGTGATCAACCAGATCCCCGCGGCGTGGCCGTGGGTCCAGGTTATGGTCAGTAGCAAAGAGAAGAAGGTGAAGACGGCGAAGCCCAGGTTGTAGACCCGCACCCGTCCGTAGATGTCCCCCAACCGGCCCAGCGTCACCACCAGCACGCTCGTCACCACCAGGAACCCGAGGATCATCCACAGCAGATAGAAGGTGTTCCCGGGCTCGAGCGGATTGATCCCGATCCCGCGGAAGATGTCGGGCATGGCGATCAGGACGATGGAGCCGTCGATGGTGGCCATCAGCATCCCCAGCGTGGACACGAACAGCGCCGTCCACTTGTACCCCTCGCTCGGAGCCGGACCGGTCGTCTCGGCCCGGGTGGGTCGAATCGGCCGCGTCGGTTGGGCGAGCTCGGTCATCTGCCTCCGGGGGGGGTAGTCACCTTGACGTTGGCGGCAAGGTACCTTCACGTTAACGTCAATCCGAGCCCGGTAATCGGAATCCTCGATTCCGGCTATCCTCTCGCACAAGCGGAGCCCATCATTCCGGTAACGAGGAGCCAGACGTGACAGATGTGCGTGAGATGCCCGGTCTGACGAACCCCCCGGGGGACCCCGCCGCCGGCAAGCGGATCCACTACGCCGCCACCTTCGCCGTCCTGGCCATCGCCGCCCTGGCCTTCAGCCTCCTGCAGTCGATGATCATCCCCGCCATCCCCGAGCTCGAGCACGCCCTCGGCACCTCGGCCACGGGGGCGACCTGGCTCCTCACGGCCTACCTCCTGAGCGCGGCGATCGCCACGCCCATCCTGGGCCGTATCGGTGACATGGTGGGCAAGGAGAAGATGCTCGTCGTCGTCCTCATCGCCCTCTCCCTGGGCACCCTTCTCAGTGCGCTCGCCACGTCTCTTCCCGTCATGCTCGTCGGCCGGGCCATCCAGGGGACGGGGGGAGCGGTCTTCCCTCTGGCCTTCGGGATCATCCGTGACGAGTTTCCTCGGGAGAAGGTCTCCACCGCCGTCGGCACCATGTCGGCCATCCTCGGCATCGGCGCCGGCGGCGGCATCATCCTGGCGGGGCCCATCGTCGAGCACCTCTCCTACCACTGGCTCTTCTGGATCCCCCTCACCCTCACCCTCACCGCCACCGTCTCCACCTTCGCCTTCGTCCCCGAGTCCCCGGTCCGGTCCCCGGGCCGCATCAACTGGCTCGGTGCCTCTCTCATGTCGGCTTGGTTGATCACCGGCCTGGTGGCGGTGTCCGAAGGTCCCACCTGGGGCTGGGCCAACACCACCGTCCTCGGCCTGTTCGCCGTGACCGTGGTGCTCACCTTGTTGTGGGTCTGGTCCGAGACCCGCTCCGATTCGCCCGTGGTGGACATGAAGATGATGCGCATCCCCGCCGTCTGGAGCACCAACCTGGCCGCCTTACTGTTCGGCTTCGGGATGTTCGCCATGTTCATCACCGTCCCCCAGTTCGTCCAGACCCCTGTCGCCCAGGGCTACGGATTCGGCGCCTCCATCACCCAGTCGGGGCTCTTCCTCTTACCTTTCGCCATCGCCATGCTCCTGGTGGCGCCCCTCACCGGGCGCATCGCCATCGCCTTCGGCTCGCAGCCGATCTTGGTGGCCGGTTCCGTCTTCGCCGCCTCCAGCTACGGCCTCTTGGCCCTGGCCCACAGCCAGCCGTGGAACATCTACGTCGCCTCGGGACTGCTCGGCATCGGCATCGCCCTCGGCTACGCCTCGATGTCCAACCTCATCATCGAGGCCGTCCCCCCCAGCCAGACGGGGGTGGCGACCGGTATGAACACCAATATCCGTAACATCGGCGCCGCCCTCGGCAGCGGCATCGCCACCAGCATCATCGTGAGCAGCTTGCTCCGGAGCGGTTTCCCGAAGGAGCACGGCTACACCGTCTCCTTCGCCGTCTCGGGCCTGTCGCTCGTCATCGCCGCCCTGGCTGCTCTCAAGATTCCCAACCGACCGCACTCGCCGGTAGTGGAGTCGCTGGCCCATCCCGGCCTCACCGCCGAAGCCGAAGTCTTCGTGGGGGCCACCGGCTACACCCCGGAGATGGCAGCGCCGGAGAACAGCGCGTGACCGGCGACGTCCTCGACACTGCCAGTAGGCCGCTGCGGCGTGACGCCGAGCTCAATCTGGCCCGCATCCTGGTCGCCGCGCGCGACGTCTTCGCCGAACACGGTTACGAGGCCTCGATGGAACAGGTCGCCGGCCGGGCGGGCGTCGGGATCGGTACCCTCTACCGGCGTTTTCCCAACAAAGGCGAGCTCCTCAGCGCCGTCGTCGAGGCGGCCAGCCAGAGGACGCAGCAGATCGCCGAGGATGTCCTGGCCGAGAGCTCCCCGGCCGACGGTGTCTTCGAGTTCCTTCGTCGTTGCATCGCCGCCCCGTCGTGTTGGCGGGTCATCGCCTCCAGAACGCCGTGGACCGACGACACCACCAACTCGGCGCTGTCGCGCGTCGCCCCCGTGGTGGACACCTTGCTGGCAAACGCCCGTGGGGCCGAAACCATCGCTCTGGACGTGACCTTCACCGATCTGGCTCTCGTGCTCATGTCGGTACGGGCCGTGGCCGACCTCTTCGACCCCCACGTGCCGAGCGGCTCGGCCCGCTTTCTCGAGCTGGTGATGGACGGCCTGCGCCCCGGGGCGGCGCCCCTGCGCACCGCCCCGATCACCTTGGAGGAATTGAGTGCCGTCCTCACCGTCGGGGGCGGCGACGCCCGTCGCAACTGACCATCACCGCCGTGCTCGTCAGCGGCGCCTGCGCGTGGCGTGCTCAGGCCGTTGCGTTCGGCGGGGTGAGAACGGGAAGGCGGTTGGCCGCCTGGACCTCGGACAGCGCCGGGGGGTCGGGGGCGAGCGGGCCACCGGACACCAGTGTCAGCCAGACGTGCATCATGGGCTGGGTCGTCTGGTTGACGCTCCCGGCCGAGCACGCTCCGGCATTGTCGTTGCCGACCACGGTCCCGGCTCTGAAGCGGGCATGACGAGCACCAGGGCGACGAGGCCGGGAAGGTGCTCGGACGGTACCGACAGGATCCCGTTGGATCCCGTCATCTGCATGGCCACCAGTCCCACTGTCGCTCCTTCGTCCGGTCCGCAGACGCCGTGCGGTCTCGAAGTGACAGTAAGGAGAAGGTGTGAGGGATCCGTGATCCCCCGTCGACAAGATGATCAGGGGTGAGCGACCGGCTAAGACAGGTGGCGTGCGAGAGCCGGCCACCGGCTTGGTGTCAGCTGCCGGCTGAGAGTCAGCTGGCGGTGACGGCCGAGTGCGAGGGCAGACCGCTGTGGGCGAACTCCTCCAAGAAGACGTCGAGCTCACCGCTCATGAGGGGTTGGGCGACGATGAAGCCCTGGACGACATCGACACCGAGATAGGCCAGTGAATTCAGGTTGCTGACCTTCTCGGCGCCCTCGGCCACGGTGACGAGCTTCAGGGCCCGGGCCAGTTCGACGGTGGAGCTGATGATGGCCCGGGCCCGTTCGTCCTCCTCGAGGCATAAGACGAAGGACTTGTCGATCTTCAGTTCGTCGATGGGGAGATCGAGCAACTGCGACATGGACGAGTAGCCGACGCCGAAATCGTCGATCGAGATCCGGATGCCGCGGGCCCGGAGTTCATGGATGCTGCGTTTGGCTCGTTCCGGGTCGGCCCCGATGCAGGACTCGGTGACCTCCAGGGTGAGTCGGTTGTGGGCCACGTCGTGGACCTCGAGCAGATTGTCGATGAAGGCGGGAAGATCCTCGTCGACCAGGTCGTAGCGCGAGATGTTGACGCTCATCTGCAGGGGATGGCCGCGCCGTTCGAGTGACGCCGATTCGGCGATGGCCATCTCGAGCACGGCCCTGGTCAGTTGCGGGATGAGGCCCACCCGTTCGGCCAGGGGGACGAAGGAGTCGGGTTGCAAGAGACCGAGGCTCGGGTGGTGCCAGCGGACCAGGGCTTCGACGCCGACGACCGTCTCGGTGTGGAGATTGAGCGTCGGTTGGAAGTGAAGGGTGAGGCTGCGTTCGTTGATCGCCGTGCGCAGGTCGTCGATCAATTCCAGGCGCTCGCGGCTGTTCAGGTCGTGGTCGGGGTGGTAGACGCAGACGATGGAACGGGAGCGCTTGGCCTCGTACATGGCCACATCGGCGCTGCGGAGCAGGTCGCTGTGGGTGACGCCGTGCTTGGGCGAGATCGAGACGCCGATGCTGGCCCCCACCCGGACGGTCACCCCGTCGAGGGAGATCGGGTCGAAGAGGGTCTCCGCCAGATCCTGGGCCACGGCCACCAGTTCCTCGCTGGAGGCGACGACGCAGGTGCTGGCGAACTCGTCGCCGCCCAGACGGGCCACCGAACCTTTGTGTTCGATCTTGCGCTGGAACCGCCGGGCCACGATCTGGAGAAGCTCGTCGCCGCAGTGGTGGCCGAGGGAATCGTTGATCTCCTTGAAGCCGTCTAAGTCGACGAGGAGGAAGCCCACATGTTTCGTTCCATGGGCCGTCGACAATTTGGCTTCGGCGTCCTCCAAGAAGGCGCGCCGGTTCTGAAGACCGGTGAGCTGGTCGGTGCGGGCGTCGCGGAAGTTGTCCGCCCCCCGACGGAGCTCGCGCAGCGTTAGAGCCATGCGGATGAGCACGACACCGAGCGCGGCCACGGCTAGAGCGGAGGCCACCACCGAGTCGAGCCTGGTCATGGACACTGTCAGCAACGTGAGCGACATGAATCCGAAAACAACGGGGACGAGGGCGATCCCCGCCGGGGTGAGGCGCGACGGGCGACGAGGGAGCGACCGACGATCCTGGCGTCCCCAGGCGGCGATCCCTATGACCCAGAAGGCGACGGCCCAGGTGCCGTGGAGCGGTCGGCCCTCGACGGAGGCGCGGGCGTGGATCTGATTGAGGTAGACGAGGTCGCCGACCACGAACCACAGGACGCCGGCTACGAGCAGACCGCTCGACCACGTCATCCGGTACCGCCGGGGGGCCAGCCCGGCGATGATCACCATCAACAGCACCAGGTCCGACAGCGGATAGGCCATGTTGACGAATCGCCTGACGTCAAGCAGCGGTTCGAACCACAGCGCCACGGCGGCGCCGCTGGCCAGTCCCGCTACCACCCCGTCGAGGCGGACGCTCAGATAGCCACGACCGAACGAGGCCTGGGTCATCAGGGCCACGCCGGCGACGAAGGCGGCGTCGGACAACAGATAGACAAAGTCGCTCGGGGCCGGACTCGGGATCGTGTGCAGGTTCTGCTCGTGGAAGATGAGGATGAGCCCGGCCACGGTGTGCAGGGTGATGCCGAGCGCCATGGCGGTCCAGCCCGGACGGAACTTCCTTTCGTGCTTGATGCGCAGGACGATGGGGATGACGGGGAGCGTCGCCGCCACGTTTCCCACCCAGCCGTCCCAGAGCCAGAGATAGCCGCCCACCGGGCGTTGGATCTCGACCAACGACGCCACGTAGACCAGCACGAACAGGCCGGCGATGAGCTGCCACCACAGCTGCGGCGACTTCTCCCGAGACCGGCGGACCGAGTCCACCAGGTGGCCGGGGATCTCAGACAGCCGCGGCGGGGGACGGCCGTCGACAGACCGCGACGTCCACCGGAAGGGTCCGGTCTCCCCCATGGCCAGGCCGGCCAGGGTCATGCGCGGCGGCGCGGGGTCGAGCTCGGGGGACGGCACCGTCGATTGCGTGAGCTCCACCATGACGAATCGACCCCGGGGTGCTCGGACTTAAGTGCCGGACGTCAAGCTCAGGCGAAGGCCCGGGACTCGTCGACCCGGTGACGCCAGGTGACGGCCAGTCCGAGGACCACGGCGTAGGCGAGAAGGACCCCCGCATCTCCCGCCCCCGGTGCCCGTCCGGCCACCACGGCCCAGCCCAGCGAGGCGTAGTGATAGCTCGGTAAGAAGGCCGCCGCGTGGCGGAGAACAACGGGGAGGTCGGGGACCGGGGTGAAGAGGCCACCGAAGAAACTGAGGAGGAACATGAGGGCGGTGACGAGCGGATAGACGGTCTCGCTGGAGGCCACGTAGCCCACGAGGACGCCGAGGGAAGCGAAGGAAAAGGCGCTGGCCCACAGCACCAGGGTGAGGACGGCCCAGGTCAGGGGGCTCAAACGGACGCCACCGATGAGCAGGCCCGTCAGCTCCACCACCGCGATGACGGGCAGGACGATGATCATGGAGGTGGCGATCTTGGTGGTGATGTAGCTCCACGACGGCAACGGGGTGACCCGCAGCTGCCGGGTCCAGCCCGACGCCCGCTCGGCCGCCAGGCGGGTACCGCCGGCGTTGAGCGATGCCACCATGGCCCCGAAGGAGGCCATGGAGACCATGAAGTAGGTCTTCCAGGTGGTGCCGGCGATACGGGCCTCGGGGTGTTCGTTGTGGAGAAAGAGGACGTAGAAGACGACGGGGAAACCAACGGTGATCCCCACGTAACGGACGTTTCGCAACAGACGCAAAACTTCGAAGCGCAAGAAGGTGGGCAACCCGGTCACGGTGCTGTCCGGGAGGCTGGCGGCCGGCGTATGGGCGCCGAGTAGGCCGGGGCGACGGCGTCGTCCACGGTGTGGGCCTCGGCCAGGTCGCTGGTGAGAGCCACGAAGGCCTGCTCCAGGTCGGCCCCGGTCACTTCGATGTCGGTGAAGGAGACGCCCGAGGCCACCAGCGCCCGGACCGTGGCATCGGCGTCGAGGGAGTCGAGGACGACCTGCGAACCACGGACGCAGGCGGCGTTCACGCCGTCGAGCTCGCGCAGACGGGCCGGGTCGACCCCTTTCGAGGCGAAGCGGACGCGACGGGTGGGAACGGCGGCCTTGATGGTGGAGGCGGCACCGTTGGCCACCACCGCCCCCTTGCGGATGACGACGATGCGGTCGGCCACGGCATCGACCTCGTCGAGGTGATGGGTGGCGAAGACCACGGTGCGGCCTTCTGTCGAGAACTGGCGCATCATGGCCCAGAAGCTGCGGCGACCTTCGACGTCCATGGCGATGGTCGGTTCGTCCAAGAAGACGAGCTCGGGGTCCCCGGCGATGGCCAGGGCGAAACGGACGCGCTGGGCCTGGCCCCCCGAGAGGCGCTGGGTCTGGCGGTCGGCCAGCTCGGTGAGCCCCGAACGGGCCAGGGTGCGGGCCACGGGCGCCGGGTTTCGGTAGAGACGGGCCGTCATGGACAGAAGGTCCCGCACCTTCACCCCGTGGGGGAGGCCGCTACCCCCGCCCACCTGGAGCATGGCCCCGACCTTGCCCGAGGCCATGGCCGAGCGGGGGTCGGTGCCGAGAACCGAGACCTCGCCTTCCTGGGCACGCTGGATGCCGAGGAGGATGGAGATGGCCGTCGACTTTCCGGCGCCGTTGGGGCCGAGAAGGGCCAGGGTCTCGCCCCGGGCCACTTCGAGATCGAGGTGGTCGAGGGCCACGATGGAGCGGTAGCGGTGGACGACGCCGGAGAAGCGCAGCGCCGGACCGCCTGGCTCTGCCGGGCGTGGGGGCCCACCGCGAAGTCCCATGATCGGACTGGTATCGGCGCGCGGGCGCCGGGCACTTAAGAACAATCTGGCCCGCTGCCGCCCGCACCGGCCGAACCGCCCGGGGGCGGGACGAACGCGAGGGGGACGCGACCACCCTGGAGCGGCTGAAAGATGCCGCCGAGTGCAGCTGATAGAACGAATCGATCTTCGACGATCTGCTTGACGCCAACCGGCGCTACCGGACGGAGTTCCACGATTCGGGCGTGGCGGGCACGGCCGCCAGGGCACTGGCCGTGCTGACCTGTATCGACTCCCGGATCGATCCCCTGGCCATGCTCGGGCTGCGGGCCGGTGACGCCAAGATCATCCGCAACGCCGGAGCGCGGGTGACAGACGATGCGCTGCGCTCACTGATCCTGGCCGTCAACCTGCTCGGGGTCAGTCGGGTCTGCGTGGTGCAGCACACGAACTGCGCCATGGTCGACTGCACCGAGGAGGAGATCCGGGCCCGGATCGAGGCGCAGCGAGGGGTCGACACCGCCGGATGGGATTTCCTGGCCACCACCGATCAGCTGGCCACATTGCGCCACGACATGGCACTGATCGAGCAGTGTCCCTTACTGCCGTCGGATCTCCAGGTGGCCGGGTTCGTCTTCGACGTGCACAGCGGCGCCCTTGTCCCCGTCGACCGGCTGTGACAGCCGTCACACACGGTGCCGGACGGGGCCTCCGGCCGGTCACGGATCGGTGACGGGAAGATGGCGTCCCCGGCCGACAGAGACGCGAGATCGGAGCCGTCGCCGCCGGAGGTGGCGCTGACCGAGGTGAGGGCGGTCCCCGACGGGAACTGGTCGTCAGTGGGAGAGCAGCTGCCGGTGGCGGAGCCGTCGGGGTTGGCCGCGAGGACGGCGCTGCAGATGGGTGACCCGGAGGCGGCGTCGGCGATGGCGACGGTGCCCGTCGGGACCACGCCGCGTTTCAGCGGCGGGTGCCTCCGCCCGCCACGACTGTGTGGCACGACCACGGCAAAGTGAGCATGATCATGGTGTGATGGTGAACTCGAAGAGCGATATCTATTACGACCCCTACGACTTCGAGATCGATGCCGACCCGTACCCGGTCTTTCGGCGGCTGCGCGACGAGGCCCCGCTGTATTACAACGAGTCACTCGACTTCTACGCCGTGAGCCGTTTCGCCGATGTCGAGTCCTGTTCCATCGACTGGCAGACCTTCCGCTCCGAGCGGGGAACGGTGCTCGAGATCATCCGGTCGGGGATGGTCGTCCCGAGGGGCATGTTCATCTTCGAAGATCCGCCCCTGCACAACCTGCACCGCCGACTGATGGCCCGGGTGTTCACCGCCCGGCGGGTGTCGGTTCTCGAAGACCGGATGCGTGAGTACTGCGCCACCGCGCTCGACCCCTTCGTCGGCAGCAGCGGTTTCGACTTCGTCCGGGACCTGGGGGCGGACCTTCCCATGCGGGTGATCAGCGCCATGCTGGGGATCCCCGAAGAGGACCAGGAAGCGGTGCGGGACCACTTCGATGAGGGGCTGCGCATCGAGGAGGGTCGTGCGCCGGATCACAGAGAAACGGTCCGGTCGACCGACACATCGAATTTCGCCGAGTACATCTCGTTCCGACGGCACCACCCGTCCGATGACCTCATGACCGATCTGATCGAGACGACGTTCGAGGACGACCAGGGCACGCAACGGCACCTCGACGAGGAGGAGATCCTCAACTACGCGCTCTTACTGGCAGCCGCCGGAAACGAGACCACGACCAAGCTGATCGGCTGGACAGGATCGCTCCTCGGGGCCCACCCCGACCAGCGTCACCGTCTGGTGGGGAACCCGGGTCTGATACCGGGCGCCATCGAAGAGATCCTGCGCTACGAGGCGCCGTCTCCGGTCCAGGCCCGCTATGTGTCACGCGACGTCGAGCTCCATGGCACCACGGTGCCCGAGGGCTCGGTCCTCCTGATGCTCAATGCGGCCGGCAATCGCGATGAGCGCCAGTTCGCCGACCCCGACCGCTTCGATGTCGAGCGGACCATCGACCATCACGTGTCCTTCGGATTCGGGCTCCATTTCTGCATGGGGGCGGCGCTCGCCCGGCTGGAGGGCCGGGTGGCGCTCGAGGAGGTGCTCGCCCGGTTCCCCGACTGGGAGGTCGACCACGAGAACGCCGAGCGGGTGCACACCACGACCGTCCGGGGGTGGCACAGGCTGCCGGTGATCCTCTGACGAGGCCCCAGTTCGCCGATGAGGGCGAATACCTTCAGATAGTGCTCCCGATGGTCGACATGTCGTCTCATGTCTTCGTCGCTTCTCCGGACTGCGGGCGACCGGCCGCCGGCCGGTGACGGCTCCGCCCGGAAGATTCTGTGGGCCGCCTACGGCCTGGCGGGGCTCCTGCTCGTCGCCTATTTCGCCTCGCTGATCATCCGTCCCAACGGCTCCAACTGGACGTGGCTCGACGGCTGGGGGGTCGTGGTGTGGGAGGTCGTCCTCTGCGCCATGGCCATCGCCCGGGGCTTTGTCGGACAACGGGGGCGAATGGTGGCACTGGCTCTCGGACTGAGCATCGCCTTGTGGGCCATCGGCGACCTGACCCTGACCATCGAATCCCTGGGGGGTGCCACGCCGGCCACTCCCTCATGGGCGGACGCCTTCTATCTGGCCTTCTACCCAGTCGCCTACGTGGGGATCGTGACATTCATGCGGGGCGAGGTGAGGAGACTGACGACGCCTGACTGGCTGGACGGGATCGTGGCCGGCCTGGGGGCGGCCGCCGTGTGCTCTGCGTTCGCCTTCCACTCGATCGTGCACTCCACGGGCGGAGGTGTCCTTGCGACGGCGACGCACCTGGCGTATCCCATCGGGGATCTGCTTCTGCTCTGTCTGGTGGTGGGCGGCACCGCCATCCTGTCGGGACGTCCGAAGACCCCGTGGATGTTCCTGGCCGTAGGAATCGGGGCCAATGTCGTCGGCGATACCTTCGCCCTGTTCGGGTCCAGCTCATGGGTGAGCAACACGGCCCAGCAGATCGCCTGGCCGATCGCCATCCTCATGATCTCCATGGCCGTCTGGGTTCGTCCAAAACCCTCGAACCCGCTGACCGAGCAGAAGCAGGCCGGATATCTTTTGCCCAATCTCGCCGCCGGCGCCGCCCTCGTCATCCTCTTCATCGGCTCCCTGCACCACGTGAGCGCTGTGGCCGTCGGACTGGCTACCGCCGCGCTCGTCACCGTGGGGATCCGGCTGGCACTGTCGGTGCGGGAAATGCGCGCTCTCAGCCACGAACGGCACCGGCAATCGGTCACCGACGAGCTCACCGATCTGGGCAACCGCCGGCAACTCTTTCGTGTTCTCGACAGCTTCTTCGCCGATTGCTTGAAGGCCGACACGCCCGATCGGCCCTTAGCCTTCCTCTTCGTCGATCTCAACAACTTCAAGGAGATCAACGATTCCTTCGGACACCCGGCCGGTGACCAGCTTCTCAAGCAGCTCGGAGCACGGTTGATCGGTGCGCTGCGGGATTCCGATCTGTTGGTCCGGATCGGCGGGGACGAATTCGCCGTGGCCCTCGTCGACGGCGATGCCGACTACGCCGTTTCCGTCGCCGACAGGCTCACGGCCAGCCTCGAAGAGCCCTTCGTTCTGGACGTGGTAAACGCCAGGATCAGCGCCAGCATCGGCATCGCCATGGCCCCCACCGATGCACGCGACAGCGCCGGGCTTGTGTGGTGTGCCGACGTGGCCATGTACCGGGCCAAGTTGGGAAGCTCCCCCTATGCCCTTTATGCACCAGACCTGGACGAGGGCGGGGACCGGTTACGGCTGATGGAAGAGCTGCGCGTGGCCATCGACGATCGCCAGCTCGTCCTGCACTACCAGCCTCAACTCGATCTCCGCAGCGGCGAGATCCTCGCCGTCGAGGCGTTGCTGCGCTGGGATCATCCCCAGATGGGCCTCATCCCACCGCTCAAGTTCCTGCCCTTGGCGGAGGAGGCCGGCCTCATGCGGTCGATCACGGCCCTCGTGCTCGATGAAGCCCTGGCCCAGTGCGCGACATGGCGCGACGGCGGGCGGTACCTGGCCGTGTCGGTGAACATATCGGCCACCAACCTGCTCGACGAGGGATTCGCCGATCTCGTCCGGCATCTTCTCGAGCGCTACGGGCTCCCCGCCGCGGCCCTTGTGCTCGAGCTCACCGAGACGAGCATCATCTCGGAATTCGAGAAGTCACGTCGGGTCATCGAGGACCTCCGGGCCCTCGGCCTGGTCGTCTCCATCGATGACTTCGGGGCCGGGTTCACGTCGTTGGCCTATCTGAGCAATCTGGCCGTCGGGGAACTGAAGCTGGATCGCACGTTCATCGCCAGCCTTGCCGCCAACCAGAGCGGGCGCGACTACGAGCTCGTGCGCTCCACCATCGATCTCGGCCACGCCCTCGGACTACGGGTGGTGGCCGAGGGTATCGAGGACGGATCCACCCTCGAACTGCTGTCGGACCTCGGATGTGACCTGGCCCAGGGGTACTTCATCTCGAGACCCAAAGCAGCGAAGGATCTCGCCTTCCAGTCCGAACCTGCCGGGGTCGGAAAGGCCACGCTCAACCCGACCGAACGGTGGGCCATCGACAGCGGGCCCGACGGCTCGCGCGAGACAGCGGCGATCCCGTTTCACCATGAGGTTCTCTCGTCACCGCCCTCCTCGGAGAAGCTCGACACGTCCGGACCATCACCCGTACCGAGCCCGGTAGGGAACCCGAGCCGCTAATCATCGGCGGTCGGTCGGGTCGGTCAGGCCAAAGTCGAGAGGCCCCCGTCGACGGCCAGGACCTGCCCGGTGATATAGGCGGCGTCCCCCGACAGCAGAAAGACGACGGGCCCGGCCACCTCCCAGGGGGTGCCCTGACGCCCGAGCGGTACGGGCGTCCGGCTACGCGACGGCCTTCCCGCCGATGCCCGTCTCCCGAGAGGAGTGTCGATCAGTCCGGGCGCCACCACATTGGCCCGGACGCCCTGTCTCGACCCTTCGAGGGCAACGTGGCGGCACAGGCCCGAGAGGGCGGCCTTCGAGCTGTCGTATGCGGGGAGGGAGCTACCCGGTTTCAATCCGGCGAGAGACGAGATGTAGACGATCGATCCACCGTCGCCCATATGGGGCAGAGCCGCCTTCGAGAGCAGGAAGTGGGCCCGGACATTCACGGCGAAGACGAGATCCCACTGGGCCGCCGAGGTTTCAGACAGGCGTCGACCCTCTCCGATTCCGACGTTCAGCACGAGGCCGTCCAGGCCGCCGAGCCGGTCGAGGCTCTCGCTGACGATGGACTCGCACGCCTGTTCGTCGGATACGTCTCCGACGATCACAGACGCGTCGGCCCCAGCCGCGGCGACAAGGGTCGCCGTCTCCCGCGCTGACTGCTCGTCGCGGTCGGCGAGCACCAGCGAGGCCCCTTCGCGCCCGGCCGTGACGGCGATGGCGCGTCCGTTGCCGACCGGTGCATCAGGGTCGTCACTGCGCTGGGTTCCCGCCCCCACAATGAGGACCCGTCGGCCCTCGAGTCTCTTCGTCACGGCGGAAATCCCTCGACACCGGGTTCGCGCTCCACCCCCAGCGAATTCAGGGTGAAGGCCACCAGGTGGTACTGACCGACGACCATGCAGAGCTCTATCAACTGGTGCTCGTCGTAGTGCTCGGCCAGGGTGCGCCACGTCCCGTCGGAGATGGACGACTCCTGATGCAACTCGTCACAGGCCTGCAGGAGCGCGGCCTCGAGCGACGACCAGGCAGGCGCCTCGGGTGCGTCGACCACACGTGTGATCTCCCCGTCGCTGAGACCCGACGTGCGGGCGATCCGTATGTGTTGACCCCATTCGTACTCGGCCCGGCAATTCCAGGCCGTCCTGAGGATGAGCAGCTCGCGGTCACGGGCGGGAAGTTCGCCGCGGACAAGGAGTGTTCCGCCGAAGGCCGACCACCGCTTGAAGAGTCGGGGATGGCGGACGAGGGTGGCGAAGATGTTGAGATCGGCACCGTCCAGCTGGAGGGGTCCGAGGAGTTCCTTCGTCCGCTCGTCGCGCTCGTTCTCGGGGAGCGGGGGGATGCGAACCGGCCGGGGTGGAGTCGCCATGGCCGGAGACTACGTGGTGACGCCCTCCGACGACGGCCGACGTACCGGCAAGATCTGACCCCTGGTGAGTCCGGGTCCGGCCGCGGCCCGCACGTCTCTCGGTCCCACCCTCTCTCCGCAGGATCCGCAGACGAGCACGGCGTCGGCCGACGATCCGCAGCCCTTGTGCGTGACCACCAGCGGCGGGCCCGACGGCGCCGAGTAGTGATCTCCCCACTGCCTCATGGCGGTGAGCACGGGCCACAGGTCACGCCCCTTGTCGGTGAGGCGGTAGTCGTAGCGCGGCGGGTGTTCGGAATAGGGCTCACGCACAAAGACGCCGGCTTCGACCAGCCGGGTCAGGCGCTGTCGGAGGATATTGCGCGAAATACCGAGACGCCGCTGAAAGGCGTCGAAACGAGTGACGCCGAGGAAGGCGTCCCGCACGAGCAGCATGCTCCACCATTCGCCCACGATCTCGAGGCACTGGGCGATCGAGCACTCCATGTCGGCGAAACTCTTTCTCTCCATGGTTTCAGGCTAGTGGGTTGCATAATAGAACGCAATACCTTAGAGTCCCACTTATGGCGAGTGCCGCTCAGGTCTGCGCTGAACTCGGCTCCGTGCCCGACCCGGCGGCGGAGGCCTCCGCCGCCATCGGCAGCATGGCCCGGCGGCGGAATCTCGTCTTCGTCGTCACCGCCCTCGGGGCCTTCATGGCTTCGCTCGATCTCTCGATCGTGAACGTGGCCTTCCCGGCCCTCGAGCATTCCTTCCCCCACGACTCCCGGGCATCGCTCGCCTGGGTCATCACCGGCTACAGCATTGTTTTCGCGTCGCTTCTCGTCACCGCCGGCCGCAGCGCTGACCGGCTCGGTCGTCGGCGTCTGTTCTTCATCGGACTGGGCATATTTACCGTCGGGTCGGCTCTGTGCGGGCTCGCCCCCTCGGTCGATCTGCTCGTCGCCGGTCGCTTCATCCAGGGCAGTGGCGCCGCCGCCATGTTGCCGGCCTCGCTCGGCCTTCTCCTCGGCGCCTTCCCGAGCGAGCGTCGTTCACAAGTGGTGGCCCTGTGGGGGGTGGCATCGGCGCCTTGGCCGTCGCCACCGGACCGTCGCTCGGCGGCCTTCTTGTCTCTGGGCCCGGTTGGCGGTGGGTGTTCTTCGTCAACCTGCCCATCGGTGCCATCGGATATCTCGTCGGTCGCAGGGTACTGACAGAGACGACGACGGTGAGCTCAGGAGCGAGGCCCGACTACGCCGGCGTCGTGCTCGTGAGCTTCACACTGGCGGCACTGGTGCTCGGGATCACCGAGGGACCCACCTGGGGCTGGTCGAGCGTGCGGGTCGTCGTCTGCTTCGTGGGGGCCGTCGTCATGGGTGCCGCCTTCTTACGGCGGTCGTCACGTCACCCCGAGCCGGTGCTCGATCTGACTCTCTTCCGGTCCCGCTCCTTCAGCGTGGCCAACGCCCGCCACCGTGCTCTACGCCATGGGCTTCTTCGCCATACTGCTCGGAAACATCTTGTTCCTTACCAGTGTCTGGCACTACTCGATCCTGAGGGCGGGCCTCGCTGTCACCCCGGGGCCCCTGGTGGTGGCTGTCGTCTCCGGACCGGCGGGACGCGCCGCCGAACGGGTCGGATTCCGGACGGTGCTGTTGGTCGGCTTCGGCTTCTTCGCCGGCGGCCTCACCTGGTATGCCACGGCCATCGGGCTCCACCCTTCGTATGTCACCCGGTGGCTCCCGGCAACATTGATCACGGGCCTCGGCATCGGGCTCACGTTCCCGGTATTGAGCGCGGCGGCCGTCTCGAGCCTGGACATCGAGCGCTTCGGGGTGGGCAGCGCCGTGAACCAGACGGCCAGGCAGGTCGGGGGGGCGATCGGTGTGGCCCTGCTGGTGGTGATCCTGGGAACTCCGCACTCACCGGCAGCGGCCCTCGTCAACTTCCGCCACCTCTGGGCCTTCGCCGCCACCCTGGCCGTTCTGTCCGGGTTGGTCACCGCTCTCCTGAAAGGCGCCGGACGACAGCCGCACACGTCAATCGTCCCCGCCCCCGGCGAAGAGGAGAAGTAAGCCGTGTCCTTTCAATCAGAGTCGACGGTGCTGGGCGAGACGAGCGACTATGACCGGGCCACGGCGATCGCTCCGTCGGACGGCGGATGGAGCATTGATCTCGACGGTTCCTGGAGCATCGGTGGTTTCATGAACGGCGGCTACCTCCTCGCCGCCCTGTGCGGCGCCGCCGCCAGGGCTACGTCAAGACCGGACACCCTGGCCGTGACGGCCACCTTTCTCTCGCCCCCCGCCGGCGGTCCGGCGCAGATCACGGTGGACGTCGCCAAGAAAGGACGTCAGTCCACCGTGGCCGAGATGGCTCTGCATCAAGGTGGTCGGGAGCACGTCCGGGCGACAGCGGTGCTCGGCGATCTCGACACCCTCGAGGGGCCGAGCATTGATTTCCCGTCCCCGTCGATTCCTCCGCTCGATCAGTGCGTGTCGATCAGGGACCGTCCCGGCCCGAGTGGGATCGGGCTGCCTGAGATCTTCCAGCATTTTGATGTCCGGCTGGCCCCGAACCTCGGCTGGCTCAACGGGGAGAGCCCAGGCTCGACATCCGACACGGAGGCGCGGATCGAAGGCTGGACGCGCTTTGCCGACGGACGCCAGCCCGACGTGACCTCGTTGATGCTGTTCGCCGACGCCTTCCCACCAGCGGTGTTGGACAAATTTCCCGCCAGTTGGGTGCCGACATTGCAGTACTCCGTGTATGTCCGCGCTCGTCCCCGGCCCGGTTGGCTCCAGGGGATGTTCCGCACCCGTTCGATGGTGGGCGGACTCCTCGAGGAAGACGGCGAGCTGTTCGACAGCAGCGGTCGTCTCGTGGCTCTGGCGCGCCAGCTGGCTCTTTTGCGGCCGCCGTCCTGACCGAAGCGATCGAATCCCCCATGGCATGCTCTCGGTGTGTCGCCTCCCGCGAAGCACCGGTCCCCATCGCACGGCGGACGGACCACGGCGGCGGTTGACCCCGGATCGTCCACTGCCGGTGGTGTCAGCCGGCGGACACTGATGAAGGCGGTGGTGGGTGCCATCGCCGGGGTGGGACTGGCCGGAGCCACGTGGACCGCCACTCGGCATCGGCGCCCCTCGGCACCTCCCGGCGGGGGTCACGATTCCATTCGCCGGGCGGACCACGGAGCCTCACCGGTGGGGCACTCGGGCACCGGCAGCCACTCTGGCCCGGCCGAGGGTCTCCTGGCCGGGAAGATCGTCGGTATCGACCCTGGTCACAACGGGGACAACTGGGACCACTCCTCCTACATCAACCGGTCGGTGTGGAACGGACGCGAGGAAGAGGCCTGCGACACCACCGGCACCGCCGACGCCGGTGGGTACTCGGAGGCGGAATTCGCCTTCAACGTCGCCCAGAACCTGGCCGGCCTCCTGCGCGCCCAGGGGGCCACCGTGGTTCTGACCAGAACGACAAACGCTGGCTACGGGCCGTGCATCACCCAACGAGCGAGCATCGTGAACAGCGCCGGAGCCCACGTGGCGGTCTCCATTCACGCCGATGGTGGACCCGTCGATGGCCGCGGCTTCTCGATCCTCGAGCCGGTGGCGAGCGGCGTTAACGACAGCGTGATCGGCTCGTCACAGGCTCTCGGTGACCACGTTCGCAGCGCCTTCGTCACCGAGACGCCCATGCCGGTGAGCGACTACTACGGGGTGAACGGCGTCGTTGCCCGCGACGACCTCGGGGGGCTGAACCTGACGACGGTACCGAAGGTCATGGTCGAGTGCGGGAACATGCAGAATCCCACTGACGCCGCACTGCTTATCGATCCCCACTTCCAACAACAAGCGGCAACCGCACTGGCCAAGGCCGTCACCTCCTTCCTGACGACCATGGCGTCCGGCTCGGGCTCGACCCCGACCGTGGCGAATCCGTAGGGCGAGTCCTGTTCGCGACACAGCTCCCGGGGTCATCCGGGAGCTGTGTCGCTATCTTGGGTGTTCGTGCCGTCCGGGACTAGGAACCGGAGGTGGACGAGCTGTTCGCATTGCTTCCCGTGTGGGTGCAGTGCGAAGAAGCGCCGGACGGAGCTGCCGTCGGCGACTCAGCCGATGGTGTCGTGGTGACCGACGAAGAGCTGCTCGAGGCCGGCGTCGTGGATGCACTGCTGGTGGCGGCACTGGCGACGGCGGTGCCGCCACCGATGAGGACACCTGCGATCCCGACGGCGGCGAGTGTATGTCGAAGTCGAATCTTCATTGCTTTCACCTCCCTTCTCACATCGTGGGGGCTTCTACCTGCGTGTGAAACTCACAGAGCTGCTTCTCCTTTCGCTGAAAGCCCCCTGCGGGCCCCGGTCCCGACTTTCGGGTCCACTCACCACCCTGTACCCCGTGCCTGGGAGGGAACTGGTTGCCCGTTGGCAGTTTGATGAGAATCGGAACGGGGCAGTGACCAGTTCGGTGCTCTCCCCCCACCCAAGTACCATGCGTTTGTTCACACCTGTGACACGGTGCCCCTAGCCAGAAATGCCCCTTATGCCCGACTCCTCGGATCCCCACGCGGACAGGCCCCAGACCGTCGTAATCATCGGCGCCGGGCCAGCGGGTCTGACGGCGGCCTATGAGCTCGCCGTTCGTTACGGGATCACCTCCACGGTCCTCGAGGCGGACTCGGTCGTCGGTGGCATCAGCCGCACGGTGGAACGGGACGGATGGCGGTTCGACATCGGGGGCCACCGCTTCTTCACCAAGGTGAAAGAAGTCGACGCCTTCTGGCACGAGATCCTGTCCGACGACGACTTCATGCTGCGGCCGCGGATGAGCCGGATCTACTACGAGGGCAAGTACTACGACTACCCGCTGAAGGCCTCCAATGCGCTCAAGAACCTCGGACTCTCCGAGGCCTTTCTCTGCGTGATGTCGTATGTGTGGGCCCGGATCAGGCCGCCCAAGGACCAGACGACCCTCGAAGGGTGGATCGCCGCCCGATTCGGGTGGCGCCTCTACAAGCATTTCTTCAAGACCTACAACGAGAAGCTGTGGGGCGTGCCCACCAACAACCTGCCCGCGGATTTCGCCGCTCAGCGGATCAAGAACCTCTCGTTGTGGAGCGCCGTGGTCAATGCGCTGCTGCCGAAGCGGAATCAGAAGGACATCACGTCACTCATTGAGGAGTTCCAGTACCCGAAGCTCGGCCCCGGCATGATGTGGGAGCGCTGCCGTGACCTGGTCGAGGCCCAGGGTTGCCACGTGATCATGAACAGTCGGGTCGTCGGGCTGCGCCATGAGAACGACAGAGCGGTCGCCGTGGTGGCCGAGAACGCTGACGGCAGCCGTCGGGAATTCCCGTGCGACCATGTCATTTCCTCCATGCCCATCTCACAGCTGCTGAAGGTCATGGATCCCCCGGCGGCCGAGTCGGCCGTCCGGGCCGCCGACGATTTGCGCTACCGGGACTTCCTCACGGTGGCGTTGGTCGTGCCCGAGGAGTACAGCTTTCCTGACAACTGGATCTATGTGCACGCCAAAGAGGTCCAGGTCGGCCGGATCCAGAACTTCGGCTCCTGGTCCCCCTACCTGGTGAAGGAGGGACGCACATGTCTCGGTCTTGAGTTCTTCGTCTTCGAAGGTGACGAGATGTGGAACAAGAGCGACGACGCTCTCATCGAACAGGGCAAGAAGGAGCTGGCCATTCTCGGACTGGTCGACCCGAGCAAAGTCGAGGCGGGCTACGTCGTGCGGATGCCGAAGGCCTATCCGTTCTACGACGAGAACTACAAGACCAATGTGGCCCGGATCGTCGAATGGCTGGAGGACTGCGCCCCGAACGTCCATCCTGTCGGTCGCAACGGTATGCACCGGTACAACAACCAGGACCACTCGATGTACACCGCCATGCTCACGGCGGAGAATATCGCCCGGGGGACGCACCACGACGTTTGGAGCGTGAACGTCGAGGAGGAGTACCACGAGGAGTCCTCGAGCGATGATGGCGCCCGGCGCGGGACACGGGGCACGGGTCGCGACGCCCCGGTCATCTCGCGCGATCACTATGGCGAGGATCATCCGGTGAATAGACCGGCGGCGAACTCCTGACGGAGCGACCTGTCGCCGTCCGCGATTATCTCGGGTCGATGCGAACATGACAGAGCCCCCGGCCACGCCGGGGGCTCTGTCATGCAACACGTATATGGCTGACCAAGCGTCTCAGACCTTGGACGATCCTTGGTTCGAGGCGACGCTCACGCCGAAGTTTCCGTCACCGGAGTAAGAGGCCCACACACTCCAAGAGTTCGACGGGTGCGGCGACGTCTTTGTCGGGGCCGGGACCTTGAACCAGTTGGCCGCCAGAACGCACGTCGCCTGGGCCACGGGAACGGAGGCACTGTTCGCCGCAAGCGGCTGCGAGTTACCCCCAGGGTTGCACTTGAGCTTCGCTGCCTGTGCGCCCGGAGACGACGCCGAGAACAGCACCGTTCCTGTCGGCATGGAGCCGGAACCACCGGTGACCGTGGCCGTGAAGGTCGTCGTGGCGCCACTCACGGGCTTGGCGTCGAACGTCAGCTTCACATGGGTAGTGGCCCTGCTGACGGTCTGCGAGAGAACGCCGCTGTTGCCACTGAAGTTGGGGTCACCGGTGTAGATGGCGGAGACCGTATACGGAGAGGCGGAAGCCAGAAGACCGCCGGTCGCCACCTTGCACACTGCCTTGCCCTTGCCGTTCAGAAGCAGAGCGCTGTTGCCGCCGGTACACGAGACGGTGCTGGCGTCACTTCCGGTGATCGTGAACGACACCGTTCCGCCCGCCTTGACCACAGGGGCCGAGGTCGTCTTGAACGGAGACACCGCCGCGGTGAAGGTCACGGCATGACCTGTCGTGATGGTGGCCGGGGCCGTCACGACGACAGTGGTCGGCGTCGGGTCCGCCGCGCTGGCGCTGAACGGGCTCAGGGCCAGGACCGACGCCGTGGCGACTGCCCCCGCACCTGCAACGATGGCAATTTTCCTCACTCGACTTCGAATCATGTTCCCCCCAGAGCGGACCGCGGTATCGCCTCGGCACCTTGCCGAAAGCGTGCGCGACAGACGCTGCCGCGGTCATGACCGATTGTGCCGGGCCATCCCCACCGGCGGCCCAACCGCCAATCAAATCTTCGCGGTCATGCGCGCCGCGACACTCCGCTCAGCTGCGACACGACGTGGGCGCCATTGATCTCGGCCGTCGTTGTGCTCCCGTTGTCAGACGGGGATCTCAGGTCACAGAGATGCCGCCATCTGCTCGACGGGCCACCGGACCTTGGCGGCCCAACCCAGGCGTTCGAAGGCGCGGATGAGCAGTGCGGACGGGTCGATCATGCCCGGCTCGGCACCGTGGCGGGCCCATGAGGGATGGGCGTGATGGACGTTGTGCCAGCTCTCGCCGAAAGAGATGATGGCCAACGGCCACAGGTTGGTGCTCTTGTCCGAGGTCTCCTCCGTTCGGCGGCCAAACGTATGACAGAGCGAATTCACGCTCCACGTCACGTGGTGCAGTACCGCCATCCGTACAAGTCCAGCCCAGACAAGAGCGGTGATGGCTCCTGTCAAAGTGCCGGCCAGTGCGTAGCCGATGACGAACGGGATGGCGAGAGATGCCACCGCCAGCACGGGGAAGAGCCGGCCGATCCGCTGCAGGTCACGGTCCCGGAGCATGTCCGGGGCGTAGCGTTCGGCACTCGACGCGTCGGAGACGAACAACCACCCGACATGGGAGAAGACGAGTCCGCGTAAGAGGGGAAGACCGCTCTGGCCGTATCGGTGCGGGGAGTGAGGATCCCCGGCCTGATCGCTGTACATGTGATGGCGCCGGTGGGTGGCAACCCAGCTCGTCACCGATCCCTCAACTCCCATGGATCCGACGACCGCCAGCGCGCACTTGAGGACCCTTCCCGCCTTGAAGCTGTTGTGGGTGAAGAGTCGGTGAAACCCGATCGTTAGACCGAAACCGGTCACGACGTACAGCGCGATCCCCATGAGGATGTCGGTCAGATTGACGGCATGACCCCATAACAACGGAACGGCAATGGCCAGGGCCACGGCCGGGCCCGCCACGATGGCGACGGTGACGAGCTTTTGGCTGGGCAGAACCGCCGCCGGCTCTGCGCCCGGGCCCTGGCAGGGATCAGAGGCGGCGAGGGGGCAGGAGAGGGCGAGCGGGTGGGGATGGGTTAGCTGGTCGGTGGGCACCGTCTCTCCGGGAGCGCGTTTCTAAGCGCACTGCATTGTGCAAGCGCTCCCCCCCACAGGACTCGATGCCCAGACCGCTCAACGTGTCCCCGAATCATACATCGCATCGGGGCATTCTTAGGGTCGACCACCGCCACGTTGGGCCATTTTTCCCGGCGCTTCTCGCACTCATTGCGGGGACAAGCGAAACGTTAAATGGACACTGTCCTTGTCGACATTACGGAAACGTGACGTTTCTCTGGCCCGAAGGAGCATTCCACTGGAAAGTTGTCACCCCTTCGGCGTGTGAAACCTCTCGGGCATGGAGTTGGTTGCGGGCGAAGCGAACGTCGGCGGCCACCTGTGTTGTGGTGAGCGCTTCATTCCCGGCGCTGGCAATGACGAGGATGACATGGGTCGCCTTCACCGGCACGGTCTGGGGTGACAACTGCAGGGGATAGGCGTAGCGGCGTTGGGAGAAGCGGCCGATGACGCCGTTGGAGGAGATGACCTCCGCCGACGCCGGTGCCTTGTCCAGACCGGTGTGAAGTGCGACCGCCGCCGACGGGGAGACCGTCCACCACGTCTGGCGGAGATGGATAACGAGCCGTTCGTCCTGCACCACAGCGGCGGCGGCCAGGAGACAGGCCATTCCCCAGATGAGGGCGCTGCGGTTCAGACGCCGGCGGGCAACCGCCTCTGAGCCGGGAGACCTCGACCTCGATCTCGATCTCGATCTCGATCTCGAGGCCCACTCTCCCAGTCGCAGAAGCACGATGGCGTCGCCCACGAGAAGGAAGGGCACCACCGGAAGGGTCTGGAATGAATCGTTGACGCTACTGAAAGACGGACTTATGGCCAGGGCGGCTGGGATCAGGGTGCTCACCGCCACCAGCAGTCCGATCGGAGACAGGATTCCCGCCAATCCTGATGTGATGAGAGGACGGACCATGGCATGCGCCCGGTGCCCGATCATGTGCAGGGCACGGACGGGGTGATGGAAGATGCCGCTCAGCAACGCGAACGTCCCGGCATGCCCGTTGTCCGACACAAGGTACGAATACTGGCTGGCCAGATTGCTCGCTTGATTCGCTCCCGCCCCGGTGACACCGAGGACCCAGGCCGCCGCCGCCGCGCTGATGGCGAGCGCCGTCATTATCCCGCGCCGGCTCGCAGGACGACGGACGGCCAGCGTGATGAGACTGCCGATTCCGACGAACAGCAGAAGCTCCGTCACCACTGCGCCGAACAGCGCGCAGGCGGCGGCAGCCACGCCGGCGCGGACCCACCAACCTCGTGACAGGCAGTAGCCCACAGCGACAAGCAGGGGAAGACCGAGGGGAGTCAGGTGGACATCGAAGGACACCGTCTCGTACCACCAGGCGTTCGCCATGAGCACGACAAGGGCCAGGAAGGCCGCTGCCGTCCGATGGCGATCGAGGCGCACGCCGAGGAGCGACCAGATCCACCGCATGGTGATCAGCTCGGCTACCACGATGGCGACGTCCTGGACCACCAATAAGGAGAACGGAGATCCAGAGATGAAGTGCAAAAGACTGAGCGGCCACATCACAAGATCGAAGTGATCGCGCAGGAACGGCGTGGTGGGGAGCCTGATGGTGTCGAGAGGCGAGACGTGGCCGTGAGCGATCAGATACCAGGCTTGGGCGTTGTGGGCAAAGTCCTCCAACAGGTCGAAGCGCCGGTAGAGGTACCAGCTGTACGTGATCAGCACCACCAGCTGGACGATGAGAGCGCTGGTGCAGATCGTCCAGAACAGATCCGGTCGCGACAGCCGCCGGAGGACGCTCGGTCTCGTCACCACTGTCCACTTGGGCGGGGCCCGGGGACGCCCGCCACGCAGGGGACGATCGCCGGGCGGATCTCGCTACGAACGGCGGGTCCGCACCTTCCGGCCGTGCCGCCAGGCGATGAGGAGCGCGTCGACGGGGTCGTTGGTCGTCCCCAGGGGACCACCGCAGGAGAGGCACAAGACATGTCGGGTACAGCAACCACTCTGCCCCGGATTTCGCAGCGGTGGGTCGAACGCCGCCCACCGCCAGATGCGACGGCCGTGAAAAGCCAGTGCTCGTACCCGCTCACCGTGTTCGTTCACGATCATCCTCCCCCCCACCGGGGTGGATGGTACGAATCGAACCTGAAGAATCCCTGTGAGTTGCACCTCCCGGGGGCCGTTCAAGCGGCGGCCTTGCGCGGTTGGCCGGCCCCGCAGGGTGTGGGAAGGTCGCCGGTTCCATAGGCTCCTGAGCCGTGGAACGTGACCACGGCCCAAACCCATGGCTCGATGCCGACGCCCCTCGGGGTGAGGCCTACGACGACCGCTTCGCCCGGCTGGCCGCCGAAGGCCACGACGTCCATGGTGAGGCCGATCTTGTGGCGTCGCTCGGGCTGCGCTCGGTGCTGGACGCCGGGTGCGGAACGGGCCGGGTGGCGCTGGAGTTGTCGCGGCGGGGACACGACGTCGTCGGTGTCGACCTCGATGCGGCCATGCTCGGTGTGGCCCGGGGCAAATCGTCCCTCATCCGGTGGGTCCAGGCGGACCTGGCCGAGGTCGACGTCGGGCGCACTTTCGAGGGAGTGGTCATGGCCGGGAACGTCATGATCTTCGTGACGCCCGGCACCGAAGGCACGGTGCTGGCCAATATGGGGCGCCATCTCGAGGACGGCGGCCTTCTGATTGCCGGCTTCTCCATCGGCCCTGGCCGCCTCACCCTCGAGGCTTACGACGAACTGGCCGCCGGCGCGGGGCTCGATCTGGTGGAGCGATGGGCGGCCTGGGACCGCACGCCCTTCGCCCCCGGCGCTGACTACGGCGTTTCGGTCCACCGGCGTTAGTCCCGTCGCCCCGACAGAGCGAGGCGAACTCTGACAGCGACGACAGCCACGATCACCTGAACGTATTCCCCCACCGTGTTCCCGATGACACTGGCCACGGCGGCCCGTCGGCCGTACGCCAGGGCTCAGCCGATGACGAACATGACGCTCGAACCGGGATGGCGATTATCACGAAGGCGGCGGCGGCAAATGCCAGGACGTTGGCCGTCGACATTCGGTCACGTGATCGCCATTGCGGCGCACGCTCTCGACCCTCTCCACGTCTTCCCGGCGGGAGCACCCGGTGGGGCATCGAGGTACTCGGTAAGGTTAGGCAACGGCCCCCGTTGTCGTCGTCAACCGGAGGAATCGCCATGACCATCACTGATCTCCCGCCCACCGCCATCCACCGGGGCGAGGAAGAACTGCCGTTCGTCGACATCGGTGACGGCGGCACGCTCCAGCTGCTCCAGGTCGATCTGGCCAACGGGGTATGGATCATCCGCAATCACTTTCCTCCTGACACCACCATCCAGACGCATAAGCACACCGGGCATGTCCTGGCTTTCACCCAGAAGGGCTCTTGGTTCTACAAGGAGTACCCCGACGTCGTGAACACCGCAGGTTCCTACCTCTATGAACCTGCTGGTTCGGTCCACACCCTCCATGTCCCGGCCAGTAACGACGGAGTGACAGACGTGTGGTTCGCCATTCACGGCGCCAATCTGAACCTCGACGCCGACGGAAATGTCGAGCTGGTGATCGACGCGCACGGGATCCTGCCCTTCTACCGGGCCGCCTGCGCCGAGCAACACGGCATGACGGATCCGCCGGTCGTCGTCATCGGGAGCTGACGTCGTGCGAGCCGCTGTCCTCACCGATGAGCGGCCCCGGCTCGAGATGGCCGAGGTACCCACGCCGGTGCCCGGGCCCGGGGAGGCGCTGCTTCGCATCACCGGCTGTGGGATCTGCGGGAGCGATCTGCACCTGGCCAGCCAACTGGCCGCTCCGGGCGCCGTCCTGGGCCACGAGATCGCCGGTGTGGTCGCCGGTGTCGGCGCCGGTGTCGACGCCGCACGATGGCCCGACGGGACGCCGGTGGTGGCCCGACCATTCGGAGGCTGCGGATCGTGCGCCTACTGCCGCAGCGGCCGGGCCGATCACTGCGCGCAATTCCAACTCATTGGACTGGAGCGCCCCGGCGGATTCGCCGAATTCGTGACCGTCCGGGGTGACGAGCTCTTCAAGCTGCCGGGGACAATCGGGGCCGACGAACAGCCCCTCGTCGAACCCCTGGCCGTTGTCCGGCGAGCGTTCCGACGAGGACAGGTCACGGCGGCCGACCGGGTTGCCGTACTCGGTGCCGGTCCGATCGGTCTGGCCGCAGTGGCCTGGGCTGTGGCCATCGGGGTCGAAGTGGTGGTGGTGAGCGAACCGTCGGCGCTGCGGCGGGATCTGGCGCTCGGCCTGGGAGCCACGGCGGTGTTCGACCCGACCAGCGTTCCGGTCGCCGCCGGCATCGCCGAAGCCACCGGTGGCGGCCCGAGTGTGATCTTCGAGTGCAGCGGAAGGCCCGGCCTCATTGAACAGGCGATCGAGATAGCAGCGATCGAAGGGCGCATCGTTGTCGTCGGGATCTGTCCGCAGAACGACGAGATCTTCCCCTTCTGGGCACTGTCCAAGGAACTCGACCTTCGCTTCGCCATCTACTACGGCCGCGAGGACTTCATCGATACCCTCGACGCGCTCGACTCCCATCGCCTCGATGCCCGGTCGATGGTGACCGAGATCATCACCCTCGAAGAGCTCCCGGATCGCTTCGCCCGACTCGAGCGCGAGCCCGATGCGGGAAAAGTCATCGTCCGCCCGTAGGCGGCGGCAGAGATCAATCCGGGTGACACCAAACGGTCGCGGCCGCTTCAGCGACCGGTGGTGACGGCCACCAGGAAGGAGAGAGATCCCCGATCATCGTGATCGTCGGAGGGTCCACCCGGGCCAGTGCCGGAGCGATGGTCATCTCATAGGCCAGAGCGTCGGGGGACGAGAAGGCTCGGCGGCAGACGCCGTTGCTCAGGCGTTGCATCACGCCGTGCGCATCATGAGACACGAGGCTGTCAGAGAAGCGCACGTCACCAGTCTGGTAGGAAAACCCTGTGCTTCGGTCTGCCCCTCTTTCCACCGGGGTTCTCGGCCAGATGCTCGAACGGGCCCGGCACCAGGCTCCCACCTACGAAGAGGTGGGAGCCACCCGACACCTCGAACTGCCCGCCGGCTACCGCCGCGACGCCCACGAGCAGCAGGTGGTCGGCGCCCCCGACGGATTTCCACGGGCCAGAGAAGCTCTGCAGCACTGGCGGGCCCATCCGGGCGCCGGCACCCGGGTGTTCCCCACCGACCCCGTCACCGAGGGTGCCACCGTGCTGCTGCTTCTCCGCTTCGGCCCCCTCCAGATTGTCGCCCCCTGTCGCATCGTCTACGTCATCGACGAGAAGGACCGGTTCGGCTTCGCCTACGGCACGCTGCCCGGACACCCCGAGCGCGGCGAGGAGCGCTTCGTCATCGAGCGCCGGAACAGCGGATGGGACTTTCGGATAACGGCGTTCTCCCGGCCCGACCAATTCCTGGTCCGCCTGGGCAGCCCCGTGGCCCGCCGGATCCAACTCCGCGTCACCCGGCAGTATCTCAGGTCGCTCACTCGCTACGTCACTGAGAATTCCTCGCCGTAGGCTGGACCTGTGCCCACCGCCATGACCGCCGTCCTCGTCTTCGACGGCGACTGCGGTTTCTGCACCAGCTCGGCGACATGGATCGCCGACAAATGGAAGAGCCCGGCCACAGCCACGGCCATTGCCTGGCAGCGGCTCGGTGACGGCGGCCTCGAGGAGTTGGGTCTCACGCTCGACGAGGTGGCGGGCGCCGCCTGGTGGGTGAACGACGATCAGAGGTCCGGCGGCCACCTCGCCGTGGCCCACGCGCTGGCGGCCGCCTGCGGTGGGTGGGGTCTGCTCGGTCGGGTTCTGCTCGTTGCCCCCGTGCGCCCGTTCGCCGCTGTCGGTTACCGGCTGGTGGCTCGCTACCGGTACCGGCTCCCCGGGGGCACCCCGGCCGGCAAGATCTGACGTACCTGGGTGCGGGCGCGCAGAAAGGGGGCCCGAAGGCCCCCTTTCTGTGTACTGCGGGTGTTGTCTGTCGGGAACTAGATGGTCGGAACAGGCGGCTGGACCGTGAACTGAGTCACGAACGTGTCGCCAGTTCCAGCCAAGACATCGGCGATGACCTCAGAGGTCCCAGCCGCACACGACGTGCCCTTGAAGACGAACACTGCGTTGCCGTCGTCGTCAAGAATGGTCGATGCCCGGTCGCCGGTGTTGACACCGGTGCCGTAGACGGGACCGCTGTAGCCTGGGCCCACACCAACGCCGTGAGCGTTACCCGGCTCCCAGCGCCAGCCGCGGATGCAGCGACCCTCGAGCTGCGAGGAGCTGATCTCCACAGTCTGCTCGGCGTAGACCGGGTTCTCTTCCACGTAGAACACGGCGTAGACGTTGGAGTCACCACTCGAGGAGGTGTCACCGGTCTCAACCTCTTGCGACGACGTACCGACCATCGGGTAGCCCGTCACACCTTGGGCGGTCGGCACTGGCGGGGCAGCCACCAGAGTCGTAAGAGCCGTGTAGAACGGAGCGACCTCGAGGTCAGCCTCGACAACGCTCGTCCCGGGGGCACAGTCGGTCCCGTCAACGACCACGGTGGCGTTGCCATCGTTGTCGAGAACAGCGTCAATCCGGTTGGGCTGGACATTCGGGTCGGTCGTGTCGCTGTAGTTCTGCAGGTTCTCGAAGTTCAGCCAACGGCAGGAGGCCTCGAGCTGCGACGAGTCGATGTTCACGGAGTCCCCGGCGAAAGACGGGTTCGTCTCCACCTGGATGACGGCGTGGACCTCGGACTGTCCCGTCTCCACCAGCGGGTTCGGGTCAACCTTGACCGTGATCAGGGGCGCAGCGCCGCCTGAACCGCCGGTCGAGCCGCCACTGCCGGCCTTCTGGCACTTCTTCTTGGTTGGGTGCGCTGCACACTTCGCCGTCGCCTTGGCGGACTTCGCCGAAGCGATGCCCGACATGCCCATCAGCGGCATGGCAACGACGACTGTGAGCGCGGTCAGCCTCACAATACTACGTCGAACGTTCACTTTCTCTCTCCTTGTTGTTGGATCCCCATCGCATCTTCGTGGCTATACCTGCTGGTGACAATCGTCATAGATGACTAATGACGCGCTGAGGCGCTAGAGCACTACGCACTGTGTCGTCAAAATTGACCACTGTTTGCGTGGAGAAACCCACTATCGGCCACTACGGAAGGGAACGACCGCACAGGGAGGCCCCACGCATTGCGGGCGTACTTCGGTCCGGACGCGCAGCAGAGGGGGCCCGGAGGCCCCCTCTGCTGTGTCGTGCTGGGTGTTGACAGTCGGGACTCAGATTGTCGGCACCGGCGGGCGCACCGTGAAGGTGGTCGTGTAGGTGGAGTGGGTACCAGCCAACACGTCGGCGATCACAGCCGAGGGCCCGGCGGCACATGACGTGCCCTTGAAGATGAAGACGGCGTTGCCGTCGTCATCGAGGATGGTGGAGGCCTTCGTGCCTGTGTTAACCCCTGTGCCGCTGATCGGACCCACCACTCCGGGGCCGATACCGACACCGTTCGGGTTACCGACTTCCCAGCGCCAGCCCCGGATGCAGCGACCCTCGAGCTGCGAGGAGCTGATCTCGACCGTCTGCTCGGCGTAGACCGGGTTGGTCTCGACGTAGAAGACGGCGTAGACGTTGGAGTCACCGCTGGTGCTCGTGTCACCGGTCTCGACCTGCTGGGCGACGCCGCCGACCTCCGGGAAGCCCGTCAGGCCCTCGGGCGTCACCGTCGGCGGCAGCGCCACCAGGGTGGTCAGAGCGGTGTAGAAGGGAGCGACCTCGAGGTCAGCCTCGACCACGCTCGTCCCGGGGGCACAGTCGGTGCCCTCCATGACCACGGTGGCGTTGCCGTCATCGTCGAGCACGGCGTCGATGCGGTTGGGCTGGACGTTCGGGCCGGTCACCGTGCCACCGTTCTGCAGGTTCTCGAAGGTGATGCCGTGCAGGCACGACGCCTCGAGCTGCGACGAGTCGATGTTGACCTCGTCACCGGCGAAGGACGGGTTGGTCTCCACCTCGACCACGGCGTGGACCTCGGACTGGCCCGTCTCGACCAGAGGGTTCGGAGAAACGGCCACGGTGATCAGGGGCGCAGCGCCACCTGTTCCGCCCCCGCTACCGGCCTTGGCGCACTTCTTCAAAGTAGGGTGCGTGGCGCACTTGGCCGCCAGAGCCTTCGTCGCTTTGGCGGACTTCGCCGAAGCGATGCCCGACATGCCCATGAGGGGCATGGCCACGACCACTGTGAGAGCGGTCAGCCTCACAAAACTACGTCGAACGTTCACTTGCTCTCTCCTTGTCGTTGGATCCCCACGGGCATCTTCCTGTTTGGGAACCCCCGCTGACATCCTCAAGGATGATGAATAATGCGGAGAGAGGTGAAAGCACCACGGAAAGTTCTCATCATAATTGACCACGACCTGCGTGCAACCAACCACTCTTGATCACAATGCGTGGGAGGCACCCCTCAGGGAATCCCGCCGTCGACGCGCAGGACGGCACCGGTGGTGAAGCTCGAGGCGTCGGAGGCGAAGTAGAGCGCCGCACCCACCACCTCGTCGGGCTCGCCCCCGCGTTCCAGTGCGTGGCGCTTCAGGCCGACGGCGATGGCCTCCATGTCCCAGGCCTTCGAGACATCGGTGAAGAAGGGCCCCGCCATGATGCAGTTGACCCGGACGCTCGGGCCGTAGGTCCGGGCGAAGCCGTCGGTCAGGCTGTTCATCCCCGCCTTGGCCGCCGCATAGGGCAGGATCGAGGCGTTGGGCCGGATGGAGCCGACCGAGGAGACGTTCACGATGGAGCCGCCGCCGTGGCCGACCATCCTGCTCCCCACCAGCGACGTCAGCCGGAAGACCCCTTTCATGTTGAGGTCCACCACCTTGTCCCACATGGCTTCGGTGACCTCGGTCGGGTCCCCGTAGAGAAGCGACATCCCGGCGTTGTTCACGAGGACGTCGACGCGGCCGAAAGCCTCGTAGGCCCGGTCCACGAGACCGTCGAGCTCGTCCCAGCGCCCGACGTTGGCCGCCAGGGCCAGGGCCCGGCGGCCGGTGGTGGCGGTCACCTGCTCCGCCAGGGCCTCACAGGCCTCGAGCTTCCGGCTGGTCACGATCACCTCGGCCCCCGCCGCGGCGAAGGCCTGCACCATGGACCGGCCGAGGCCCCGCGACCCCCCGGTGACGAGGGCCACTTTCCCGGAGAGGTCGAAGCGCTCGGCCGGCGTCGCCCACTGCCCGGCGTCCATCGACCGATCCACCCTCACCGAAGAGTCGACGTACCGGCGAGGTCGGCCGCCTTCTCGGCCAGCGACAGGACCACGGCACCGAACGCTTCCATCTTGGGGTTGTCGGCCTGGCCCTTCACCACCCGGGCGTAGCCGGCCTCCAGGACCACGGCCAGCTTGAAGCGGGCCAGGATCACGTAGTAGTCGATGTCGTCGGTGGGCCGGCCCGATTCGGCCGAGTAGTAGTCGAGCAGCTCGGCCCGGCTGGGCATGTCGCTGTAGTCGACGTAGCTTCCGGTGGTCCGATCCTCGTCGGCATCGAGCCAGCCCTGGATGACCCAGCCCAGGTCGAGCAGGGGGTCGCCCACCGTGGCCATCTCCCAGTCCACGATGGCGGCCAGCCGGGCCGGGGCCCCGTGGCGGTACATCACGTTGGCGAACTGGTAGTCGCCGTGCATGATCCCGGGCTTGTAGTGCCGGGGCTGATGGCTGCGAAGCCAGTCGGCGGCCACCTCCAGACCGGGGATCTCGCGGAACTGAACGGCGGCCAGGTGGCTCATCCAGCGGTCGACCTGCCGTTCGTGGAAACCGTCGGGCCGGCCGAAACCGGCCAGGCTCTTCGCCTCCCAGTCGACCCGGGACAACTTGGCGATGCCGTCGACCAATTGGAAGGCCAGGCCCCGGCGTCCCTCGGCGTCGCTGTCGAAGGGAGCGGGCCAGCCGCCCCCGCCCATGGGGGACCAACCGTCGACGTACTCCATCAGATAGAAGCAGCCGCCCATCAGCTCGGGGTCGTCGCAGACGGCCACGGCCCGGGCGTGCGGCACATCGGTGTCGGCCAGCGCGGCGAGAAGCCGGTATTCGCGCAGCATCGTCTCGTTGCGACCGTCGGGCACGATCCGGGGAGGGCGCCGCAGGGCCATCCGGTGCGCACCACGGCGGACGTCGAAGAGCTCGTTGGAGGCGCCCCCGGTGATGAAGCTGGTCTCGATCCGCTCGCCCGATCCCGGGAGATCGCGCTCGTCCATCCAGCGCGCCAGCAGGGCCTCGTCGATCAGTCCCTTGGTCCGCTCGGCGTCCTCTTCCGCCGTGGTCGCTCCGGGCCTCGGCTCTGCTGCTGCCGCTTCTCTGCCCGCCATCAGAGGTTCGCCACTTCGAGCTCGAGGTACTCGGCGAATTTCTCCCTGGCGGCGGCGATCTTCTCCGGCAGGTGCTCGGTGGGCCACAGCCCCGGCGCCGCCTCGTAGCGTTTCAGCACCTGCCGGGCCACGGTCACCCGGTGCACCTCACTGGGCCCGTCCACCAGCCCCATGATGGGCGCCATCATCCACATCCGCCCGAGCGGCATCTCGTTGGACACCCCGAGCGCGCCGTGGACCTGGATCGAACGCTGCACGATGTCGTGCAGCACCTGCGGGGTGAGGACCTTGATGGCAGCGATGTCGTGGCGCACCTTGCGGTAGTCCTGGTACTCGTCGATCTCCCAGGCCACGTACAGCACGAACAACCGGAACTGCATCAGCTGGGCGTAGGAATCGGCCACGTAGTTCTGGACGCTCTGCTTTTCGGCCAGAAGGCTCCCCTGGGTCTGGCGCGACAAAGCCCGCTCGCACATCATGTCCAGGGCCTTCTGGCAGATCCCCACCGTCCGCATAGCGTGGTGGATCCGGCCGCCCCCGAGCCGGGTCTGGGCGATGGCGAAGGCCTGGCCCTCGCCCCCGAGCAGGCTCTCGGCCGGCAACCGGACCTCGTTGTAGTGGATCAGGGCGTGCATGCCGGCGTCCTCATCGTGCAGCGACTCGCCCATCAGCCCGACGTTGCGGACGATCTCCACCCCAGCGGTGTCGGTCGGCACCAGGAACATCGACATCCCCTTGTAGGCCGACACATCGGGGTTGCTCACGGCCATCACGATGAGGAAGGCGGCCGTCCGGGCGTTGGAAGAAAAGTACTTCCAGCCCTCGAGCACCCATTCGTCACCGTCGCGCCGGGCCCGGGTGGTGAAGAGGGTGGGATCGGATCCGCCCTGGGGTTCGGTCATCGAATAGGAGGAGAAGACCTCCCCGTTGAGCAGCGGCAGCAGGTAGCGCTCCTTCTGCTCCTCGGTGCCGTAGTGGGCGATGATCTCGGCGTTGCCGGTATCGGGGGCCTGGGTGCCGAAGATGATGGGCGCCCACCCCGAGCGGCCCAGGATCTCGTTCATCAGTGAGAGCTTCAGCTGCCCGTAGCCCTCGCCCCCGAGCTCGGGTCCGAGGTGACAGGCCCACAGCCCCCGGTCGCGCACCTGCTGCTTCAGCGGGTCGACGACCTTTCGCAGGGTGTCGGAGAGGGGGTGAAAGGCCTTGCCGCCCCATACGAGATCCAGAGGCTCGATCTCGTCACGGACGAAGCCGTCCATCCAGTCGAGCTTCTCCTGGAACTCCGGTTCGGTGGTGAAGTCCCACGCCATCGGTGCCTCCCCCCTCCGACGGCCCCCATTCGGCCGTGGTCGGCGACGCTGACGCTGCTGTCAGCTTTGCCCCGAACCGTACTGGGCCTGGGGAAGGGGCCCGGACGACGACGCCGGGGGCGGGGCCGGGGGGGCCGGGGGTGTCGAGGCGCTGGGCACCGAAGAGCCGGACATGGACGAGCTGGGCACCCCACCGGTGGGAGGCGGTCCGGCGTCGGGGGCATCGGCCGACGTCACGGTCACGGCCCCGTGCTCGGCCTCGAAGGCCTGCAGCCGGGCCACCAGTCCGGCGATCCGGGTCTCGGCACCGCCGTCGGAGCGGCCCACCTTCTGGGCATAGAACTCGCCGCCCAGCTCCAGCAGCAGGGCGTCGCCCTTGCGCTTGGACTGGATGTCGGCCAGCTTCGCCTGTCCCGCCTGGCCCGCCTGCTGTGCCTTGTCGGCCAGCTGGGTGGCCTGGGCCTTCACCTTGTCCATGAGTCCCATGACATCCTCCTTCTTCGCGCCGGATCCCGACACTACGTCGGTCACCTTGCCCGCGGGGGCTCGCCGTCCTATAACCCCGGCCATGGCGGCGGAAAACACGCAGACGGTCGGGGTCGTCGTGGTGGGCACCGGATTCGGCTGCCTCACCCACGTCCCCGCCCTGCGGGCCGCCGGCTTCGACGTTCTCGGCCTGGTGGGCCGGGACCGGACCCGGACCGAGGAGCGGGCCCGCCGTTTCGCCATCCCCCACGGCCTCACCTCTCTCGAAGAGGCGCTGGCGCTCCCCGGGGTCTCCGCCGTCACCATCGCCACCCCGCCGCACACCCACGCCCCGCTCACCCTCGAGGCCCTGGCCGCCGGCAAGCACGTCCTGTGCGAGAAGCCGCTGGCGCGCGACGCCACCGAAGCGGCCACCATGCTGGCGGCGGCCGAGGCTGCGGGGCTCGTCCACCTGGTGGGCGCCGAGTTCCGTTTCGCCACCGGCCAGCGTCTGGCCGCCCGGGCCATCGCCGATGGCGCTATCGGCGAACCCCGGCTGGCCACCTTCCTTCTCCATATCCCGCTTTTGGCCGATCCCGACGCCGACGTACCGTCGTGGTGGTCCGACGCCGCCCAAGGCGGAGGCTGGCTCGGGGCCCACGCCACCCATCTCATCGACCAGGTCCGCTCCACCCTCGGCGAATTCGACTCCGTCAGCGCCGGCCTCGTCAGAGTCTCTGACCGCAACACTGTCTCTGACCGCAACACTGTCTCTGACCGCACCACTGTCTCGGAACCCACCTGGACGGTCGAGGACGCCTACACCCTGCACTTCCGGCTCCGCTCGGGAGTGGACGGAATCATGCAGTCGAGCGCCGCCTCCTGGGGTCCGATGCTCATCCATACCCGCATCGCCGGCACCGGGGGCACTCTCTCCATCGCCGGTGACACGGTCCGGGTGGCCGACCGCCACGGGGACCGCGAGCTCGAGGTCCCCCCTGATCTCGCCACCGTGGCGCCGGTGGGCCCACCCTCCGATCTCCTCGTCACCGCCTATGACCTTCTGCATTCGACCGGGATCGACCTGGCCCCCTACACGGCCTTGGCCGGGGCGTTTCGCCGGCGCATCCTCGGTCTCCCGGTGGACGACGAGCCGCCGCTGCCCACCTTCGCTGACGGGATGGCGGCCATGGCCGTACTCGACGCGGCGCGCCGGTCGGCCGCCGGGTCGGGTTTCGAACCTGTCGTCTTGCCTTAGCGTTCGGACCGCTCGGCCCGGCGCTACTCCTCGTCCGCCGGGGCGTCTTCGAATTCCAGAAAAGCGCTCGGGGGGAGATAGTCGGCCGGCACCTTTTCCGCCCGTCGGTAGTGCCGCGCCACCATCACGTTCTGCACCGTCCCCTCCGACTCGAAGATCCCGCACAGCGAGATGTCGCGTGCGTCGGAGAAGGCGTCGGCGAGGGCGATCTCCCCGTCTCTCATTTGTTCGTAGCCGTAGAGCGAGATGCGCGCCACCAGGAAGTACACACATCCGTCGGGCGACCATCCCACCGGGCGTCCGATCATGCAATGGTCGGGCCCGTCGTCGACGAAGGCAACGGCATTGCCGGCCTCCCCGAGGACGGTTCTGATATGGCCCGGCTCGTCGGGATCACTGAACCGCCGCACATGCATCCGGTCCTGGAAAGCGACCAACAGCAAAGCAGGAATGCCCCCGTCGTCCCCGTCATCCTCGCGGTCGACGTCATCGGGGCCGCCCACCGGTGAGGACGGATCGGTTTCCCCGGCGTCAGGCACTCCGGCGTCACGCACGTCGGCGTCAGGCACGTCGGTATCGGTCAACGTTCGGTCCTCTCCGGTCAGAACTCGAGCAGCGCGGCGCGTCCATTGGTGGCGAAATCGGCGGCCAGGGATTGCCTGTCAGTGGTGGTGAGGAGACGGTAGGCGCTCTCCGCATCGCCCCGCTGAAACGGCCGCCACCAGACAGGATCATCGGTCGTCCACCGCTCCGCGCGCAGCGACCGCTTGTCGACCTTGCCGGTGCCGGTGAGAGGTATGTGGTCGGTGATGCGGACGAACCGTGGCGCCCACTTGGTGCCGAGGTCGTTCTGGTCGGCCAGGAACTGCGCGAGGGCGACGGAATCGAAGCCGGATCCGGGGACGAGCTCCAAGGTGAGCATCACCTGATCGCCGGTGCGCGGGTCGGGAACGGGATAGACAGCGGCGGTGACGACACCGGGAAGGCGGGCCACGATGCGTTCTACGGGAGCGGCGGCGAAATTCTCCCCGTCGACGCGCAGCCAGTCCGCCGGCCGGCCGGCGAAGTAGAAGAAACCCGCCTCGTCGCGGTAGCCGAGGTCACCGGACCAGAACCAACCCCCCCGGGTCCGTTCGGCGTCGGCCTCTTCGTTGGCGTAGTAGCCCTCGAAGCGCCGGGCGCCATTGCGGCTGACGATCTCCCCGATGGCCTCGGCCGCGTTGAGCAACCTGCCCCCGGCATCGATACGCGCCGGAGGGCATTCCACCGCGGTGACGGGGTCGACGATGGCCACCTCGGTCCCGGGCGGCGGCATACCGATGGCCTGGCGCGGCATGCCGGGGACCCGACTCATCGAGATGGCGCCCTCACTCGATCCGTATCCCTCGACGATGGGGCATCCGAAGCGCTTCTTGAAAGCGGAGATATCTGACGGGGACGCGTCGGTTCCGAAGCCGAACCGCAGTGTGTTGTCGGCGTCGTCGGGCTCTGGCGGCGTGGCCAGGATGTAGGCCAGAGCCCGGCCCACGTAGTTGAAATAGGTCACGCCGTAGTGACGGACATCGGGCAGGAAGCCCGACGCCGAGTAGCGCGGCCGCAACACCAGAGACGCTCCGGCGACGATGGCAGGCACGATGCAGGCGTTGAGCGCGTTGCCGTGGAACATGGGCATGGCGCAGTAAAGGACATCGTCCGCGGTGAAGCTCGAACCCGTCGCCATCGCCGAGCCGGCGTCGGCCAGGCGACCCTGGCTCACCCGCACCGCCTTGGGTGCCCCCGTCGATCCTGACGTAAAGAGCAAAAGATAAAGAACATCGGAAGAGGGCGTGCTCCCGACCGATCCGGGCTCAGCGACATAGTCAGGGCGCTGGGGGCCGTCGATGACGAACACGCGCTCGGGCTCCACACCGGTGTCGAGACCTTCGATCAGCGACCGTTGGAGGCTGTCGGTGACGAGGATCTGACAATCGGTGTGCCGGATGTCGCCGGCCAGTTCGGCCCCACGCCGCGTCGGGTTGATCCCCACCACGGTGGCCCCGGCTAGAGCGGCACCCCCGAGGAGAAAGAGATAGTCGGGCCCGTTGTCGAGAAGGACGCCGACATGAAAGGGACCGGGGCGCCGTTGGCCCGCCAACCACGACGCCCGCACCGCCGACTCCTCCACGACCTGCCGCCAGGTCCATGAGGCGTCGCCGTAGCGCAGGGCCGTGTTGTCGTCGTCGGCTCGCGCCAGGAGCAACTCGGCGACGGTCGTCATGGCGCCGACGATAGTGTCGGTTCTCTCCATGGGGATCTCCGAACCACGCGACCTCGAGGCGGTGCGCGACGGGTTCACGCGCTGGCTGCGGGCCCGGAGGCCCGACGCCGTCGACCTACGGGTCGCCCCTATCGGTCAGCCCCCAACCGGACTGTCGAGCGAGACGCTCTTCGTCGAAGTCTCCTGGTCGACGGGCACGTCATCGACGCCGGATCACCAGTCCCTCGTGGCCCGGCTGCCGCCGAGTGGGGAGGGGCTGTTCCCCGTCTACGACCTGGCCAGCCAGGGACGCGTCCAGAGCATCCTGGCCGCCGCCGGCCTTCCCGCCGTCGCTCCCCTGGCCGTGGAGCTCGACGAGAACTGGGTGGGCGCCCCCTTCCTCGTCATGGCCCGGGTTGACGGTCGCGTGGTGCGCAACGACAAGCCCTTCCTGCGTACCGGCTGGCTGGCCGAATCGAGCGCCGCCGAGCAGGCACGGCTGCACTCGGCCTTTCTCGACCTCTTGGCCGCCATCCACCGCGTCGATCTCACCACGGCGACGTTCGCCTTTCTCCCTGGCGCCGAGCGGGTGGGCACCGGCACCACGTTGGAGGGAGAACTGGACCGCTGGACGCGGTACCTCGAGTGGGCGGCCGAAGGTGACGCGCCTGCGGTGTTCACCGACGCCGTGCGATGGTGCGGCGAAAACCTCCCCGATCCCGAACCGCCGGCGTCGCTGCTGTGGGGCGACGTCCAACTGGGCAACATCCTGGTCGGTGCGGACATGACCATCGCCGCCGTCCTCGACTTCGAGATGGCCTCCATCGGGCCGGCCGAGCTCGATCTGGCCTGGCATCTGGTTCTGCATCAGATGACGGTGGACCGCTGTGGCGGCGATCTGGCCGGCTTCCCCGATCGCACCGCCACCATCGATGGCTACCAAGCGCGCCTCGGGCGCTCCGTGGCCGATCTCCGATGGTTCGAGGTGTTCGCCGCCTTGCGCAGCGGCGCCATCATGGTCCGCGCCGCGCGTCTTCTCGCCCGGCTCGGCATCGACGACAGCTGGCTCACCGCCGGAAATCCCACCGTGACGCTCCTGGCCGAGCTCATCGCCGGCTGAACGCCCAGGGTGGCGACGGTCGAGCGCACGCGGCACATACGGCGCATACGGCGCCGGCGCACTTTCAGAGCCGGTGGGTGCCGGCCACGAAGGTTGACACCACCAGGGCGGCGGTGTCGTCGGCGTCGAGATCGCCTGTGTCGATGACGTGGCCTTCATAGCGACCCAGATCCTGGAACTGCTCCCACAATTGACGCAGAGGCCCTTCTTCTCTGAGCGCCGGCACGCCGGGCATCGCATCGTGGCGCGAGAGGGCGCGTGCCAGGACCACATCGAGAGGGGGGCGCAGCACCACGTAGTGCACGTCGGCGCCCGACGGCGTCAGCTCGTCGGTGATCAGATCGAGGTTCCAGGGACCGAGCACACCCTCCATCACCACCGTGTACCCGCCCGTGGCCAGGGCGGCCGCCGCCGCGGCACAGGCCCGCAGCAGGGTGTGGTTCTGGGCGTCGGCGGCGGGGAGCCATGGTGGTACAAAGCCATGGGCGATGGTGGTGAAGAACCAGTCGGCCTCCACGCAGGCGGCCCGATCGAAGCGTCGGGCGACGAGAGGGGAGACGGTCGACTTCCCCGAACCCGGTGGCCCCGTAAGGAGCAGCACCGGTGCGCTGCGCGGCGGGGTCACCCTTGCACGAGCCCCCGGCCCAACCAGTCCTGTGCGTTTCTGACGCCGGGGAGAGCGAAGAAGAACCCGCCACCGAAGGGGCTGATGAACTGGGCCAGGCCCTCGTGGACCAGCCGCGTCTGGGTCGCATCGAATTGGCGGATCAGGTCCTGTTGGAAGCAGTTGAAAATGAGGCCCATGTTGAGGTTGCCGTCCACGTCGGTCCCCAGGTCGTAGTTGTAGCCGCGCCGGTAGATGCGGCTCGGCTCCGTGCTCTGCGTACGGGGATTGGCCAACCGGATGTGGGCGCCGAGGGGGACCTCGTGGCCGTGCGGATCCTTCTTGTAGTCGGGGACGTCGGTATACCTGTCCATCCCCAGAGGGGCCCCGTTGGCCCGGTAGCGGCCGATCATCGCCTGCTGCTTGTACAGAGACACCTCGTCCCAGGACTCGATGTCCATCCGGATGAGCCTGACGACGTGGTAGCTGCCGCCCACCGCCCAGTCCGGCTCGCCGTGGCCCTTCACCACCCACAAGAGCTGGTCAGCCACCTTGGCCTTGTCCACCGCCGGATTGGCGATGCCGTCCATGAAGCCCAGGTGGTTGCGGGGGACTCCCGACGGGCGCGGCGGCGACAGGAACCCGTCGATCCGCCAGCGCACCTGCGTCGCCCCCCGGGTGTGCATGGAGATGTCGCGCAGGGCGTGGAGCACGGTGTCGCTCGTTCCGGCGCAGATCTGGAGCATCAGGTCGCCGCCCAACCACTGCGGGAGCAGCGCATCGTTCGGGAAGGCCCGCATCGCCGTCAGGCGGATGGGCCGGCGGGCGGCCAGCCCGAACCGGTCGTCGAAGAGAGTGGACGACACGCCGAGAGTGACCGTCAGCGCGTCGGCCGGTACGTGAGGTCCGAGCGTCCCGCTGTCCGACGGGGGGATCTGCGCACCGCGCCGCCGCGGGGTTCCGCCGGCCGTGAGGAATCGCGCCCGGGACGTGATGGTCTTGAGCAGCTCGGCCAACGTGGAACTGTCCCCGGCCGTGACATCGAGCGCAGCGAACGTGGCGGCCCGGGGAGCCGGGGTCACGATCCCGGCCTGATGGACGCCTTCGAAGGCCACGGCGAGGGTGGCGTCGCGCTCCGTCGCCGCCTTCGTGGCGACAGGCTCGACGGCGTCGGCCACACCACCACGGGCGAGCGCCGCGAAGGTCCCCACGGCGCCCAGCCCCGAACGCTGGAGAAATCGGCGGCGGTCGATATTCACGTCTGTGCACTCTCGATCAACGGAGCGATGATGGCCGCCGCGAAGGCTCGAGCGTCGGGGCGGCGGTACAACAAGAGGTCTCTCATCGCTCCCCGCAGGACCAAGAATTGGCGTCCATCCACGGTATACCGAACGCGCATTGTGTCCGGCGCGCACCGCTGAGAGAGCACTGGGTCCGAGCGGAGATCCGGCCTGTGGACGCCCGGAACATCTCCGAAGCGCTGGACTACGGTCACTGCCATCGTCATCTCGATCCTCCGGCGGAGGGCGAAACCGGGAGGGCGCCCGATGCGGGGGAGCTGCAATTGACCGACCGTAGGAACATTCCCAGGCTGTCATCGGTGCCGCCTGGCGAGCCTGCGGTCGTGAGCCGTCGTGCCCTTCTGGGCGCGGCGGCGGCCGGTGCCGGCGGGCTCGTCCTCGGTGGGTGGGGCCTCTCGTCCACCGCCCGCCGTGCCCGCGGCGTCCTTCCCGGCACCGTGCTGGCGGCGGCCGCCGTGCGCCAGCCGGGGTCGCTGCCCAATCCGGCGCTGCCGCCCGGGACCGCGTCTCTGCCCGAGATCGAGAACATCATCGTGGTCATGATGGAGAACCACTCCTTCGACAACATTCTCGGCATGCTCGGGCGGGGCGACACCTTCGCCAAGGGCCCCGACGGGAAGCCCACCGCCGCGTGCCCCGACGGCAAGGGCAACCTCGTCCACGCCTTCCACATGCCGAGCGAGTGCATGACGAGCGGCGTGAGCAACAGCTGGAACACCGGCCACGGGTCCTACGACAACGGGACCAACCAGGGCTTCGTGACCTCATCGACCGGGGAGTCGATGGGCTACTTCACCGGCGACGACATCCCTTTCACCTGGGGACTGGCCAGCACCTTCCCCATCGCCGACCGCTGGTTCTGCTCGGCCATGGCCCAGACCGACCCGAACCGGCGCTACCTCATCTCGGGAACGTCGCTCGGTCTCATCAACGACACCTTTCCCACGGCGCTGCCTCCGAACGGCACCATCTTCGACAGCCTCAACCGCTACGGGATCACCTGGAAGGACTACTACTCCGACCTGCCGTCGATCGGGACCTATCTCCCTCTGCTCACGAAAGCGGGCATCTCCGACAAGCTCGTGAAGATGGAGGAGTTCTACAAGGACGCCGCTTCGGGGAAGCTGCCCCAGTTCTCCCTTCTCGAGCCCAACTACGGGAACCAATCCCAGGAGAACCCCCAGGACATCCAGTTCGGCGACCAATACCTGTCCGACGTGGTCCAGGCCGTCTTGCACGGGCCGAAGTGGTCGAAGACCCTCATGATCTGGACCTACGACGAATGGGGAGGGTGGTACGACCACGTGCCGCCCCCGGCGGCCATCGCCCCCGACGACATACCGCCCGACCTCCCACCGGGGTTCATGCCCGGCGGTTTCGACCTCTACGGCTTCCGGGTGCCGGCCGGCGTGATCTCGCCCTATGCCAGGCGCGACTTCGTCTCCCACGCCGTCTACGACCACACCTCGGTGTTGAAGACGGTGGAGACGAAATGGAACCTGCCCGCCCTCACCCGGCGCGACGCCAACGCCCGTGACGTGTTCGAGATGATCGACCTGAAGGCCGCCCCCGCCTTTCTCACGCCGCCCAAGCTTCCCGATCCGGCCAACCCGGCGGGCTCGTACACCTGCCTGGCCACGGGTCCCGGGCCGATCCCGCCCGCGTCGGCGGTGAGGCCGGCATGACCCGGTCGGGATCGAAAGGGGCGCTCCCGAGACGGGGGTTCCTGCTGGCGTCGGGGCTGGCAGCGGTGTCGGTGGTCCTGCTCACATCGTGCTCGAGCCCGTCGGCCAAACCGGCCCAGGGAACATCGACCACCACGACCACCCGGGCCCTGGCCGCCGCCTGCACGCCGTCGTCGGTGTCGGCCTCCGTCGACTTCACCACCATCGGGGGCTCGTCGACATCACCGGCCGGTGCCGTTCTGTTCAGAAACACGTCGAACACGGCCTGCTCCCTGCACGGCATCCCCACCGTGCAGCTGGTGGGGGCCGACGGTCAGGTCATCCCCACCTTCGAGGCGCCGAGCAGTCCGGCCAAGGCGGTCACCGCCGTGCTCTCCCCCGCAGGATCCACGGGAACGGGGAACCAGGCCGGCTCGAGCATCACGTGGTCGTCACTGACCTGCATCTCGGGTTCGTTCTCCCTGGCCGTCCAATTCCCCGGCTGGTCGAGCTCGGTACCGGCGGGATCGACGAACGGCTATTCGGGCCCCGCCTGCACGGCCCCGGGCCAGACGGTCTACGTCAGTCCTGTGGAACCGGTCACGGCCCCGCCGACGACCTCGTCCTCCACCACCGCCGCCGGCTGAACCCGCCCCGGGAGCATCCGCTCCCCGGGCTCCAGCCCCGGATCCGGCGTGCCCCTTGGGGGTTCGCTGCCGCGGGAAAAGTGCTGAGCCTATCTCATAGGGAGTTATACTCACTATCTGATCGGGCAGGGACCCGACGCGAAGTGGGGGACCGGCACCATGGCGATGGAGCACACTCAAAAGAACGGATACACGCCCGACACCACCTTGGAGCTGGCCGAACGGCTGACCCACAGCGCCCGACGCCTGCGGTTGGGCTCGACGGCGCAGCTGGCCCCCCTGGGCCTCACGAACGCCCAGGCCCGGGTGTTACGGATCGTCGCGGCCGCCGGCCAGCCACTCAAGATGGCCGACATCGCGGCACGGCTCGAGGTCGTCCCCCGGTCCGTCACCACCATGGTCGACGGGGTGGAGACGGCCGGCTTCATCGTCCGGTCCACCGATCCTGACGACCGGCGCTCGGTCCTCGTGAGCCTGACCGCCCGGGGTCACGCCCTGCTCGAACGCCTCGAGCGGGCCCGCCGGGTCACAGCCGAGGAGATCTTCGGCGGACTCACAGCCGCCGAGCGCGCTGAGTTGGCACGGCTCCTGGCCACGTTGTGCCGCAGCGGCCACTGCAGCTGCAGCGGAGCCCCCCGCCACGGCGCACCGCACACGGAAACGCACAGCGGAACTCCGCACCGGGGACCGCGACACACGGGAACGGCACACTCCCGATCACACGAAGACGAGGGTTGAGCATGGGTATGGGCATGGGAGGAATGGGCAGGGGCCACGGCGGAGCCGGCTTCGGTCTGATGCGATCGTTCCGTCGCGACGAATCGGTCGTCCACCAGAAGCTGCCACCGGGCATCGTGAAGCGCATCGCCCGGTTCGCCGCGCCCTACCGGCGGATGCTCGGGGTCTTCCTCGCCCTCATCGTCGTCGATGCCGTCATCGGCGCCGCCAACCCGCTCATCTACCGCGACATCATCGACAACGGGATCGTCAAGCACCACAACATCCACCTCATCATCGAACTGGCTCTGCTCGTGGCTCTCCTGGCTCTGGCCGATGCCGGGCTGTCGCTGTGGCAACGCTGGGTGTCGGCCCGTATCGGAGAAGGCCTCATCTTCGACATGCGGGCCAAAGTGTTCGCCCACATCCAACAGATGCCGCTCGCCTTCTTCACCCGCACCCAGACCGGAGCGCTCGTCTCCCGGCTGAACAACGACGTCCTGGGGGCGCAACAGGCCTTTACCGACACCTTCTCGTCGGTGGTGAGCAACGTGATCGGGGTGGCCATCACCTTGAGCCTGATGTTCTACCTTTCGTGGCCCATCACCCTGGCCGCCCTGGTCCTCACGCCCGTGTTCCTGGTCCCCGCCCGCTGGGTGGGCCGACGCCTGGCCTCCATCACGCGTGAGAGCTACACCCTGAACGCGCAGATGACCAACACCATGACGGAGCGCTTCAACGTGTCGGGGGCGCTGCTCGTCAAGTTGTTCGGCCGGTCCGACGACGAGGTGGGTGTCTTCGAGGAGCGCGCCGGACGGGTACGCGACATCGGTGTCACCTCGGCCATGTACAGCCGTGTCTTCATGGCTGCGCTGCTTCTCACCGCGTCGCTGGCCACGGCGATCGCCTACGGCTGGGGTGGCGTACTGACCGTGCACGGGACGCTCACCATCGGAACGCTGACCGCACTCGTGGCCTACCTGAACCGCCTGTACGGACCCTTGACGGCGCTGTCCAACGTGCAGGTCGACATCATGACCGCGCTCGTCTCGTTCGACCGCGTCTTCGAGGTCCTCGACCTCGTCCCCATGATCGCCGAGAAGCCCGACGCCGTTTCCATCGCCCGGGGGCCGGCCACCATCGAGTTCGACCACGTCGACTTCAAGTACCCAACGGCCGAGGAGGTGTCCCTCGCCTCACTCGAGTCGGTGGCCGTGCTCGACCAGAGCCCCTCCAACCAGATCCTGTTCGACGTCTCGTTCACGGCCCGGCCGGGCCAGCTCGTCGCCCTGGTGGGACCGTCGGGGGCGGGCAAGACCACCATCAGCCATCTGGTGCCCCGCCTCTACGACGTGAGCTCGGGGGCGGTCCGGGTGAACGGGGTCGACGTGCGCGACGCCACCTTGCGGTCCGTCCACGACATCGTGGGCGTCGTCACCCAGGACGCCCACCTCTTCCACGAGACGATCAGGTCGAACCTCACCTATGCCAAGCCCGATGCAACCGAGAACGAGCTCATGGAGGTCCTCCAGGCCGCACAGATCCTCCCCCTCATCGAGTCGCTGCCCGACGGCCTCGACACGCTGGTGGGCGACCGCGGCTACCGGCTGTCGGGAGGCGAGAAGCAGCGGATCGCCATCGCCCGCCTGCTTCTGAAGGCACCCGACATCGTGGTCCTCGACGAGGCCACGGCCCATCTCGACTCCGAGTCCGAGCTGGCCGTGCAACTGGCGCTCAAGACGGCTCTGGCCGGCCGCACCTCGCTGGTCATCGCCCACCGGTTGTCGACGGTGCGCGAGGCCGACATCATCCTGGTGGTGGACGAGGGTCGCATCGTCGAGCACGGCCAGCACGCCGAGCTGCTGGCCGCCGACGGCGTCTACGCCGAGCTCTACCGGACGCAGTTCGAGCACCAGGACGCCGAGGACGCCGGGCCGCCGACGAGGGCGACGCCTGACGCCGCCGTCAGCTGACTGTCCCGTCTCGTTCACAGACATCGCTCTCCCGGCGATCCCCGCGCCCCGCATTGGACGGGCGCGCCCGTGGTGGAGTCCAATTCAGTCTCCCCATGACCGGCTCCAGTACCACCGCATCCGAGACCCCCGTCGCGCCGCCGGAGCTGGCCGCCACGCGCCCGCTCTTGCGGGGCTGGATCCATCTGGTGGCCTTCGTGGTGACGGTGATCGGCGCGCCGTTCGTGATCGCCCAGGCCCCGACGGCGGGTGCCGCCGCCGCTCTGGCCATCTACATGACGACCATCGCCGCGCTGTTCGGGGTGAGCGCGGCGTTCCATCGCATCCGTTGGGCACCGGCGGCGCGCCGGCGAATGCGCCGGGCCGACCACGCCACCATCTTCGTCGCCATCGCCGGGACCAACACCGCCGTGGCCGGCCTGGCCCTGCGGGGGTGGGCGCAGGTCCTCATCCTCTCCCTCGTCTGGGGCGGCGCCGCCATCGGGATCACGGTGCGTCAGATGTGGCTCGACGCGCCCAAGTGGGCGGTGGCCATCCCCTACGTGGTGGTGGGATGGTGCGCCCTCGTCGTGCTGCCGCAGCTCCTGCACGCGCTGGGCGGAGCCGGCCTCGCGCTCCTTGTCGCCGGGGGCGCCTCCTACACCCTGGGAGCGCTCGTCTACGCCTTGAAGAAGCCGAATCCCGTCCCCGGCGTCTTCGGCTACCACGAGGTCTTCCAC
>PLXQ01000019.1:28775-28921 GCA_003151475.1 Acidimicrobiaceae bacterium | reverse complement strand
TAGCGCTTGGGGTTGAAGAAGGCGTTCTCAAAGTAACCGCGCGCCGCCTCGGCCGACAACGGCTCGCCGGGCCGGGCCCGCTTGTAGATCTCGAGAAGGGCTTCCTCGCGCGTCGGCGCCAGGTCACGCTCCTTCTCCCACTGGCC
>PLXQ01000019.1:0-28628 GCA_003151475.1 Acidimicrobiaceae bacterium | reverse complement strand
TGAAGACGGTCTGTTCCTTGATCTCACCGGTCTGGGCGTTCATGAACCGCGCCCGCACGAACACGGGGGCGGCGTAGGTCATGTCCTTCTCCTTGCACTCCTCCTCCCGGAACTTGGGCGGTGGGCGCAGGTCAGGATCGGTGGGGTCGAACTCCAGTTCCAGGTTCAACTGCCCCGTGAAGTCCTCGATGGGGCTGATATCGGCGAAGGCCTCAGCCAGACCCTTGTCCAAGAACCACTGGAAGGAGTCGCGCTGAATGGCGATGAGGTCCGGCAAAGGCAGAACCTCATCGAGATTGGCGAATGAAAAACGTTCGGGACTCTTGGACCGTGCAGGCAACGGCCTACTCCTCCCAGGTGCAGGGCTGATGTGGGACAGGACGGGGGTGAAACGCGGTGTTCAAATAGATCCCGTGTAGGGCGGAGGGTGAAACCGGTACTACGGGGAGCTCGGGCGGGTGCAACGGTGGGACGGGCGGGCGGCGCTGACCCCGGCGTTAGACGCCTGGGCGCGCGTCGTTCAGGGGTCAGATTTCAAGAGTGGCGCGAAGACGGGGCACGGCAACCGGACAGTATACGTGCAGGCACCATGAAGGGCAACCCTCGTTCTGTTGCCCCCGACAGGGTACGGATACGTCGGGACCCCGTCAAGGCAATTCCGCCGCCCCTACTTGACCTCGACCGTGCCTCCGGCCGCCTCGAGCTGGGCCTTTGCCTTCTCGGCCTCTTCCTTCGGAACACGCTCGAGCACCGGCTTCGGGGCGCTGTCGACCAGGTCCTTGGCCTCCTTGAGACCGAGGCTGGTCAGGGCCCGAACTTCCTTGATGACCTGGATCTTCTTGTCACCGGCCGCCGTCAACACGACGTCGAATTCGCTCTGCTCCTCTTCGCCACCGCCGCCAGCGTCGCCGCCTCCGGCCGGGGCGGCGGCCACGGCAACCGGAGCCGCGGCGGTCACGCCGAACTTCTCTTCGAATTCCTTGAGCAACTCGGAGAGCTCGAGGACCGAGAGACTGGCGATCCCGTCGAGAATCTCGTCTTTGGTGAGGGTCTTGTCAGCCATTTCGTTGTGCTCCTTGTGTCTTTTCGAATAGTCGATCTAGGTCACGCAGCCAGTTGGCGGCGTTACGTTCCGTCGCCGCTTTCGGCGCTCTCGCCTGGCTCGGAAGCCTCTGCCGAGTCGGTGGCCGCTTCCGCTGCCTGGGCCTCGTCGGAGGCTGTCTCAGCCTCGGCGGCCGGTGCCTCAGCCTCGGCTGTCGGTGCCTCAGCTGTCGGTGCCTCAGCCTCGGCGGGCGGAGCCTCGGCGGGGGGGACCTCGGCGGCGGGGGCCCCGGTCTCAACCTCGGCTGCCGGTGCCTCGGCGGGGGGAGCCTCGGCGGTCGCCTCGCTCGGTGCCGCTTCAGCTTCCGCGGCGGGAGCGTCGGCGGTTGTGGCCGCTGCCTGGGCTTCGGCTACGGGTGCTTCGGCTGCCGGTGCATCCTCGGCCGGCGGCGCGCCGCCCTTCTGTTCGAGAAGGGCAGACAGACCGTAGGCGAGGCCCCTGGGAAGGGCCTGGAGGAGACTGGCGAATTGCTGGAGGGGTGCGGCGATGGCACCGGCCATACGGGCGAGCAGGACGTCGCGCGGGGGAAGGTCGGCCAGAATTCCGAGGTCCTGAGCGGAAAGGAAGCCTTCGCCGTGGAGGCCGCCCTTCACGATGAGATTGGGGTTGGTCCGGGCGTAGTCGCGCAGCGCCTTGGCGACGGCGCTGACCTCGCCCGAAACGAAGGCGATGGCCGTCGGCCCTTCGAGAAGCGACGTCAGCGATTCGTGGCTGCCGCCGGCAATTGCGAGCTTGACCAGGGTGTTCTTGTAGATCTTGTAGTCACCGCCAGCCGCCGACAGGGCTTGGCGCAACTCCGCCATCTCCCGGACCGAAATTCCTCGGTACTCGGTGAGGATCGACGCCTGGGCCCCGTCGAGGCGCTCGCGCACCTCGTTCACCACGGCCACTTTTTCGGGCCTCGGGTTCTCCATCGTCGCTCCTCTGCTCGGAAGGTGCTTGTCTCCACACCTGTTGGCCGTGACCGCAGCCACCGAGCAGGACGTGATGCCCCGTTCGAGGAACTTGGTCGTCACCTTGTCGGGCGGGCCCAGGGGGCCCCTTCGGCGCCGGGAGGCGCAACCGGAGGTCTACGGCAACGGCATGTCTCGTTTTCGGGCGATCCGGAAAAGACCGCCGGGGAAGAAGTTACTACGCCGTGGCGACCAGGTCTTCCACGACCAGTCGGGCCTGGGCCGGATCGATGTGGACGCCGGGACCCATCGTCGAAGAGACCGAGACCGACCGGAGATAGCGACCCTTGGCCGCCGCCGGCTTGGCCCGCGCCAGCTCATCGATGACGGCGTGGAGGTTGGCCAGCAGTTGCTCGCGAGTGAACGAGACCTTCCCGATCCGGACGTGGACATTGCCCACCTTGTCCGTCCGATACTCGACCCGACCGCCCTTGAATTCGGTTACGGCCTTGCCCACGTCGGTCGTCACCGTCCCCGTCTTCGGGTTCGGCATGAGCCCGCGGGGGCCCAGAACCCGTCCGAGCTTGCCCACCTGACCCATCAGGTCGGGGGTGGCGATGGCGACGTCGAAGTCGAGGAAACCGCCTTCAACCCGGGCCACCAGCTCGTCCGCACCCACTTCGTCGGCTCCGGCCTCACGCGCCTCGGCCGCCGCCTCGCCAGCGGCGAAGACCACCACCCGAGCCGTACGGCCCGTCCCGGAGGGAAGGCTCAGGGTCCCCCGGACAATCTGGTCCGCCTTGCGGGGGTCCACACCGAGCCGGACGGCGAGCTCCACCGTTTCGTCGAACTTGGCCGTAGCGATGTCTTTCACCAGCCCGACGGCTTCCCCCGGCGGGTACAGGCTCTCCCTGTCGAACTTCTCCAGCGCGGCCGCGTAGTTCTTGCCCTTGTGCACAGCGTTCCTCTCGATGTCCTTCGTCCGACGCGGGGTCAGCCGTTGACGGCGACGCCCATGGAGCGGGCTGTCCCCACCACCTGACGCTTGGCCGATTCGATGTCGTCGGTGTTCAGATCAGGCAGCTTGACCCGTGCAATCTCGGCCACCTGGGCGTCCGTGATCGATCCGGCCTGCTCCCGGCCAGCGGCCACGGCACCCTTCTCAAGGCCCGCCGCCTGCCGGATGAGGACCGGCGTCGGGGGGGTCTTGAGAATAAACGAGAACGTCCGGTCCTCGTAGATGGTGATCTCGACGGGCACCACAGTGCCACGCTGGTTCTCCGTGGCGGCGTTGTACTGCTTACAGAACTCCATCGTCTGCACGCCGTGGGGTCCGAGCGCCGTGCCGACGGGGGGCGCGGGAGTAGCACCCCCGGCAGGGAGCTGGATCTTTACGACGGCGAGAACCTTTTTCTTCGGTGGCACGGTGTCTCCTGTGATCTAGAGCTTGGCGACTTGGCTGAATTCGAGTTCCACGGGGGTCTCCCGTCCGAAGATATTGACCAGGACCTTCAGCTTGAGCTGGTCCTCGTTGATCTCGTCGATCTGACCGGAGAAGTCCGCGAACGGCCCCTCCTTCACCCGTACTGTCTCGCCCTCTTCGTACTCGAGCCTCGGGCGGGACTTCTTGACCTGCTCCACGCCGCCGCTGACCAGAGGGACCTGCAGGATCCCTTCGACCTCCTTGCGTGACAGCGGGGTGGGCTTCGTTCCGGGACCGACGAACCCGGTCACCCCCGGCGTATTGCGGATGACGGACCAGGAATCGTCGTCGAGATCGCACCGGGTGAGGAGGTAGCCCGGAAAGACCTTCTTCTGGACGACGACTTTCTTGCCGTTCTTGAACTCGACGACGTCCTCCATGGGGATGACGACCTCGAAGATCCGCTCCTCCATGTTCATCGACACGATCCGACTCTGAAGGTTCGTCTTCACCTTGTTCTCGTAGCCGGCGTAGGTGTGGACCACGAACCACCGACCGGGTCGGTCGTATGGGCTCTCCACGACGACCGGTTCCTCGTCGTCGTCGTCATGGGTGTACTCGTATCCGGCGCCGAACGAGGTGGCCACGACGGGGGCCTCGGCCGGTTCCGTGGCTTCAGTCTCGGTGGCTTCAGTCTCGGTGGCTTCAGTCTCGGTGACCTCCGTCTCCGTGGCGGCATCGGTGACGGGATCACGGCTTTCTCCTGTGACCGCGGCCTCGTCTCCGGCCAGTTCCTCTGCGCCTCCGAACGCGACGTCGCTCATGCGCTGTAGAGCCAGGAGATCGAGTGCGAGAAGGCGTAGTTGAGGAGGAAGATCAGAAGGACGAGGACGACCAGGGTGATGAAGACGACGGTGGCCGAATTCATGACCTCGGCCCGGGTGGGCCACGCCACCTGGCGCATCTCTGACCGCACTTCACGGGCGAACTCGCCCAACCGGGCGGGCGGGCTCAGCTCGGACTTGACCGGCCGGTCCGGGCGCGAAGGCGGGGGTGCCGTCTCTTCGGCCGCGACGGCACCGTCGGCCTCCACCTGGCCCTGGCGTTGCATCATCCGCTTCATCTCTCGGTTCACGATCAGATTCGCCTTTCGACGGACAGCTATTGGCAGGGCAGGAGGGACTCGAACCCCCAACCACTGGTTTTGGAGACCAGGGCTCTACCAATTGAGCTACTGCCCTACGGCGGCCGGGACGCCCGTCACCGACCGTCCGGCCTCGCGGGTCGAGTACCCAGATTACCATCCGCCACGCCTGGGCTGCCGACGCCCTTTCCGGTGGTGGGGCGGCCCGGTGGGCCTGCTACGGATGGGGCCCTTATGCGGCCCCGTCGGTCAGCGGGTCTCCTTGTGGAGGGTGTGCTGGCGGTCCCAGCGGCAGAACTTCTTCATCTCGATCCGCTCACGGTCATTCTGCTTGTTCTTCATCGTGATGTAGTTACGCCGCTTGCAGACTTCGCAGGCCAGCGTCACCTGGACGCGCTTCTCGTTCTTCGCCATTCGCCTCGTCCTTCCTCCTCCGGGCACCCCTTCGATGGGGCCCGGCCCTGCTTGACCTGGTCTATGCCTGCCCTGGTAGCGGCGGCGGGACTCGAACCCGCGACCCCACGATTATGAGCCGTGTGCTCTGACCGACTGAGCTACGCCGCCGGGGAGCCCCCTGTCGGAATCGAACCGACGACACCAGCCTTACCATGGCTGTGCTCTGCCGACTGAGCTAAGGGGGCCGACACAGCGCCTGCGCGCCGGACAATCATAGTCGAGGCTCTCCCCCGTCCCCCCGGCCCCACGGAGAGCCGACCACCCGCCGGTACGATCAGCCGATGGACATCCGGCTGGCGCGTCCGGGCGACGCCGAAGCCCTGCGGGCGATCTACAACACCGAGGTGTCGGGCTCGACGGTCACTTTCGACATCGAACCGCGCACCCACGCCGACCAGGTGGCCTGGATCGAGCGCCACCAGGGGGTCCACCCCGCTGTCGTGGCCATGGACGACGCCGGAGTGGCGGGCTTCGGCTCCCTGTCGCCCTTTCGGGACCGCGCCGCATACTCCACGACGGTCGAGGACTCTGTCTACGTGGCCGGAGACCGGCGCGGCCAGGGCGTCGGCCGGCTCCTGCTCGAGGAGCTGGTCAATCTCGGCACCCGGCAGGGATTCCACACGGTGATCGCCCGCATCTCCGGCGACAACGAGCCGTCCATCGCCCTCCACCGTGCCTGTGGATTCGGATTCATAGGGATCGAACGCGAGGTCGGACGGAAATTCAACCGCTGGATCGACGTGACCATCCTCCAGAGGATGCTCTGACCTCTGACCTCTGACGTCGAGATTCAGATGCCGAGATTCAGACGCCCAAGTAGTCGAGGTCGGGCGTCGCCTCGCCGAGCTCCGTTCCCGGTCCCGTGCCGGGGCCGCCCCGGCGGCGTCGCCAGTGCACCATCAGACGCTGCCGTTGGAGCGGGGTCAGAGGGACGGTGAAGATCCCCAGGCAGACGAGGAGAGCCACGGCCACCTGCAGGGGATCGGCGTGGAGAAGCAGGCCCACGAGCTTGCTCCCGCCCGGCAGCCCGATGAAGGCCGAGGCGATGGACAGGCCGATGATGAGCGACCGGACCTTCCCTGTGGCCACCGGGGCGAGCAGGACGAGTCCCCACGAGAGGTACCAGGGCTGCACCACGGGCCCGAGCGTGACGACCAGGAGGAGCGTCAGTCCGAGGGCCTGCAACGAGCCGACCCGCTCCGAGCGCCAAAGCAGCCAGAGACCGGCACCGAGAGCCCCGAACAGACCGATGGTGCGCGTCACCGTCAGCATGGTGTGCAGCGGGACGCCGATCCCGACCAGGTGGGCGGCGTCGGTAAGAACGATGCCCGCCCCGGTGGCGGGCGCCACCCATGACCGGACCGTCCCGGGCGCCCCGAGATTCAACACCCACGTCCAGCCCAGGCCGGTGACCAGGGATAATGCCCCCATGACCCCGGCCGAGATCAACCCCGCGGTGAGCAGAGGGCGAATCCGGGCCCGCAAGGGGATCCCGGCGCCCATCCACTCCCATCCGATGTAGAGGATGCCGATGGCGGCCGGGACTTTCACGGCGGCGGCCAGCGCGCACAGCACGATGCCGGCCACGGGTCTCCCCCTCCGGGCCACGGCGAGCCCGCAGACCAACAGGCCGAGCATGAGGGCGTCGTTGTGGGCGCCGCCCACCAGGTGCAGGACCGTCACCGGGTTCAAGATGGCCAAGGTGAGCACGTAGGCCGGATCTCGGCGATGGCTCCGGGCCAGGCTCGAGATGCCCAAAGCCATGAGCGCCACGCCACCAATGGCGAGCAGTCGCAAGAGGATCACGTCGACCAGTTCGTGATGCAGCGAGGCGCTGGTGAGGGTGCCGTCGATCTGCATGAAGAGCGGGCCGTAGGGGGCGGGGGTGTTCACCCACAGGGGATCCACCAGGTTTACCGAAGGCGCGGCACCGAGCACGCCTGGGCCGTAGTGGTACGGGCTGATGTGGTGGCTCATCATCTCGCCCTGGGCGGCGTAGCTGTAGACGTCGCGACTGAACAGGGGGGCCACGATCAGAAGGGGAAGGATCCACAGGGCGAGGACGGCCATGATCTTGCGGACGGGTATGCCCGGGCGCTGCGCCAGCGTCCGGATGAGGCCGTACCAGACGCGCATGAGAAGGACGAGACCCCCGTACACCGCCACCAGGCCGAAGAACAGCCAGGGCGTCGGGTAGTTGTGGACCGGGGTGGAGGAGGACGGGACGCCGAAGAACCAGGCCCCGGGCTGCTTCAAGGTGAAGGGTGACTGGGGCTGGGCCACGCCGGCGGTGATGGCGCAGATGGCGATGAAGCCGAGGATGGCGGGCCGCACGAGAACGTGCGAGCCGTCGCCGGACGTATCGGGCGAGACGTCGGCGGCGACGAGGGAGGAGAACGGCCAGCGGGACCGGACAGCCTCGTCCCAGGCAGAGAGGTGATCGAAAGCCCTGGTCAACACCGGGCCGCGATGAGACGCGGCGCCGCGTCCTCGGGCGACCTCCCGCTCCTCTACGCCCATTGTCTCGGTCCTCGTCACGTGGGGGTTCGTGCAGGGCCGCCCGAAGACCTCCGGAGGATCACCGGAGACTGCCCATCTGACGGCCGCATCTCGCTTGGCGACCGTTCGTAACGTCATTGTAACGAAAAGCCGACATCTGACAAGGGCCCCCGAAAGACACGTGGACCCCTATCGGCGCCCCACACGAAGGTGGGGCCCCGATTGGTGGGCCGGGAAGGATTTGAACCTTCGAAGGCAATGCCGGCAGGTTTACAGCCTGCTCCCTTTGGCCACTCGGGCACCGACCCGCGGGGCGAGACGATACCGCGGTCGCGCGCCACCCGGAGCCGCAGGGCCGGCACCGCAGCAATCTGCGACCGACGTGGCGGGCACGCCCTGCGGCGCTCTGACTATGGTGGCGCGCATGCCGACGTTCGACGTCGTGTCCGAGGTTGACATGCAAGAGGTCCGCAACGCTGTCGATCAGGCCAACCGGGAAGCCGGTACCCGGTTCGACTTCAAGGGTACGGACTCCGAAATCGACCTGAGCGACACCGAAATGGTGCTTCGTTCGTCGACCGAGGACCGCCTGCGCGCCCTTCATCAGGTTCTCGAAGAGAAGCTTGTCCGCCGCCAGGTATCGCTGAAGGCCCTGGAGGCGGGGAAGATCGAGGAGGCCTCCAAGGGATCGGTGCGGCAGAAGATCGCCATCCACGCCGGGCTCTCCTCCGACCACGCCAAGAAGATCAACAAGTTCATCAAGGACAAGGGGGCCAAGGGCGTGTCCTCGCAGACGCAGGGTGATCAGCTCCGGGTCTCGGGCAAGAAGCGTGACGACCTCCAGGCGGTCATCGCGTCGCTCAAAGAAGAGGATTTCGGGATCCCCCTGCAGTTCACGAACTTCAGGGACTGACTTCCACCAGCTCGGCATCCTCGCTGACGGGCGACACGTGGAACAGTCGGTTGAAGACGAGGAACTTCACCACCCACAGCACCCCGAAGGCCATGAGGTTGGCGCCGAGCACCAGCAGCGTCCGGATGGTGTGGTGGTGCGCGAAGTGGGCCAGACCGATGTTGCGGGCTTCGGTCGAGGTGACGATCGACAGCAGCATGCCGGCGATGGAAAGTCCCCAGAAAGGCAGGACCTCACGCCGGACGTGCGACCGCCCGGTCTTGCCCCAGGCCCAGGAGCGGTTCAGGTAATAGGAGGGAACGGTGGCCACAACATTGGCGAAAAGGGTGCTCGGCACCTCGGTCCACCACTGGAAAACTCCGTAGACGAGGCCCAGAACGGTGACGGACACCAGCGTCGAGATGACCGACACCATGGTGTAGCGGAACATCCTTTTGCCTTTGGGGGTGTGGTACAAGCGCCAGAGACGGACCACGAGTTCGGACATCCCCAACAATGTACCCGGAGTGCCCACCAGGGGCCTATGCACCTCTTCCGGGGACGTCGATGGCGTTTGCCCTGGCAACGGCTCCGAGCCACGACGCGCTCGGCTTCGGTCGCCGTTCGAAGCTGTCGCGGTCCACGGCTGCCAGTCCGAAGGTGGGGGCGAATCCGAGAACCCACTCGAAATTGTCGAGCAGGCTCCAGTAGATGTAGCCCCCGACGTCGATGCCGTCGTCGAGGCAGCGCCGGACCCCGGCCAGTGCCTCGGTCACATAGGCGATCCGCTGGCTGTCCATGGCCGTGCCTATGCCCGATTCGGTGACGACCACGGGGACGGCGCCGGTGACGTCCCAGGCCCGTCTGATCACGGCCTCGAGCGCCTGGGGCCAGTACTCGTAACCCATCTGGGTGAGAGGCACTCCTTCTTCGGCCGGCAGCGCTCCGGTAGGTCCCACCCGCATCCGGGTGTAGCACTGGACGCCCACGAAGTCGTCGCCCCTGGTGGCTTCGAGGAACACGTCTTCCATGGCCCGTCGGATGCGATCGCGCTGAGTCTCGCCACCGTCCATCGCCTGGTAGTCGGTCATCGACAGGGTCAGCCCGACGGGGAAGTCGCCCCGACCACCGTGCAGGACGTCCACGGCCAGCCGGTGCGCCCTGCACAACGAGGCGTCCACAGCTCGTCTCCGCTCGACGTCTTGCACCGCCGGCGGGAAGATCCCCGCCAGATAGCCCATGAAAGAGACGATGTTGGGCTCGTTGATGGTGCAGCCCCAGCCGACGAGGTCGCCCAGGTGGTCCACGGCACGGTCACAGAAGCGGGCGAAGCGCTCGGGCGCGTCTGACGCTTCCCACCCGCCACGGGCGGTGAGCCACCTCGGCGTCGTGAAGTGGTGGAAGGTGACCAGCGGGACGAGTCCGCGTTCCCAGCACGCCGCGCACTGCCGGCGATAGTGCTCCAGGGCGGCCACCGACCACTCGCCCTCTTCGGGCTCGATGCGGCTCCACTCGATCGAGAACCGGTAGGCGTTGAAGCCCAGGGACGTGAGCAGATCGAGGTCGTCGGGCCACCGGTGCCACGAATCGCATGCGTCCCCGCTCGACACGGCACAGGGAGTCCCCGGCGCATGTTCGAACTCCCACCAGTTGTTGTTGATGTTGGCGCCCTCGATCTGGTGGGCGGCCGACGCCGCTCCCCACAGGAACCCGTCGGGAAACGTGGCGGTCGCCATCGCGCCAACCGTAGCGGCGTCTCGCCGGTGGCGGCCCTGTCGTTCTCTCGGGACGCAGGGTCTCGCTTCTCGGGAACCGAGGTCTCGCCTCCTTCGCCCCTGCGCTGTCAGGATGGGGCGGTGAGCGACGCCCTCGACTTCCTCGTCAAGCTGCTGGACATCGAGCCCATCGAGGTCAATATCTTCCGCGGCGTGAGCCCCGACGAGCACCGCCAACGCGTTTTCGGGGGCCAGGTGGCGGCTCAGGCCCTCATGGCGGCGGGACGAACGGTCGAGCGCGGCCGGGTGCATTCGCTCCACTCGTATTTCCTGCGGCCGGGCGACCCCAACGTGCCCATCCTCTACGAGGTCGACCGCATCCGCGACGGGCGTTCCTTCACCACCCGGCGGGTGGTGGCCATCCAGCACGGCCAGGCCATCTTCAACATGCAGACCTCGTTCCAGGTCGACGAAGACGGTGACTTCGTCCATCAGGCCGCCATGCCCGACGTACCGGGTCCCGAGACCCTGAGCAGCCTGCGTGAGCGGCTCGAGCCACTGCGGGATCAATTGGCTGATTGGTTCGCGCGACCGCACCCCATCGATCAGCGCCACGTGGGGGAGTTGCCGTGGATGCAGCACGAGAACCGGGACCCGATCCAACGCCTGTGGATCCGCGCCGACGGGACGCTCGGAGACGATCCCCTCCTCCACGCCTGCATCGCCACCTACGCGTCAGACATGTCGCTGTTCGACACGATGCTCGCACCCCACGAGGTCCGCTGGGACGACGCCGAGTTCATGGGCGCCAGCCTCGATCACTGCATGTGGTTCCATCGGCCGTTCCGGGCCGACGAGTGGCTGCTGTACGACATGGACAGCCCCAGCGCGTACGGCGCCCGGGGGTTGGCTCGCGGCTTTCTCTTCACACGCGAGGGGACCCTGGTGGTGTCGATGGTGCAGGAAGGCCTCATGCGACTGGTCCCTCGACCGGTCCCATAGGCGACAGTCGGCGTCGACCGGACGGGCGAATTAGGCCCGAGGAGTCATCGGCTTCCGATGGGAACGTACGGGCGCTCCTCGGCGCCGGCGTAGAGCTGGCGGGGACGGGCGATCTTCGAGTCCTGATCGAGCATCTCCTGCCAGTGGGCGAGCCAGCCGGCGGTTCGGGGGATGGCGAAGAGGACGGGGAACATCTCGAGGGGAAATCCCATCGCCTGGTAGATGAGGCCCGAGTAAAAGTCGACGTTGGGATAGAGGCGCCGGGAGGTGAAGTACTCGTCGGACAGCGCTATCTCCTCCAGCTTGAGAGCGATGTCGAGGAGCGGATTCTTCCCGGTGATCTCGAAGACCTGATCGGCCGTGCGCTTGATGATCTTGGCCCGCGGGTCGTAGCTCTTGTACACACGGTGGCCGAAGCCCTGCAGCCGACCGCCGGTGCCCTGCTTGACCGAGTCCACGAAGGCCGGGACGTTCTCGATCGAACCGATCTCGGTCAACATACGAATGACGGCTTCATTCGCCCCACCGTGTCGTGGTCCGTAGAGAGCGGCGCAGGCGGCGGCGCAAGCGGAGTAAGGGTCCGAATGCGACGAACCCACCACGCGCATGGCGGTGGTCGAGCAGTTTTGCTCATGGTCTGCATGGAGAATGAAAAGAATGTCGAGGGCCCGAGTCAAGACGGGATTGGCATCGAAGCGTGGCTCGGCCACCTTCCACATCATCGACAGGAAATTCGAGCAGAAGTCGAGGGAGTTGTCGGGATAGACAAAAGGCATTCCGACGCTGAAACGATGGGCGGCGGCAGCCAGGGTCGGCATTTTGGCGATGAGCCGGGTGATCTGCTTGTGCCGGGATGCGGGATCGAAAATCTCCTTGGCATCGAGATAGAACGTTGACAGCGCGGCAACCGCCGATACCAACATCCCCATGGGGTGGGCGTCGTAGTGGAACCCTTCGAGGAACCGCTTGCGGACGTTCTCATGGATGAACGTGTGCATGGTGATCTCGTGATGCCAGGCGTCGAATTCCTCGACCGTCGGCAGTTCGCCGCGTAGCAACAGGTAGGCCACTTCGAGGTATGTGGAATTCTCAGCCAGATCCTCGATCGGGTAGCCCCGGTACCGCAGAATGCCCTCGTCGCCATCGAGATAGGTGATGGTGCTCTCGCATGCGGCGGTGGAGACGAATCCCGGGTCGTAGAACCAGATCCCGGGGAGAAGCTTCGACCATTCGCTTGCCGCTACCCCGCCGCGGTCGATGGGGATCTCGAGCTGGTTCCCCGTCCGGTTGTCGATGATTGTGATGCTCTCGGCCACGACGCTCGAATCCTCCTGTGACGGTCCCATCACGATCCTAGGGCCACGTCCCCCGAACGGTCATTACGGGGGGTCAGATGGTCACCCTGAGCGCACCTTGGTCGACGTCACCGTGGTCGTCGTGGATTTGGCCGGCGTGGTCGTGGTCGTGGAGGTCGTGGTCGTGGTGGATGTGGGCGTAGGCAGCGCCACCCGCAGCGCGATGGATGCCGTGACCGAGGCGCCCGGGGCCAGCGGGGTGGCGGTGACGTCGAGGACGTAGGACGTCCCTACTCGAACCCGGAGCGGGGCCAGCGAGAGGGCCACGGAAGTGCCCGCCCCGATAGACGTTGTCACCTGGACCGGAGGCCGGGCCGGGACTAGGGACCCCTGGGGCACGGCAGTCACCACCACCTTCACGCCCGGTTCATCGACGTTGCCCCGGTCGGCCACCACGACCTGAACGAGGACGGAGGAGGTCGCCGGGACCACGCTCTGGCCGGACTCGCCGGGTACGGCGGCTGGGGTTGTGGTCACGGTGACCACGGCGATGCGGTGGACAGCCACCAGAGACGGCGAACCCACCAACGACGCCACAAACGGGCCGACGGCGGTGTCCCCCCAGACGCCTCGATCGGTCACCCACGTCGACGCCGGTAGTCGGGACGACCCCGGCGCCCGCTCCAGCGACCGACGACAGGCCGACCACGCCGCATCGGCCGACTCCAGTGCGACGCCGGCGCTTCCGAGTGTCCGAGCGGCGCTGGCCTCATTCCCGCCCCCGCGACCGTCCGAGCCACCGAGAAGACCCTCCAGGGCGGCGCGCACCTGAGCGGTCACATGCGCCCGGTCGTCCATCGCCGTCCCACAAGATGCGGCGGCCCCGTCCGTGGGCTCCGGGGGCGTCACCGCCGCGAGTCGGCGGGCGGCCTCGCCCGCATCGGAGGCGATCGAAGCGAGGTCAGAGAAGAAGGAAGTGCGCTCGAGTGTGGGACCGTGGGCCAGAAGCTGGTTCAGGGTGACGCCGGTGGCGTTGGACTGCACGACGATCGGCGCCACCAGGGCGGCAAAGCTGCGGTTGACCGTACGTCGGTCGGGCCCTGATGCCGGTCCGATCCGGGCCACGGCGCCCACCACGATCACCACTACCGCAGCCGCCACGATGCCGGGAACGACGACTCGGGCCACTCCCCGCCCCACTCCGCGTCGCCGTCGGAGCCGGCGTCGTTCCCCGACCACTCAGGGGACCCTATCGGTCACAGCGGTGGTGGCCGGGGTCGATGCTGCGTCGGGGGATACCCGGAATGCGCACCCGGCACCGCTACGCTCGCTAGCCGTGCCCGAGAGCACCTCCGCCGCACCTCCCTCCGTCTACGCGCGCTCTGACGTCCACCGAAAAAGGCGCCAGCGCCTGGTGCGACGCCTGGTCCGGATCGGCGCCCTCATCACCGCCGTGGTGGTGGTCATGGCTGGTGCCGCCTTCGGCTACGCCGAATACCGCAACCACCAGATCGGCCACGTCAAGGTGGGCAACCTCACGGCCGTGCCCCCGTCGGGGGTGGAGAACATCGTCCTGGTGGGCTCCACGTCACGATGTGCGCTCAAGCAGCAGAACCCCGCCTTCGGCCTGTGCAGCCAAGGGGTGACCGGCGTCAACAGCGATGTGGTCATGATTCTGCATCTCGACCCGAAACGGGGCACCGCCTCGATCCTGTCGATCCCGAGAGACCTCTTCGTCCCCAACGCCCGCGGCACTGCGCCGAACAAGATCGACGCCGCACTGGTCGAAGGACCCGAACGCCTGGTGAACGCCATCCAGGAGGACTTCGGCATTCCCATCCAGCACTACGTCGAATTGAACTTCGACAGCTTCCAGAACGTGGTCAATGCCCTGGGTGGCATCAAGATGTACTTCCCCATGCCTCTGTACGATGCCGAGTCCTCGCTCGACATCCCCACCGCCGGATGCCGGACCCTGAACGGTTTCCAGGCCCTGGCCGTTGTCCGGGCCCGGCATCTTCAGTACAAGCCCCCCAACGTGAAGACGAGCAATCCGCGGGACTGGCCCCATGACCCCCAGAGCGACCTGAGCCGGATCCGGCGAGACCACGAGTTTCTCCGGGTGCTGGCCACGGCGGTGTCGACCCGGGGCCTGAGCAATCCCGTCACCGACAACGATCTCCTCGGTGCCGTGGCCCCCCAACTTCAGGTGGACTCGAACTTCTCCCTGGGAGACATGCTCGGGACCGTCCTCACCTTTCACGGTGTGAACCCGAACGCAGCACCCCAGGAGACCCTGCCCGTCATCGTCGACGTCGAGAGCTATGTATCCGGCGGCGTCAACTACGGCAGCGTCGAACTCACGAGCCAACCCCAGGACCTCCAGGTCGTCGACAGCTTCCTGGGCGTCGATGCCAATCACGACACCATGACGGGCAACGAGCTGCCGGCGGCCAAAGACGTCACCGTCTCGGTCCTGAACGGCACCGGAGCCACAGGGCAGGCGGCTACAACAGGGACCGCGCTCCGAGCTCTCGGTCTCGATGTCGTCGGCGCCGGCGACTCGGCGCCGACCGGAGCCGTCTCCGAAACGACCGTCACCTACTCCGCCGGACATGAAGCGGCGGCCGAGCGGGTGGCCCACGACCTGAACGGCGCCGTCATCATGGGCCTCGGGACCACTTCCAACGGCGCCGACGTCACGGTTGTGACCGGCACCGACTTCGCCGTTGCCACCCCGCCATCGTCGGGCGCCTCGCCGACTTCCGGTGCGCCGGCGCCGAGTACCGCTTCGGCCAACTCGAGCGTTCTCGCACCCCCGACGGCGCCCAAGCAGCCGCTGGCCCCCTTCGATCCCCGTTCGTGCACGGCGTCGGGCGGCGAGGGGCCCTGAGCAAAGTTCCTCGACAAAAAGCCCACGCCAGGGCCCGATAGGGACCCGGCGTGGGCCAGTTGTCTCCGATTCAGAACTGCGTGTCTCCGATTCCGACTGTGGTGCTTCGGAGTGGGGTGTTTTCAGACTGCGGTGCTCAGACTGAAAAGACTCAGCTCGCGTTGATGTCAGCGGTGGGACGGAGCTCGCTCGCTGTCCGGCGCCACTGAACCGTCGGTCGGATGGCAGCCGGGTCGACCCGGTCGCGGTGCCGGTCGACCACGGCCAGGAGTGACCGGATGGTCGACGGCTCGAGAAGGTGAGGAACGAGCCCGAGATCGAGGAGCTTGGTGTGGGCCGCCCGGTAGTAGTGCTCTTCCTTTTCGACCCGAGGATCCTCGACATGTTCGATCCGAGTTGCGCCGGGATAGTTCTCGGCCACCATCTCCGCCATCTGGCGCACGGAGAACGACTCGGTGAACTGATTGAACACTCGGAACTCGCCCTTGTCGGCCGGGTTCATCAGGGCCAGCTCCACGCAGGCCAGGGTGTCGCGGATATCGAGCATGCCGCGGGTCTGGCCGCCCTTTCCGTAGACCGAGAGCGGGTGGCCGACGACGGCTTGGACGCAGAACCGGTTGAGCACGGTACCGAAGACGCCGTCGTAGTCGAACCGCGTCGCCAGGTCCGGGTGCAGGTCGGTCTCGCCTGTCTCCTGGCCGTAGACGATGCCCTGGTTCAGATCGGTGGCACGAAGGCCCCAGATCCGGCAGGCGAACTGGATGTTGTGGCTGTCATGCACCTTCGACAGGTGGTAGAAGGACCCGGGCTGCTTGGGGTACGGCAGGGTGTCGGTCCGACCCTTGTGGGTGATTTCGATGAAACCCTCTTCGATGTCGATGTTGGGGGTGCCGTACTCGCCCATGGTGCCCAGCTTGACCAGGTGAATCGAAGGATCCCGCTCAGCGATGGCGTAGAGCAGGTTGAGGGTGCCGACCACGTTGTTCACCTGGGTGTACACGGCGTGTTGGCGGTCGATCATGGAGTACGGCGCAGAGCGCTGCTCGGCGAAGTGCACGATGGCCTCGGGCTCGAACCGCTCGAGCGTGTTGTCGACGAAGACAGGGTCGGTCAGGTCTCCGATGAAGGTGTCCAGCTTGAGCCCCGACACCTCTTCCCAGATCCGTACCCGGTGCTGGAGCTGAGTTATGGGGACGAGGCTGTCCACCCCCATCTCGTGGTCGTATTGACGACGGACGAAATTGTCGACCACACCGACGTCGTGTCCGCGACGCGACAGATGCAGAGCCGTCGGCCATCCGAGGTACCCGTCACCACCGAGCACGAGGATCCTCAACCGTGCCACCTCCTCTTGCCGCTCCTGTGCACCGTCGAGCCATCCGAGCACCGATCGTCTCGAGCCGGAGCGTTTCGCTCGAGACACGACGGTGGACGGCCATTCCCATGTCCGTCCTGGTCCAAGGATCCCCGATGAAGCTGGGAAGAGGCTGGGAGGGGTTGCAAAGCACCCTGTGAACCCTGAGAACGGTCCATGAATCGTGGGGATCGGGGGGTCTTTGTGGTGACTGCGGAGCACTGCCTAACGTGGCACCGCCACCACCCATCTCACGAAGGGGCCACCGAGTGCCGCCCTACCTACTGAGCCACGTGCGGGCGCCATTGTCCCCGCCCCCCACCCACGCCCTGGCCCTGGCGGTGACCCAACACGCCGTCCACAACCCGATCAGCATGTTCCAGGCCGTGGTCCTGGGCGTGCTCCAGGGCGTGACCGAGCTCTTCCCGGTGTCGAGCCTGGGCCACACCGTGCTTTTCCCCACCCTCTTCGGCTGGCATTCGGTTGTGGCGGCCCAGTCGGACACGGAGTCGTTCTGGCTGGCATTCGTGGTGATGTTGCACGTCGGCAGTGCGCTCGGCCTCCTGATCTACTTCTGGCGGGACTGGGTGTCGATCATCAAGGCGTGGTTTCACTCTCTGGTCACGCGTCGTATCGAGACGCCCACTGAACGTCTGTCGTGGTTGATCGTTCTGGCCAGCATCCCGGCCGGCGTCATCGGCCTGGTCCTTGAACGGCCCCTGCGCCTGGCGCTGGCCAAACCGACGGCGGCGGCGTACTTCCTCATCGTGAACGGCTTCATCCTCCTCGGAGCCGAGCGGCTGCGCCGCCGCTCACAGGTGCGTGTCCTGGCCGCACGCGAAGGGGCCAAGAGCGACGGGGGCCGGAAGCTCGAAACACTCGACTACAAAGAAGCCCTTGTCATCGGTGTCGCCCAGTCATCGGCTCTGGTCGCCGGGATCAGTCGCGACGGCGTCTGCATGACCGCCGGCCTTGTCCGCGGTCTCGACCACGAAGACTCTGCCCGCTTCGCTTTCTTCCTGGCCACGCCGATCATCCTGGCGGCGGGAATCTTCAAGCTGTCCGATCTGACCGGGCCTCTCGGCAACGGGATCCGCGCCCAGGCCCTTGTCGCCGCTCTCTGTGCGGCACTTACCGCGGTCGTTACCGTGCGCTTCCTCGTCCGGTACTTCAAGACCAGGACCCTCGTGCCATTCGGCATCTATTGCCTGCTCTTCGGCGTGGCCATGGTCATCTACACAGCCGTCGACTGAGGCCTCTGACCACGAAGAACCCGGGGAGTGAGGGTCCCGTCGCCAGAGGCGTCGCGTACAGTGAAACGCGCCCGGATCGAGCACGTGCGCCATCGGCGGAGACGACGCCGGGACGAAAGGGTCGGTCGTGAGCCGTCGAGAAGACGACAGGGACACCGGCGACGCCCCTGCTGTTCCCCCCGGGCTGCCGGCCGCCGGGCTGCCGGCCGCCGAGCTCGACGTCACCGTGGTGATGCCGTACTACAACCCCGGAGCCCTTCTGCGGGCCACTGTGGAGCGGACGGTCGAAGTGCTGCGCGCCTCGGGAGCTTCGTTCGAGGTGGTGACTGTCTCCGATGGCTCCACCGACGGCAGCGACAGGACTCTCGACGACGTGGCCCCCGACGTCGTGACGCGCGTCGTGTTGCCCACCCGCGGCGGCAAGGGCCAGGCCGTGCGAGCGGGCCTTGAACGCGGTCGAGGCCGCTACCTCGGGTTCATCGATGCCGACGGAGATGTCCCCCCGGATCTTCTTGGGGAATTCGTCGAAGTCGTGCGGGCCCATCATCCTGACGTGGTCCTCGGGAGCAAACGTCACCCCGCCTCTGAGGTCGTCTACCCGCTGGCGCGGCGGCTCTATTCCTGGGGCTACCAACAACTGGTCCGGCTCCTGTTCCGTCTCGACGTTCGCGACACCCAGGCGGGAATCAAGCTTGTCCGCCGTGACGTCCTTGTCGACGTCCTGCCCTGGATGGTCGAGCAGGGCTACGCCTTCGACCTCGAGCTCCTGGTGGTGGCCCGCCTGTGCGGGTACCGGGATCTGGTGGAGGCCCCGGTGCGTATCGGTCGACGCTTTACGAGCACCGTTTCGCCCCGGGCCGTGGCCGAGATGCTCCGAGACACGCTGGCCATCTGGTGGCGGTTGCGGGTTCGTCACTCGTACGGGTCGGCCCGCCAACCCGGATCAGAGCAGGTCACCGGTGGTGCCGTCGGCATCGGCACCGAAGACGCCGGGGACAGGACCCCCGACGGGCGCTTTCCGCCGGCGTCGTGAAGGGCGGCAGCGCGACACCGCCGCCGTAGCATGCGCAGGTGATGCCCGGCTCGACTTCCACCGATGTCGCCGACGCTGCGTTGACGGAGTTGGGCCGGACACTGACGGAGATCAAAGGCGACGATCCCCTGGCGCCCGTGACCGTGGTGGCGCCCTCGGGATATGCGGCCGTCTTTCTCCGCCGTGCCCTCGGTACCTGGTCGGGAACCGATGGTCGCAAGGGGTGGGCCAACGTCGGCTGCACGACGGTCTCGGCCCTGATCCGAATGCTCGGTGCTCCCACCCTCGCCGCCCGGGGACTGCGGCTGGCGTCACCGGCGGTCGACCTCGAGGTCATCCGGACACAAGCCTTGGCCGCGCCGGCGTGGCTGGGACGATTCGCCTCTCATCCGTCGGCGCTGAGCGAACTCCAACGGACGCTGGTGGAATTGCGCGGTTGCCCCCCGGCCACCCTCGAGGCGATCAGCCGTCACGGGGGCCACGGTGCTGATTTGGTGGCGCTCCTCCTGGCCGTGGGCGCGAACCTGCACGACTGCGGACTTGCCGACGTCACCGATCTCAGTACGGAAGCGGTGGCCACGGCGCGTCTGAGACCGTCATCGGTTCAGGCGCTCGGACCCCTGGTGTGTTGGCAACTCGGCTCTCTGGGTCCGGCCGAGCGCGAGCTGCTGCGGTCCCTCGAAGCCCGGGATATCGACGAAGCGACGGCCGACACCGATGGCACCACGCTCACCGAGATCCGTCCCGGTACCGACCCCGACGAGGAGGCTCGGATTGCCGTCCGGTCAGTCATCGCCGCCGCCGAGGCCGGTGTCCCGCTGTGGCAACAGGCGATCTTCCATCCCCCCGGACCGACCTATGCCCGGATCCTCCACCAGCAGCTGACCGCGGCCGGCGTGGCCAGCAACGGACCGGAACTTCGGCGCCTGCACCGCTCCCTCACCGGCCGCGCCCTCCTGGGCTTGCTCGAGCTGGCGGGCGGTGACTGGCCCCGTGACCAACTTCTGGCCTGGCTCTCTTCCGGTCCGGTCACGGTGGGGCCCGCCGGACGACCGGTTCCGGCCAGCCGATGGGACGTCGTGTCGGCCGCCGCCGGCGTCGTACGCGGACAGCAGCAGTGGCACGAGCGACTGGCCCGTGTGGCCGGCCTCGGCGGACCGCACGCCCATGAGGCCGCCGCGCTGGACGCGTTTGCTCTCGAACTCTTCGATCGGGCCACACCGCCGGGAAACTCGTGGACGGCTCTGAGCACATGGGCGGTCGGACTCCTCGATCACTACCTGTGCCCCGATACCGGATCCGACCATTGGCCGGCCGCCGAGGAAGCGGCAGCGCACCAGGTGCGCGCTGTTGTCTCGGGCCTCGGCGACCTCGACCGGGTGTCGCGCGGAATCGATCTCCCGTCGTTCCGACGCACCGTTCGAACGCAGCTCGAGAGGACCGTGCTCGACGCCCACGAGCTCACCGACGGAGGTTTCGGCGATGGCGTTTTTCTGGCGCCCTACGCCGGTGCCCGGGGCCTGCGCTTCCATACTGTCGTCATCACCGGACTGGCTGATGCCCTCGTCCCCGGTCGCGGCGGCGGCGACGGTCTTCTCGGCGACGACGTCCGCCGGATCGACGTCTCAGGGGCGCTGCGCACCCGGATACAACGACAGCGAGAGACACGCAGCGATTTGGCCAACGCCGTGGCGGCCGGCCTCTCGGCTCGCATCGGCACACTGCCGCGCGGTGACCCCCGCACCGGACGGGCCCAGATTCCTTCGCGCTGGTTGGCGGACCTAGCCGGCACCGACACCCCATGGCGACCCGTGGACTCCTTCGCCGGTGGCTTGGCCGATGCCGAACCGGCCCTCTCGGCCCAGGAATTCGAGCTGCGCCAACTCGACCAGTGGGTCCAGGGTGGTGGCAGTCCGATGGCCGCGCCCGTGGTGCGCGACGAGCGCCTCAGACGCGGCTTCGAATCCGCTACCGGTCGGGCCGACACGCGCTTCACCCGATTCGACGGCCTCGTTGGGGCCGGACGGGTCTCGGCGTTCGATCCGGGGACACCGGTGTCGGCCACCCGATTCGAGACCTACGCCAAATGTCCACGGCGTTATCTCTTCGAGCGGGTCCTGCGGGTGTCTGAGCGCGTCCGACCCGAAGACCTCTGGCGCATCGAGCCCATCACCCGCGGCAGCCTCGTCCACGCCATCCTCGAGACCTACGTCGTCGAGCGCGTAGAGGGCGCACCACGCTCGCTCGAACGGCTCCTCTCCATTGCCGGTGAGCAACTCGACGAGGCCGAGAGCGGTGGTCTGGTGGGCAAGCCGCTGCTCTGGCGGATGGACCGCGCCGCCATCCTCCGCGACCTGACGCGTTTCCATGCCGAAGAGGGTCGGGTCGAGCCCATCGCCGCCGAGCTGACGTTCGGCGGCAGCGGTGATGACGCCGGACCCCCCGTCACCGTGCTCCTGGACGACGGTCGCTCGGTCGCTTTCCAGGGCAGCGTCGACCGGGTGGACCGCACCGCCGCCGGCCAACTGATGGTGTCGGACTACAAGACAGGGAAGCAGGGCCGGCTGAGCGATCTCACCCGCGACCCGGTGGCGGCCGGCAAGTTGCTCCAGCTGCCGCTCTACGCCATGGCCGCGTGCGAGCGCTTCGGCGGCCCGACCCCCGTCCACGCCCGGTACTGGCTGCTGTCCGGTGAGCGCAGCGCCCCGTGCTTCCATCTCGTTGTCACCCCCGCCGTCGAGGCACGTTTCCGCCAGGTGGTGCGGCTGATCGCCGACGGTGTCCAGGACGGGTGTTTCCCCGGTGTCCCGGGACCCCCGGCGTTCCGCACCTTCTCCAATTGCATGGGTTGTGATTTCGACGCCATCTGCTCGACGGCGCGCGACCGGCAATGGGGTCGCAAGTACAACAGGCCCGAGCTGCACGGCGTGGTGACACTCGTGAATGGCGAGGTGCCTGACGGCTTGGCCGGTGCGGTGGTCAAGCGTTTCGTCGATCCCGACACCACCGTGGGCCCGTGAGCACCGCTCCCGTCGGCGACCAGACCGCCCGGACCCGGATCGCCGAGGATCTCGATGCCAATCTCATGGTCGTCGCCGGCGCCGGTACCGGCAAGACGACGGCCCTGGTCGGCCGCATCGTCGAACTGGTCCGCTGCGATGCAGCCTCTCTGGGCGAGATCGCCGCCATCACCTTCACCGAGGCGGCCGCCGCCGAGCTACGCGAAAACATCCGCCATGCCGTCGACACCGCCGCCCTCGAAGGCGACGAGCGCATGGAGGCGGCCCGTGACGCGGTGGACGATGCCGCCATCTCGACGCTGCACTCCTTCGCCCAACGGATCCTGCTCGAGGAGTATGTCAACGCCGGACTGCCCCCGGGCTTCGAGGTGCTCGACGACACGGCCGACACGGCCGAGTTCGATGCGCGCTGGACCCGGTTCGCCGACACTCTGCTCGACGACCCCGACGCCGAGCGCACTCTGACACTCGGTTTCACCCTCGGCCTACGCCATACCGACCTGGCCGCCATCGCCTGGAACCTGCATGGGCAGTGGGACAGACTCGAAGACGGCGGCCTCGACTATCTCCGTTCGGCCCAGATCTGCGACGATGTCTGGCCCCTGACCGACTCCGGGCCCGTGATAGCGGCGATCGACCGCGCCGTGGCCGCTGTCAGCTGGTGCACGGACGACGAGGACAAGATGGCGCTACACCTGCGCGGCACCCTGACCGATGCCCGCTCCCTGCTGTCGAGCGCCGGCTCGGACGCCCTGGCTGTTCTGCAGCTTCTCGACACCATGCCGGCGCTGCGTTCCTCGCTCGGAAGACAGGAGAACTGGGCCGGCCAGATCGCCCAGGTCCGAGCGGCCTGTGCCGAAGCCGAAGAGGCCCGGCTCGAGGTCCTCGACGGAGTGCGGCGGGCGGTTCTCGGAGATCTCGTGGCCCGGCTGGCGGCGTTCACACTGGCGGCGGCCGAGGAACGACGCGTCGAAGGGCGTCTCACCTTCCACGATCTGCTCGTCCACGCCCGTCGGCTCGTCCGTCACGAGGGTGACTCACTCGGCGCCCTGAGGCGCCGCTACCGCCGGTTGCTGATCGACGAATTCCAAGACACAGACCCGATCCAGGTGGAATTGGCTGCTCGACTGGTCGCCGCCGTCGAGGGCGAGGCGGAGCTGAGTGACGGTCGTCCCGGTGCGCTGTTCGTGGTGGGCGACCCGAAACAGTCGATCTACCGATTCCGGCGGGCCGACATCGAGCTCTTCGACAGCGTGAGCGCCGAGATCGGTGCCACCGTTCTGTTGCAGACCAATTTCCGTTCCGTACCGGGCGTCGTCGACTTCGTGAACGTCGTCTTCGACGAGATCTTCGGTCACGGTTCGGTCCCCGGCCAAGCCCCTTTCCACGCCTTGTATGCGGCGCGCCCGACACCGATCGCAGACGAGATGGGTCACGTACCGCCCGGCAGCGACCCGGCCGCCGTCGACGTCGTGCAACTCACCTTCGACGGGCTCGACACCACCGCCGTACCGGATCGGGCCGTGGCCCGCCCGCCGATCGCCCCGGCGCCGAGGGCACCGGCCCCCGTGGTCACCGTGGGCGGGGCCCTGCCCGTCTCCACGCCGGAGATACGCCGCCGTGCCGCATATGACGCGTCGACGGCGATCGCCCAGATCGTGGGAAACGGCTGGCTCGTCGAGGACGCCGACACCGAGAAACGCCGGCCGGTTCGTTGGGCCGACGTCGCCGTGCTGATCCCGGCCCGGTCGGCTCTGTCAGCACTGGAAGAAGCATTTGAAGATGCCGGTGTCCCCTACCGACTCGAAGGCGCCGCTCTGTTGTGGGGAGCCGAAGAGGTGCGCGAGGTCCTCGCCGTTCTGCGGGCCACCGACGATCCGGCCGATGCGGTAGCCGTTCTCGGTGCTCTGCGGTCACCGGGTCTCGCCTGTGGGGATGACGATCTGGTGACATGGCACGCAGAGGGGGGCACCTGGGATCCGCGCGCCGAGGTACCGCCCGGGATGGATGGCCATCCCGTTGCTGTAGCTATGGCCGTGCTCGATCGGTTGCACCGCCAGCGCTGGTGGTCCGAGCCGTCGGCCATGGTGGCCGCCGCCTACGAGGAGCTGCGCAGCTTCGATCTGGCTCTCACCCATCGCCGGGCTCGCGACTACTGGCACCGTTTGCGTTGGTTGCAGGACCAGGCACGGCTCTTCGACGAGAGCCCGGGCGGGACACTGCGGGCCTTTCTCACCTGGGCCGAGCTCCGCGCCGAGGGAGACGGGCGCGTCGGAGGGGTGGGCCCTCCGGACCCTGACGACGACGCCGTGCGGGTCATGACCATCCATGGCGCCAAGGGTCTCGAGTTTCCCGTCGTCGTCCTGGCCGGACTCGAACGCGATCAGGCTGACGCACCGCGGCCCCCGGCCGTGGTCTGGACGGAGCACCACATCCCCGAAGTCCACGTCGGGTCCTTTCGTACCGCCGGCTTCGAACAGGCCGGACTGCGCGAGCAGCACCTCGACGTCCTCGAACAGCACCGGCTGTTGTATGTCGGAATGACGAGGGCCCGGGATCATCTTGTGCTGTGCCTGCATCACAAACAGAGAAACGGTGGATCCGATTCGAGCCTCGCCGCGCTCGTCACGAGAATCTGCACCGAGCACCCGGCGCTGTGGCGCGGTCTGCCCGAAAGTGCAATGGCCGACGTGAGCACGGCGGAGCGGGCCGACGATGGTTCATACGATCCCCGAGGCGCCGGGGCGACGCCCTCCAGCGGAACCGACCGTCCGGCGCCCGGCGGTGCTGCACTGCCGGCACAGTGGAAGACGGACCGAACCCGTTTGCTGGCCGCGCTGCGCCGACGGCCGGTCACCACGGCGACGGCCGTGGCCCACGGCGCGGCAACGGGCGACGCCGGAGCGGTGATCGACTCCGTGGTGATACCGGCCGACCCCGGATGGCCCGACTCACCCGTCACGGAGTGGCAGAACAACGACGGGCCGCGCCAAGTGGGTCGTGCCGTCCACGCTGCACTGGCCGATCTCGATCTGGCCACGCAATGCGATTCGGGGGGCCGGCCGGCGGCCGAGGTGGCCCGGGCCCGGGCTCTGGCCCAGGGCGTGGACGCCCAGGCATCGGAGGTGGCCGCCATGGTGGACAGCGCCCTGCGGAGCCCGACGGTGGCGTACGCGGCCACCCGTCGGCACTGGCGCGAGGTGTACGTGGCTGCTCCCGTGGGCGACGGCGGTGTCTTGGAGGGATTCGTGGATCTTCTCTTCGAAGACGACGGCGCCCTGGTCGTGGTCGACTACAAGACCGATCGACTGAGAGGCGGACGCTCTCTGGCCTCGAGAATCGACACTTACCGGCTCCAGGTGGCGGCGTACGCCGTGGCCCTGGAGTCCTCCACGGGTCTCGGTGTCAGACGTTGCGTGCTCGTCTTCGTCGGTGATGGTGAGCCGCAGGAGCACATCATCGAGGGCGAGGATCTCGTCGCCGCCCGGGCCGCCGCGCTGCGCACAGCCGTCGACCTGGTGACGAGCTGAGCAGAGGAGCTCCGACTCAGCCCTCGGCCGCGCCCGGGAGTTCGAACGGGTCATCGCCCGAGCCCTCGAGTAGTTCCAGTCCGGGTGTCATCTCGGCCAGGGGGCGAAGGGCGCCGCTCAGCTCGGGACCCTGCAGTGTGCGGGCCACGGCATCGACCTGGTCGAGCATGGGCACGTCCTTGTCGGACCCGCCCACCCCGAGCTCTTGGAACCGACGTGCCTGGGGCATGACGTTTCGCTCCAGGGACCCGACCGCCTTGTTATAGGCATCGACCGCTCCGCTCAGACTGCGTCCCGTCTTGGCCATGTGCTCGCCGAACGTGGCCAGGCGCTTGTAGAGCTCGCGTCCGATCTGCTGCACCTCACGGGCATTCTCGGCCAGAGCATCCTGCTGCCATCCGTAGGCGACGGCCCGCAATAGACCGATCAGCGTCGTCGGCGTGGCCAGAAGGACGTGATTCGTCACCGCGTGCTCGAGCAGCGACGAGTCGTGCTCCAAGGCGGCGGCCAGCAACGGGTCTCCGGGAATGAAGGCGATGACGAATTCGGGCGTGTCGTCGAATTGCTGCCAGTACGACTTCTTCGACAGCGCATCCACGTGGGCACGCAGCTGCCGGGCGTGGCTCACCAGATGGGCCTTGCGCGTCGGCTCGTCGACGGCGTCGGTGGCGTCGAGAAACGCCTGCATGGGCACCTTGGCATCGACGACCACCCTCTTGGTGCCGGGGAGGTGGACCACCATGTCGGGACGCAGCCGTCCTTCGTCGCCTTCGGTATGCACCTGCTCGTCGAAATCGCAGTGCTCGAGCATGCCCGCCATCTCCACCACCCGGCGGAGCTGCATCTCGCCCCACCGACCGCGTGTGGCCGGTGAGCGCAACGCTGTCACCAGGTTCCGCGTTTCGGACTGCAGCCGTTCCTGGGACTCGGCCAGCTGCTTCACCTGTGCGCTCAACCCGGTGTAGGCCCGTTGACGTTCGAGCTCGAGCAACCGCAGTCCCTGCTCGTAGCGACCGAGTTGATCGGCCAGGGGGCTGAGCAGCTGCTCGATCGCCTGCCGGCGCTGGTCAAGGTCACCCTGGGCGGCTTGACGGGCCTCCATGAGACGGGCATCGGCCAGCGCCAGGAATTGGGCGTTGTTCTGCTCCAGCGCCTTGGTCGACAGCTCGGCGAAAACCCCAGCGGCCAGCTCCCGTGCTTCTTCGTGGGTAGCCTGCCGTTCGGCCGTCGTGGCCCGCTCCCGGTCGAGGAGGCCCGAGAGACGGACCACCTCGGCCTCGGTCGCTGCTCGGGCGCCAGTGTGTTCGAAGTGGAGCGCGGCGACCCGCTTCGACAGGCGACCGGACGACACCACCAGCACGACCGCGCCCCCCACGGCCCCACCCGCCACGATCCCGACGATCAGTCCGACGATCACGCGACGCTGCTTCTCGTGCTCATGGTGTCCTTCCGGTCGCCGGTCTGGCGGGTCACCGGCGCTACGCGGCCCACCGTACCGGGGGGGTGTAACACCGCCGCGAATGCCACACGTGCTCCACCGGTGCTCCCCGTCGGGCACCCCGATTCTCAGGCGAGAGAAAATCCCAGGTCAGCTGCGTCCCAAGGACGGCCCATCGTGGGCAGGAAGCGGTAGCGTCGAGAACGATGCACGAAGCCGCCGGGGCACGGACCACCGGGGCGCCGGCCGTGGGGACCGAGGTCTCGGGCGTGTCGGACCAGGGCCAGGCCGGGCGGGGGGCCGGGTCCGGCGACGACCGCACGGCCGCTGTCGAGGTGGAACGCGGCCCGCTGCGCGGATACCGGGCCGACGAGCTCGTCGGCGACTTCCGGTTGGCTTGTCTGTCGCGCGCCCTCGACGACCGGGAGATCCTGCTACAGAAGCAGAGCCGGGTGTTCTTCCAGATCTCCGGCGCCGGCCACGAGATCCTGCTCGTGGCCCTGGCCCGGTCGCTGCGGCCCGCCTACGACTGGTTCTTTCCCTATTACCGCGACCGCGCTCTCGTCCTCGCTCTGGGGGTCACGGCGCGAGACATCCTGCTCGAGGCGGTCGGTTCCTCCGAAGACCCTGCGTCCGGTGGCCGGCAAATGCCGTGCCACTGGGGTGACGCCGGCCGGAACATCGTGACCCAGTCGAGCCCGACGGGCAGCCAGTGCCTGCCCGCCGTGGGCTGCGCCGAGGCGGGCCGCTACATGGCGCGGCGCCCGGGACTGCAGGGCGCCGGCGCCCACGGCGACGAGATCACCTATGTCTCGCTCGGCGAAGGAACCACCTCGGAAGGCGAATTCTGGGAGAGCCTGAACACCGCCTGCCGGCTCCACCTCCCCGTGCTCTACGTGGTGGCCGACAACGGCTACGCCATCTCCGTGCGTTCCGCCGACCAGGCCCCGGCGCCGGTTTCGGAGCTGGTCCGGGGTTTCCGGGGGCTGGCCGTGACCGAGGTGGATGGGTGGGACTACGCCGCGTGTCGCAAGGTGGGCGCCCGGGCGGTGGCCCGGGTACGCGCCGGCGAAGGCCCCGGTCTGATCCACGCCCGGGTCACCCGTCCGTACTCCCATTCGGCGGCCGACTCGCAGACCAAGTACCGCGGCGCCGACGAGCTGGCGCGCGAGGCAGCACACGATCCCATCGACTCGCTCCAACGTGACCTGGTGGCCTCGGGCGTCATCACCGACGACGATGCCCAGGCCATACGGGCCGAAGCCAAGGAGATCGCCGCCCGGGCGGCCGACGAGGCGCTCGCCGCCGCCCGGCCCGACCCGGCGACGGTGACCGACCATCTGGTGAGCGTCTCGCGCCCCACCGGACGACAACCCGACCCCGTTGCCGATCCGTCGGCCGAACCGGTGTTACTGGCCGACGGAATCGGCCGTGCCCTGCACGAGCTCCTGGCCGGCGACGAGCGGATCAGGGTCTTCGGTGAGGACGTGGCTGACGCCGACGACGACGTCCTCGACGATGTCGAGGGCAAAGGCGGGGTCTTCGGCGTGACCCGGGGCCTGCAACGCCGCTTCGGCTCGGCGCGCTGCTACAACACCCCCCTGGCCGAGTCGAACATCGTTGGCCGCGGTGTCGGCCAGGCGCTGCGTGGACTGCGGCCGTGTGCCGAGATCCAGTTCTTCGACT
>PLXQ01000022.1 GCA_003151475.1 Acidimicrobiaceae bacterium | reverse complement strand
ACGACATCTACTCCATCGAGGACATCGCCCAGCTCATCCATGACCTGAAGTCGGCCAACCCGAAGGCCCGGGTCCACGTGAAGCTGGTGGCCGAGGTGGGCGTGGGCACCGTGGCCGCCGGGGTGGCCAAAGCCAAGTCCGACGTCGTTCTCATCTCGGGCCACGACGGGGGGACGGGTGCGAGCCCGCTCACCTCGCTCAAGCACGCCGGCATCCCCTGGGAGCTGGGCCTGGCCGAGACCCAGCAGACCCTGGTGGCCAATGGCCTGCGCGACCGGATCGTGGTCCAGGTGGACGGCCAGCTGAAGACGGGACGCGACGTGGTGGTGGCCGCTCTGCTCGGAGCCGAGGAGTTCGGCTTCGCCACCGCCCCGCTCGTGGTCTCGGGCTGCATCATGATGCGCGTCTGTCATCTCGACACCTGCCCGGTGGGGATCGCCACCCAGAACCCCGAACTGCGCAAGCGTTTCATGGGCACACCCGAGTTCGTGGAGAACTTCTTCGAGTTCATCGCCGAGGAGGTCCGGGAGTACCTGGCCGCCCTCGGGTTGCGCTCGTTGCACGAGGCGGTGGGACGCGTCGACCTGCTCGACACCTTGGAGGCCGTTCACCACTACAAGGCCAAGGGCCTCGACCTCGGCCCCATCCTGGCCACCCCCGAGGTGGGGCCCCCGACGGACCGGTTCTGCTCCTGCCTCCAGGACCACGGTCTCGACAAGGCGCTCGACCACGCCTTCTTGGACGCGGCCCGGCCCGTGATCGACGCCGGCGGCAGCGCCGGCGGCGAGCGGCTCGAGATGGAGCTGGCCATCACCAACGTCGACCGGACGGTGGGCACCCTGCTCGGCTACGAGATCACCAAGCGCCATGGCGCGGCCGGGCTGCCCGACAACAGCATCGTGCTCACCTTCCGGGGCTCGGCCGGCCAGAGCTTCGGTGCCTTTTTACCCCGGGGCGTGACGCTCCGGCTGATCGGGGACGCCAACGACTATCTGGCCAAGGGCCTCTCGGCCGGCCGGGTGATCCTGCGGCCGCCGGAGGACTCCCCCTTCGCGGCGGAGGACCAGATCATCGCCGGCAACGTCATCCTCTACGGCGCCACCGCCGGGGAGGTCTTCATCCGGGGCCAGGTGGGCGAGCGCTTCTGCGTCAGAAACTCGGGCGCCATCGCCGTGGTCGAAGGCGTGGGCGACCACGGCTGTGAGTACATGACCGGGGGCCGCGTCGTCGTCCTCGGGACCACGGGACGGAACTTCGGCGCCGGCATGTCGGGCGGGATCGCCTATGTCCATGACGCCGACGGCACCTTCGCCGAACGGGTGAACCTCGACATGGTGGCCTTGGAGGGCCTCGACGAAGAGGACCGGCAATTCCTGGCTGACATCATCACGCGGCACGGCGACGAGACGGGTTCGGCCGTGGCCGAGCGGCTGCTCGGCTCGTGGCGTGACGAAGTGGAGAAGTTCGTGAAGGTGATGCCGAGCGACTACCGCCGGGTTCTCGAAGCCACCCGGCGCGCCGTCGACGAAGGCCGATCGGTGGACGACGCCGTCATGGCCGCGTCGCACGGCTGACGGGGTCATGGCGCTGATGGGAGAGCACGGCTGATGGGCAAGCCCACCGGTTTCATCGAGTTCGGGCGCCGGCTGCCCGGGCGCCGGACCATCGCGGTCCGGATCAAGGACTGGCACGAGGTCTACGAGCCGTTCCCCGAGGACTCCGCCCGCGAGCAGGGGGCGCGCTGCATGGACTGCGGGATCCCCTTCTGTCACGAGGGCTGCCCGCTCGGCAACCTGATCCCCGAGTGGAACGACCTGGTGTGGCGGGGCCAGTGGCAGGAGGCCTCGGAGCGGCTGCACGCCACCAACAACTTCCCCGAGTTCACGGGCCGGTTGTGCCCGGCACCGTGCGAGGGCGCCTGCGTGCTCGGCATCAACGCCGAACCGGTGGCCATCGAGCGTGTCGAGTACGAGATCGCCGAACGGGCCTTCTCCGAACGGTGGGTGCTACCCCAGGTGGCCGAGAGCCACTCGGGCAAGTCGGTGGCCGTCGTCGGATCGGGCCCGGCGGGGCTGGCCTGCGCCCAGCAGCTCGTCCGGGCCGGTCACGAGGTGGTCCTCTACGAACGGGCCGAGCGCCCGGGAGGCCTGCTCCGCTACGGGATCCCCGAATTCAAGATGGAGAAGGCGGTGCTCGACCGCCGGCTGGCCCAGCTCAAGTCCGAGGGGGTCATCTTCCGTTGTGCCACCTCGGTCGGTGTCACCGCCAACAGTGACGGGGACGGCGTCGGTGACCCGGGGGCGCCCGAGCCGGGGGAGCAGCGCGGTCTCGGCACGGCCAACGCGCCGGAGCTGGCGGTCGTCCCGGCGGAGACGCTGCTCAAGGAATTCGACGCTCTCGTCCTGGCCGGCGGGGCCACGCTGCCGCGGGACCTGCCCGTTCCCGGGCGCGAGCTGCGCGGTGTCCACGGCGCCATGGAGTACCTGAAGCCATCGAACCTCGTCCGCGAAGGCGCCTGGGCCGAGTCACCCATAACGGCTCAGGGCAAGAACGTGGTCATCATCGGCGGGGGCGATACCGGGGCCGACTGCCTGGGGACGGCGCACCGCCAGGGGGCGGAGTCGGTCCACCAGCTCGAGATCATGCCCCGGCCCCCCGACACCCGGCCCGATGAGAACCCGTGGCCCACATGGCCCCTCATCTACCGGACCTCGGCCGCCCATGAAGAGGGCGGCGAGCGGGTCTACGCCGTCACCACCACCGCCTTCGTCGACGACGGCAGTGGCGCCGTCGGAGCGCTGCGCGGCCACGAAGTGGAGATGTCCATCGTCGACGGACGTCCCGTTATCGAGGTCGTCGCCAACACCGAGTTCGAGCTGCCCTGCGAGCTGGTCCTGCTGGCCATGGGATTTCTGGGCGCCGAACGACACGGCGTGGTGGGGGAGCTCGGCCTCGAGCTCGACGCCCGCGGCAACGTGGCCTGCGACTCGAACTGGGCCACCAGCCACGACCGGGTCTTCGTCTGCGGAGACATGACCCGTGGTCAGAGCCTCATCGTCTGGGCCATCGCCGAGGGACGCTCGTGCGCGGCCGGGGTCGATCGCGCCCTCATGGGAACGAGCGCCCTACCGGCGCCGCTCATCCCCGGTCAGCTCGCCCTGCGCTGAAGTTCCGTGTGCGCTGAAGTTCCGTGTGCGCTGAAGTTCCGTGTGCTTCTGACTACGAACTCTCGCGGTAGGCGCGCTCCAGCCAGTCGAGGGCTTCCTGATCGAGATCGTCGACGGACTCGAGGCCGATCCGGATATTGATGGCGTCATTGCCGACGCCCTTGCCCGAGACGAGGCGGCCCCCGGGCTTGGTGGAGCTCAGCCGCAGTCCCAGGTCCACCCGTCTCTTGGTGGTGGCCTGGACGACGGCGAATGTCCGCAGAGGCGTCAGCATGGCCACGTAGGTCTTGCGGGCCTGCACGTCCACCTCGCCGAGACCGCTGACGGCACCGAGCACGGCGTCGAGGATCGGGCGCAGCTCAGGACGGCCGGCGTACTGGGCGTCGACCAACTCGTCGGCCGACGCCAGGAGGAAGTCGGGATAGCCGAACGTCTCCCATACGAGAAGGGTCTGTGGGTAGCCGGTGACGCCCTGCTCGTCGAGCCAAGACCGCAGCACAGGCTCGTCGGCCGGGGCTTCGGCCTTGATCCGCTCGTTCCAGTCATCGACCGATGAAGCCGTCTGGCGCACGAGCTGGGTGTGGATGCGTTGCCTCATCGGTTCCCAGGTGCGCATGTCGGACATCGCCCCACTTTACGGCACGGGGCGCACCGCCTCTTTGAGCGTCAGGAGGTGGGCGAAGGAGGGGGAGGAAGCGCCTGCGCCGGAGGATCGGGCAGCGGAGCCGGTGACGGCGGAAACGGCGTCGGTGATTGCGCCGTCGCAGATGATTGCGCGGCGGTCGCCACCATCTGGGTGGCCTGCTCCTTCGTCAGCTTGGTCGAGACGCCGCAGAGGGTGCAGGTGGAGAAGTACTTGGTCCCGAGGGGGATGAGGGGAACGAAGAACAACGAGAACCATGTACTTCTGCGGCCGATCACCTGGGCCGCCGGCGTGTGGCACTGACTGCAGAGGGCGAAGACGGTACCCAGTCGGCGAGACATCCGCTTGATGCCGAAGATGAGGAACACGGCTGTCGCTCAGCCGGCGGGGTTCATCTTGATGATGCCGAAGACGGCCCCGGCGGGGTCGGTGAGCACGGAGAAACGGCCCGGGGGGATGTCGGTGGGGGGAACGAGGGTGGTGGCGCCGAGCTTGTTGGCCGTGGCTGCCGTGGCGTCGGTGTCGTCCACGGCGAAGTACGAGAGCCAGTGGGCGGGGACCTCGGCCGGCACCATGGACGGCATCTCCATCATGCCGCCGATGGTGGTGCCGTCGTCGCGCTTCCACTCGGTGTAAGCCATGCCGTCGAAATCGGACTTGGACGCCTCCCATTCAAAGACGTGGCGGTAGAAGCTGGCCGCCTTGTCGGTGTCGCGGGTGTTGAGCTCGCTCCAGCACCAGGCTCCGGGTTCGTTGGCCACGTCGGCGCCCTTGTGCTGCCCGGGCTGCCAGAGCCCGATGACAGCCCCGGTGGGATCGGCGAAGAGGGCCATGTGGCCGGCCTCCATGATCTGCATCGGCTCCACGAAGACGGTGGCGCCGGCCACCTTCGCCCGGGCGATGGTGGCCTCGGCGTCGATCACGTCGATGTAGGTGGTCCAGGCGGCGGGATGGCCCTCGCCCTGGACCGGTCCGATGCCGGCCACGTTGGCCCCCTCCTTCTGGAAAAAGGCGTAGCCGCCGGCGTCGGGTCCCAAGTCGGAGGTGGTCCATCCGAAGAGCGATCCGTAGAAGGCGGTGGCGGCCTTCGTGTCGGGGGTCACGAGGTCGACCCACGACGGGGTACCGGCTGGGTAGGAGGTGAATTTGGGCATGGGGGAGAGCTCCTTGGAGGTGGCGTCGGTGAGTGGACGGTAGCGCGGGGTCGAGAGATTGTGTGGCGGTTTTCGGGTTCAGCCGATGGGGGCGTCGCTCGGATTGCGTTCGGCCAGGATGTCGCGGAGCCGGGTTTCGACCATGGCGAAGGTGTCGGGATGGGTGATGACGTAGAACCGGTTGTTGCGCACGGCGTCGATGACCCGCGCGGCCACCTCGGCGGGTTGAATGCCGGAGGCCACCAGGTTGCGGACCACTCCTTGGAATTCGACGCCCTCGGGCATGTTCGGCGCCGGCGCCCAGTCGGGACGGTTTCGGTCCGAGTCGGCGATGCCGGTGCGGACGAAGCCTGGACAGAGCACCGAGACCCCGACGCTCGATCCGAAGACAGCCAGGTCCCGGTAGAGGGTCTCCGACATGGTGACCACCGAGTGCTTGGTCACGTTGTAGGGCCCGAGCAACCCCGGCGAGGTGAGGCCGGCCAACGAGGCGGTGTTCACCACGTGGCCTTCGCCCTGTTCGAGGAAAAGGGGGACGAAGGCCCGGATGCCGTGGATCACGCCCCAGAGGTTCACCCCCATCACCCAGTTCCAGTCGGCTTCGGACACGGTCCACAGCGGTCCGCCGACGGCCACGCCGGCGTTGTTGTGGATCAGGTGGACGGTGCCGAAGCGGGAGGTGGCCTTGTCGCGCAGATCCTCGACCGAGGCACCGACAGAGACGTCGGTGACCACGGACAAGACGTCGGCCCCGGACGCCGTGAAGGCGGCTTCGGTCTCTTTGAGCACCGCCTCCTCGATGTCGGCCAGGACGAGCTTCATGCCTGCCGCCGCCGCCGCTTCGGCCACCGCACGACCGATGCCGCTGGCGCCGCCGGTGATGACCGCCACCTTTCCCTGGAGCTCCTGCATCTACCCTCCCTGATCCCACGGGCCCGCTCCGGCGCCTGCCGGCCCACGCTCATTGTGCCAGGCGACCGGCGGCTGCGGTCAGGGAGGCGACGGGCCGCCACCGTAATGCGTGCAGGATGCACGTATCTCGGTTCGATGACGATACCGGGGAGGGATCGCAGCTAAACCTCATCACGACTTCGCCCGCCCACGCAGCGAGAGCAAAATTGGTGCTGGACTCGGGACGGAATCAGTGCTCGACTCTCCGTCGGTAGATCAATCCCCGGTGCCGCAACCCTCTCTAGGCGCGCACCCGACCAATGGTGAAAGAGGAGTGTCCTTCATGCTCGTACGCCGTTCGCAATTCGTCAGACGCGCCGTCAGTCGCGTCGGGCTGGGCTTGGCCCTGGGGGCAGGAACGATGGCCCTCGTCGCACTACCGGGGGCAGCGCCCGCCGGAGCAGCCACCTGCGTGGCCGCCGGTACCACGGGCCTCACGACGGCCCTGGTGGCGACACCGGGGACGATCACCCAAACCCTCGATGCCACGGGCTGTGACGTCGGCATCTACGTCAATGTCAACGGAGTCACCATCACCGGCTCCACCATCAGCGGGGCCAACGACGAGGCCATCCTGGCTGAGAACCTCACCAGCCTGAGCATCACCAACAACACCATCCAGGCCAACGTGGTCAAGCCCCACGCGACGATTCCCGACGAGCACACCGTCGCCCTTGACGGCGTGAAGAACGCAATCGTTTCGGGCAACACAATCAAGAACAACAACGGCGGCGGGATAGGTGTGGCCGACAACGGTCCGGTCGACGCCGGAACGCCCAATCCCGGGCCGACGACGCCCGTCACCTCGAGCGGCAACGCCATCTTCGGCAACACGCTCTCGGGCAATACCGGCGGTTGCGGGATCATCATCGAGGCGTTCAACCCCGGTGGTGGTGTCACCACGACCAATGTCCATGACAACACGATCACCGGTACGGCCGGTCACTTCGGTCCGAACGGGCCCGACATCGGCCAGATCGTGGTGGCCGACAACGCCGCCAACACGAGCATCACGGGCACCATCATCAACAACAACAGTGTGACCCAGAGCTTCCTGTCCGGTATCACGCTCCATGCCAACGCTCCCAAGGACACGATCGACACGACCTCGATCACGAACAACACCTTGGACGGCAACAACTGGGGTGACGCCAACGGGGCCCCGTCGACCGACGCCATCGCCCTCATCGACGAGCAGTTCCTGGGGGCCAACGCGGCCACCATCTCGGGTACCTCGATCACCGGCAATACGATCAAAAACCAGATGGTGGCCATCTGGAACAAGGGCGCGACCACGATCACCATCGGGACCAACACCATCACGTTGCCCCCCGGTGGCACGGCCGTCTTCAACGTGCCGGCGGCCGGCGGTGGCTACTGGCTGGGCGGCTCTGACGGAGGTGCCTTCGCCTTCGGCAACGGCGCCTACTACGGCTCGGCGCCCGGGGCGGGGCTGAAACTGGCGAAGCCCATCGTGGCCATTGCCCCCAGCCGCGACCGCGGTGGGTACTGGGAGCTGGGCGCCGACGGTGGAGTGATCGGATTCGGCGACGCGTACTACTACAAGTCGTTGCCCGGAATCGGTGTGCACGTGAGCAACATCGTGGGCATGGCACCGACACCGGCCACCAACCAGGGCGCCACCGGCGGCCTCGGTTACTGGATCGTCGGCTCCGACGGCGGTGTGTTCTCCCTCGGTGACGCGTCCTTCTTCGGGTCACTGCCCGGCATCGGCGTCCACGTGAACAACATCGTGGGCATCGTGGCGACGTCCACAGGCCTCGGGTACTGGCTGGTGGCGTCCGACGGCGGCGTCTTCGCTTTCGGTGACGCCGCCTTCAAGGGCTCGATGGGTGGCAAGCATCTCGACGCCCCCGTGGTGGGCCTGGCTCCGACGCCGACCGGCCTCGGCTACTGGCTGGTGGGCTCCGATGGCGGGATCTTCTCCTTCGGTGATGCCACCTACGAGGGCTCGGTGCCCGGTGTCGGCGCCCACATTCGAAACGTGGTGGGCATCGCTTCCACACCCAGCGGCCTCGGCTACACGCTGGCCGGCTCCGACGGGGGGATCTTCACCTTCGGCGACGCCGTGTTCAACAAGTCGCTCCCGGGCCTCGGCGTGCATGTGAGCAACGTCATCGGTCTGGCCAGCACCTAGGACGGGAGGTCAGCCCGGTCGGTCCCCGCTATGAGCGCGGGCCGACCGGGCGACGACCGAACGAAGTGATCGGTCATGCGACGAGGCTGACGGCGGCGCACTGAGCTCCTCATCGGCCGACAGGGCGCGCTCGGTCAGGACTTCGTGAGTCCGCTTCGGTTGTCAGCGCCGTCGTGCGATCGTCTGCGGTGCACCGGCGGCGGCAGGTGGGGCTACACGGGGACCGGGAGCAAGGCGCGCAGAAGGTCGAGGGCGCGGTTGAATGCGCCGGCCCCACGGCCATGCGAGCGGCGCTCGCAGCGTCGGACGCCCCGAGCAGCTGAGGCTCGGACTCGTGAGCGTCCAATGTTGCAACGGACCGAGCCAGGATGGCAGAGTGCTCATCGCTCCCGATGGCCCTCACCATTCACCATCCGACGTGCCCCTGACCAGTACGCTCCGCCCGTCACTATGCCGGTTAGAAGGACCCGTCAGAGCCCATGAAGCTGATCGTTACCGTCATCAAGTCGTCGCCGTCATCAAGCCCCTCAGACTCGACGAGGTCCGCCGCTACCGGCAAGATCGGTGACGACAAGGTGTGGGTGATCCCGGCGGAGTCGGTGGTGCGGATGCGCACCGGGGTCGGGGTCTGGATGCCCTCTGACGGCCCCGATGCCAAGTCATTCATCTCGCCGTTCGAGCACGGAGAGGAGCAAGAGTCGATATGAACGGTATCGACACGACTTGGGTCCTCGTCTCGGCCGCTCTGGTGCTGTTCATGACCCCTGGCCTCGCACTGTTCTACGGCGGAATGGTCCGTTCGAAGAACGTGCTGGCGGTGATGATGAACAATTACGTTGCTATCGGCGTGATCAGTGTGCTCTGGGCTCTGGTCGCGTGCAGCTTCGCCTTCGGCCACGATGCAGGCTACGGAATGATCGGCAACTTCTCATTGGCCGGTCTGGGAGGTTTGACCCACGGCCTTCCCGGATTCTCTCGTGCGGGAGCCTCGCCAATGGCCATCGTGATCTTCCAGATGATGTTCGCCGTCATCACGGCGGCCTTGATCACTGGTGGGACGACGGATCGGATTAAATTCACATCCTTCGTGGTGTTCATCTGTCTGTGGCTCCTCTTCGTGTATGCACCGCTCGCGCATTGGGTCTTCAGCCCCGAGGGTTGGCTGGCCCGACGCGGGGTGCTCGACTTCGCCGGGGGAACCGTCGTAGAGATCAACTCGGGGTTTTCCACGTTGGCCATCGTTCTCGTGCTCGGACGGCGCCGCGGATGGCCTAGTGAGGGAATGGCGCCGCACTCGGTGCCGCTGAGCCTTTTGGGCGCCGGCGTCTTGTGGTTCGGTTGGTTCGGGTTCAACGCTGGGTCAGCACTTGGGATGAACAGCGTGGCCGTCTCTGCCTTCGTCAATACGCAGCTGGCGGCGGCGGCGGGGCTTCTCGGCTGGTTGTGCTTCGAACGCATCCGAGAGTCCTATCCGACCACGCTCGGTGCCGCATCCGGTGCGGTGGCCGGCATGGTGGCCATCACGCCGTGCGCCGGTTTCGTGACGCCGATGGCCGGCATGTTGGTCGGCCTTCTTGCCGGCGTTCTCTGCGCCATGGCCGTACGCTTGAAATTCAAGCTCCGTTACGACGACTCCCTCGATGTTCTCGGCGTTCACGGGGTCGGCGGCCTGGTCGGTATGATTCTCCTCGGGCTGTTCGCCACCCGGACGATCAATCCGAGCGGAGCCAACGGCCTCTTCAGCGGGGGTGGCTTCCATCTGCTGGGCGTAGAGACTCTGGCCGCCGTGGTAACCGTTGCCTTCTCGTTCTCGGTGACGTGGCTCCTTGCCAAGGCGGTCGACAAGACGATCGGTCTCCGTGTGAGTCCGGAGAATGAGTCCACCGGCCTGGACCTCACCCAGCATGCCGAGAGTGCCTACTCACTCGGAGGTATGGGCCGGGTAGGTAGTTGAAGGAAGAGACCGTCCTCAACGCAGAGCTCCTGCAGTCGGAGCTATTGATCAGGGCCCGGGCACAGGCGGGGCGACGGCCCACATCTGCGCCGGGCTCAGTGCCCGGTGTGAGGAGAACCGCATTCTGGCCGGTCGGTACGGCCATGATGAACGGGTGAGCGTCACCGGCCGGACAGCTTTCTTCGGCGTGGTCCTGGTGGGGATGGCAGTCCTGGCCGGATGCAGCCGGGGGCCCTTTCCCGGCGTCGGACCGGTCCCCACCCTCTCGGCCGGTCAGTCGGCGACGGTGACGTTCTGCAACGACCAGCAGGCGAGGATCACCGAACCGGCGGTGCTGCACGGAGACGCCTCCACGGCTGTCTATGTGCACGGCGGGGACTGGGTGTCGGGCAATCTCGACACGGGGGGTTTCGCCATCCACCAGATCGGTCCGGCGCTCAACGCCAAGGGTTTCGTCGTGATGAGCGTGGACTACCGGCTGGGGCCCGAGAATCTGTGGCCCGATCAGATCGAGGACGTGAAATGCGCGGTGCGCTATCTCCGGGCCAACGCCCGGGCCCTGAACGTCGATCCCGATCGCATCGGCATCTGGGGCCAGAGCGCCGGGGGGCAGTTGGCCGCCCTGGTGGCCACGGCGGGACCGACGGCCGGATGGGATGTGGGCGTCTACCGGGGACAGTCGAGCAAGGTGGCGGCCGTGGTCGACCTGTCGGGGCCGTCCGATCTGGTCTCCATGAGCAACTCGGGAGCGAGCGGGTTCGTGAAGAACACCTTCGTCAAATTGCTCGGTCCCTTGGCGCCGGCGGCGCTTCTCGGGACCCTGACCGCCGCCGGTCCCGTCCACTACGTGGCCCCCGGTGATCCGCCCTTCCTGATCTTCGACGGCGACGCCGACGCCATTGTCTTTGCGTCACAGTCGGAGGAACTCACCCAGGCCTTGAAGAGTGCCGGTGACTCGGCGCAGCTGGTGATCGTCCACGGCGGCGGGCACGCCCTCAGCCAGACAGGGGAGAACCCGGATCAGGACCAGATCGCCACCATGGTGGTCAACTTCTTCTCCTTCGTCCTGGCCCTCCAACCCCACGGCTGACGATCACTCCTAGAACGGGCCATCACCGCGTACCAGGGCGGAATGAACCCGGCCCGGGCGCGGTTGTTCAAGCGTCACCCGAGAAGGGAGCTGCCAGTGCCGCTCGCAGTCAGATTCGACGAGTACGGAGACGTTGACGTCCTGAACGTCGTGGGCGTCCCCCGACCAATTCCCGGGCCCGGCCAGGTCGTCGTCAAGGTCATGGCGGCCGCCATCAACCCGGGCGAGGCCTCCATCCGCAAAGGATTGCTCGACGCCATGTGGCCGGCAACGTTCCCCTCGGGCGAGGGGAGTGACCTGGCCGGCATCGTGGCCGAGGTGGGCACCGGTGTGACCCGGTTCGCCGTCGGAGACGAAGTCCTGGGGTTCGTCGACACCCGGGCCAGCCACGCCGAGTTCGTGGTGGCCGATGTCGAGCACCTGGTGGAGCGTCCGGGCAACGTGCCCTGGGAGGTGGCGGGCTCGCTGTTCGTGGTGGGGACGACCGCCTATGCCGCGGTGCGGGCTGTGAGCTTGGTCCCGGGGGACACGGTGGTGGTATCGGGGGCGGCGGGCGGCGTCGGTACGGTGGCCGTGCAGCTGGCGAAGGCCGCCGGCGCCACGGTGATCGGTCTGGCCAGCGACGGGCACGACCCCTGGTTGGTCGACCACGGGGTGGTCCCTGTGGCCTACGGCGACGGGGTGGTCGAGCGCATCAGGACGGCGAGCGGCGGCCACGTCGACGCCTTCATTGACACCTTCGGTGGTGGCTACGTGGAGATGGCCCTCTCCCTGGGCGTGGCGCCCGAACGCATCGACACCATCATCGACCACGAGGCGGCCCAGAAGTTCGGGGCGAAGACCGAGGCCAGCGCCGCCGCCGCCAACACCGAGGTGCTCTGCGAACTGGCCGCAATGATCGCCGACGGGCGCCTCGAGATTCCCATCGCGGCGACGTATCCCCTGGCCGAGGTGCGCGAGGCGTACCGGACTCTCGAACAGCGTCACACGCTGGGAAAGATCGTCCTCGAACCTTGATCGTCGAGGTGAGGACCCGGCCGGTCCTTACTCTCGACCGGATCCCCACCTCTCAACGGGTATTTCGCGTTGGCTGCCCTCAGGGAAGCGCGATCGTCGATCCCACATTGATGGTGAAGTTCGGATACGGACCCCAGCCCGACAAGCATGGGGGACTGACGATGTTTGTCAGCAGACTGATGGGCGCCGCCGTCGGGGGGCTGAAGGATCCCGAACCGGTGAGCACCGTACCGACCGCCGGCAGGGAGATGGTGTCGGTAATCGCCCCCGACACGATGGCTGACGTTCCGCCGGTGTAGGTGACAATGGTCGGGGCAATGGGAGGAGCTGCCGCCCAGATGTACTTCACCTTGATGACGCCGATGGTGTCGGTCGAACTGAAAACGGAGCAGGAGTTTGCATTGGCCGGTCCCGTCAGGTAACCGATGGCCTTGACGGTGACGGCGGTGATGGTGACGGGCGTCAGTGATCCCGCTGAGTTGGGAATGCCGGCCGTGCCACCACATCCACCCGAGGTTGGGCTGGCCGCATTGAATTTGAACTTGACGGCGGTGGTGGCGACCCCAGTGAAGGTCAACTTGGGCGAGAACTTGCCGGTCCCGGTGATTTTGCACGCCACCGATCCCGTGGCGCTCGGGGGCGGAGCGGCACTCCCGACACCCTCTCCGACCACGGCCGACAGGCTGACCAACAGCGCCAACGCCACACCGGTCATGCCGATCAGTCGCCCTGTCCTCATGGCGCTGAAGTTGCGTCGACGCCGATTGCTTGTCATGTGTATCCCCCGTTCGGTAAAGCCTCAGAACCTCTGGTCGGGCGAGCCTAATGGTTTCGGGCCTGATATCGAGGTGCTGAATTGGTTAGAAGAATGCCGTAGGCACCGATGGGTCGCTCTATGAAGACATTCGTCATGTCTGCGTCATGAGACCGTCACATCACTCTGATGTGACGGCGGATTGGAAGACTCGATCGTCTGAACTGCCGCTGTTCTTGCCCATCGCTGGTCTCGCGAACAATTGCGGTAGGCAAGGGTGTTTGAGCCTTGACCCGTGCGAGGGCTGAGAGTCAAAACTGGGGTATGTCAAAGGAAGAAGTTGATGCGTACCTAGCAGCGCTGGATGAGCCAAAGCAATCCACGTTGCGTGAGCTGCGACGCACCATCGTGGGCATCATTCCCGACGCAGAACAGTGCATCTCGTATCGCCTGCCAGCCTTCAGGCTCCGGGGCAAGGTGATCGCCGGATTCGCCGCCTTCAAGAGCCATCTCAGTTACCTGCCCCATAGCGGATCAGTTCTGCCAGAACTGCATGACGAGGTCGCCGAATACGAGACTACCCAGGGGTCGCTCCACTTCCCCGTCGATTCACCGCTACCTCAAGCACTCGTGAAGAAGCTCATTGACGTGCGAATGAGTCAGGCTTTTCGGGACTGATTCGACCGCCAAGACGCCTAGTCTGACCCTCATGGAAGTTCGGGATTGGGTCCAAGACGTTGTCCACGCTGAAGACGGGTTGACGTACCTTCAACGTAACGATCCTGCATCGAACTGGTCCGCCAACGAAGAGGATGGATATTGGTACCTATTCACCGGCGATCAGTGGGTCTTTAGGAGCGACGTCAGGGCAGAATTCGACGCCTTTGCCATCGGCATTGCTGTTAGTACTCTTCATCTCTGCAGTTGGAATATTGTGCCTGCTCAGAGCCATAATCTTGGCCAATTCGAAGAGGCGGCGAAACCTGCCCTGCCGTCACCGTGGGTGTTGACGCGGACGTGGCCCGAAATCCACCTCGCCAACCACTCCAGCCGACCGGCCAATCTCGGCTCTCGCCGTCACACTGCACCATCGGTCTCAAGGGCCCGTCGGGCCAACTCGGCATCGACCAGCTTCCGGTGCTCCTCTGCGTCCCGCCTAGCCGACGACGGGAGCCATCTGCCTACCAGTAAGAAAATCGTCGGGACGAAGAGCACCTCGCCTACCACGCACACCCACCACCAGTGCTCCCACTCGACGGGCGCCTCCTTCCGGGCGGTGCGCACCTCCGTTCCATGGGCGGCCAAGTAGGCGCGGTCCGAGGGTGGGACCGCACGGACAGCCAGCAATCGCTGAAGCGCCACCGCCTTGGTGACGTGGTCCCTCGCCTCGATCTGCGCCGTCGCCGCAAGGATCGCCGCCACGTCTTTCGAGTTGGCCTGAAGGGTTGCCCGCGTCGCCGGGTCGATCGCCTCGAGAGTGGCGACCTGGGAGGAGTAATGGGCAGTGATGGCTTGAAGCCCAGGCCCGTAGTCCACGACGGGGGACGCGGAGACGACCACATAGGGCAGCACGAGGAAGGCGACGGCGACGACGATGCGTAGGATCCATCCCCAGACCGCGAGCCCCGTGGCTACCAGAGCTGGGTTGCGACGCTCGACCGTCTCCGTGAACGCGGCCATCCACGGCGCATAGGCGAGCCCGCGGCTGGCCGACAGGAGCGAGATGATGACAATGAACGTCGTGTACGTCGTGGCGGGGTGCGTCGCCCGACTGGCAAAGATGATGGTCATCGCGACGGCGCCAAGGCCGCCGATGGCCATGAAAGGCTTTCGCACCCGCACCCTGTCCGAAAGCACCCCTACGGCGACTACGGTCACTGCGTCGGCTGCCCAGAACCAGTTGCCCAGGCCGTTGGCCTGAGCCTGGGTGAAGCCGAAGACCGAGGTGAAGTAGATCACGAAGAACCCGACCGCGGCGTAATAGATAAGGAGGAAGACGCTGACACCCAGCGCGGGCACAACGATGGTGGCGGCGACCATCTGACGCCAGGGGTGGCGGAGAGCGGCGAGCACGTCGATGCCGCGGGCCCGGGCTTCGACTAGGACTCGCTCGCGCAGCGAAATCATCGTCTGGTCGCGCAGCGACGGGGAGAGTTCGCGGAGGGCGAAAAAGGCGAGAACGAAGACCGCCAGTCCCGTGATGCCGGCGATGTGGAACTGGTCCTGCCAGGGGTGCAGGTGGTCAAGGGTGTTGGACGACACCTCGGAGACCACCAGGCTGCCTAAAACCGGGCCGAGCGTCCAGAGCCCGATCGCCGTGCCCCGCCCAACTTGAGGGGAGAAGTCCCGCACAAGGGCGGGTGTGGCGACCAGCACCATCCCCTCGACGAAGCCCACTGCCGCGACGAGCGTGGCGTACACCGTCGCGTTCGGGGCATTGGGGATTCCGACGGCAGTGATGACGCTGGCCAGGAGTAGCCCCCACACGGCCAGATTGGCCCGTCCCCACCGGTCGGCCAGACCGGCGATCAGAGAGGCGACCGCTCCGCACACGCTCGCCACCACCACGACATTGAGGTAGAAGCGAAACGAGATCTGGAAGTGGGCGAGCACAGAAGGCGACACCGCGCCTCCGACGTACTGCTGGTAGTAAAGGACGATGGTTGTCAGCACCACGACCGCCAGGCATCTGTACCGTGGGCCCGGGTCCGGATAATGGTCGAGCCGCCGGTCCCACAACCGCGTGTACCTGGGTCGCATGCGTCTGGTTATCGGGGGTGGGGGAACCTGCCAGTCGGCCGTGCTCACGAGCTCATGCCGATACAGCTGATCGAGCGCCCTCTCGATCTCCGATGTGCCGCAGACGCTGCTGGTAGATCCAGGCCACCTCGGAGGTCATTACGTCCGGAACATCGTCGGTTCGTTCTTCGACGCTGGGAATGGCCAACCGTCTTGTCGACAAACCCCGACCCTCGATCGTCAAAGGTGATCTGGCGCCTGAAGCTGCTCAGACGTTCAGGGAAGTAGTCGACGGGCGACTGCCATTGCAGTTCGAGATGGAAATGCCTACCGCACGCGCTGACGAGGGCGCCCCTCGTCAGCCTTGGTATATCTGGACGCTGCAGCCTTATCACTATGCCAGATTGGCACCTTGCTCAGCAGCCTGCACGAGCCAGAGTCATATCGCCGAATGGCGCCGACATATGGTCCGGGATCCGAGCACAAAGGTCAGCACCAGCTGAGGTGAAGGGCACCAAAATGTCGATC
>PLXQ01000049.1 GCA_003151475.1 Acidimicrobiaceae bacterium | reverse complement strand
CACCGCGCCCCTGACTACCAATGCCTGTCGCTCCGCCCTCCACGCCGACGTGAGCGGGACGGACACACCCTCTCTCGCCGTCGTCACCCGGGGCCTCACCAAGCACCGCCTAACGTTGCCAACCCAGCCCCCGCCGACCACGCCGCGCACAACGTCGCGCTTGCTCGTGGGGCCCTTACGGGCTCGGAGGGCCGCTCCACCGCACCAGACGGGCTTTCCATTGCTCGTCGGCTCCACTCCCCAGCCATGAGACAGCGCATCGACGATTTGCATGCCCCGGCCCCGGGGTGCATCGGCGGGAGTAGAGACGACTCTCGGGCATTGGGCCGACTGATCAGTGACGCCGACCCATGCGGTTCCGTCGGGGTGCGTCTGCACGCTGACGGCGATCTGTCCCCTCCGTGTTCGACGGCGTTGGCCGCCAGTTCCGACGCGAGCAACACGGCGGTTGCGCTTTGCGGTGCGATGCCCATCGCATCACCGACGAAGGCGCGCACGTGGCGGACGGAGGAAATCTCAGGTGCGAAGGATCGGGAAGCGGTCATAAAACCTGCCGGCGATGCACAGAGCATCAAAGAGATGGCGATGACGAGATGTATCGATGTAGGCCTTGTCAGACGCAGAGGTTCGGTGCCCCTCAAGTGCGTTCGTCAAGCCCACGGCGACGAAGCCGGAGGTCCTTGACGGCCCCGATGTGTCCTTGACGGCTCTAGGTGACAGAACAGAGGTAGTAGGAAGGGGTGGTGTCCGGACCCCGCCACCTTCGCCCGCCCGAGGGGAACGTCCCGTCCTCACCGAGCGAACCCCCGGCAGGCGAGACCGGTGCCGGGCGGCGTCTGCTCTTGGCCACGGTGATCGCCGTCGCCGCCGTCGTCGTTGATCAGCTCACCAAGTCGTGGGCCGTCCGCCGCCTCTCGCACGGTGATATCCATGTGGTGTGGAAGCTCGATCTCGAGCTCACCTACAACTCAGGAGCATCCTTCGGCCTCGGCCGGGGGTGGGCTCCGGTCATCGGCGGAGCCGCCGTCGCCGCCGTCGTGCTGCTGCTCTCCGCCGTGCGACGGGTCCGCTCCGATGCCCTCACCGTGGCCCTCGGTCTGGTCATAGGTGGAGCGCTCGGCAACCTGACCGACCGGGTCGTGGGGAACCATCACGGCGCCGTGGTCGATTTCATCGCCTTACATTTCTGGCCCACCTTCAACGTGGCCGACTCGTGCGTGGTCGTGGGGGCGGTGACGGCGGCCATCATCGTGTCGCGTCGAAACCCGGCTTCTTCCCCGAACCCTGATGCACAGAACACCGCCGCTGGCGCCGCCCCTGAGGAAGCCCTCAGCGACGGCGGAGGACCGCCGTGACCGACGCAGCGGTGAGCGGTGGCGTGTTCGAGACGGTCGTCCCCGCCCCGCTCGGCGGCGAACGCGTCGACCGGGCCGTGGCTCTGCTCACGGGTCTGCCCCGTAGCGCCGTGACGGAACTGGTGAGCCAGGGTCGCGTGTCGGTGGACGGCCTCATCGTCGACACCCGCAGCCGGACCCTCGTCATCGGCCAGACATTGCGGGTCGATGTGGCGCCGCCGGTCGAGGACGGCCCGCGGGCGGACAGCGGGGTCGAGTTCTCGGTCGTCTACGAGGACCCCTCCCTCATCGTCGTGGACAAGCCGGCCGGACTGGTCGTCCACCACGGTGCCGGGCACCGCGGGGGCACTCTCGTCGATGGGCTCCTGGCCCGCTTCCCCGAACTGGGCGACCTGCCCGCCGCCGGCGCCGGTGAGGCCGACCGACCCGGGATCGTGCACCGGCTGGACAAGGGCACGTCCGGTCTCCTGGTCGTGGCCAGAAACGCCGAGGCCTACCACTCACTCAGTGGGCAGCTCCGCCAGCACACCGCCGGCCGCCACTACCGGTCCCTCGTGGCCGGGCTCGTCGAAGCCGACGCCGGCGTGGTGGACGCGCCGATCGGCCGCTCGCCGCGCCAGCCCACCCGGATGTCGGTCACCCGAGGGGGTCGTCCGGCGCGTACGGCGTACACGGTGGTGGGCCGCTACCGGGAACCTTTCGAGGCAACGCTGATCGAGGCCACCCTCGACACGGGCCGCACCCACCAAGTGCGTGTCCATCTGGCTGCCATCGGCCACCCCGTCATCGGGGACGACCGTTACGCGGGCGCAGTCCCGCGGCCGAGCGCGGTGAAGGCGGCGCTCCCGGGCGGTCGGCTCTTCCTGCACGCCTTCCGGTTGAGTCTCGATCACCCCGACGGCGGAGAGCGGCGCACCTGGGAGTCGCCGCTGCCTTCCGATCTGAGCGCCGTCATCGAGGGACTGAGCCCCTGAAACCCGTCGATCAGATCGGGTCGGCAGAGATGTCAGGCCGCTTCGTGGGCCGCTTCCACCTCGGGAAGGTCGGCCAGGTGCTGCAGGGCACGCGTCTCGGCCTGGCGGGCTCGGCGTACGCCGATGCCGAGGCGGGTGGCCGTGGCCTGCAGTGACGCCGGAGTACCGCCATCGAGTCCGAAGCGGATGCGGACGACGTCGCGTTCGAGTTCGTCCAGGCCTTCGACTGCCACGCGGACCCGGTCGAGAACCAGGCGCCGCTCGACGTCCTCCTCGAACTGGTTGTTGTCCGCCGCCACGAGGTCACCGAGCGGGGAGCCGGTGTCGCCTCCGGTGGGCTGGTCGAGGCTCGCCACGACCCGGGCCACACCCTGGAGCGAGCGCAGAGCCTTCTTATCGACTCCCGCCGCCTCGGCCACTTCCTCCGGCGTCGGGTCGCGCTGCAGTTCGGTGGCGAGTTCCCAGGTCATACGGTCGGCCCGTTGGGCCTGCTCGGCCACCTCCATAGGTACCCGGATGGTCGAACCATGCTGCTGGACGGCGCGCTGGAGCGCCTGGCGGATCCACCAGGTGGCGTACGTGGAGAAGCGGAAGCCGCGTTGCCAGTCGAACTTGTCGACGGCACGCATGAGGCCGAAGGTGCCCTCTTGGACCAGGTCGCCGAAGTCGACACCGCGGTCCTGGTAGCGCCGGGCCCAGTGGACGACCAGCCTCAGGTTGGCCGAGATCATGGCCCGACGGGCCTCGTCGTCGCCGGCGGCGACGCGTTTGGCCAGCTCGGTCTGGCCCTCGGGGTCGGGCAGGGGGTACTGGTCCAGGTCGTCCAGGAAGTACCGCACGCTGTCGGGGGTGCTCGTAAATTTTGCCATTTCTGCCTCGAGATCGGAGGTGTTTTGCTCTTCCCCGAGAACAACACTGTTGTCGTCCCCCGCATTCCAGCTATCGGCTACTCGGTTTGGGCGCCCGAAGACCGGCTGCAGCTGCCTGCTTCGGGTCTCCGGCGCGGCCTGGGGTTGCAGATGGGCGCCCCCGGTGATCCGCTCTTGGCGTGACCAGCCCCGACGCCCAGGCCCCGATGACCTTCGATGACGCCTCGGACATGCCCGACGACGTGTCTCGCCGGTCGGTGGCCGGGTCCGACGAGCCCTCGGGCCGGCTGGTGGCCGTCCGCCACGGGGCCACGGCGTGGAGCATGGCGTTGCGGCACACCGGGCGCAGTGACATCCCGCTCGAGCCCGAGGGTCGGGAGCAGGCCCGGGAGGTGGGCCGGCGCCTGGCCGGGCACGAGTTCGCCCGGGTGCTCACGAGCCCCCTGGTCCGGGCCCGGGAGACCGGTGTGCTGGCCGGGTTCCCCGACGCCGAGATCTGCGACGACCTGCGGGAGTGGGACTACGGCGACTACGAGGGTAGGACCACGACCGACATCCGCTCCGAGGATCCCGAGTGGTCGTTGTGGCGTGACGGGGCCCCCGGCGGCGAGTTGCTCGAGGAGGTGTCGCGGCGCGCCGATCGGGTGGTGGCGCTCGTGCGGAAGGCCGGGGGCGATGTTCTCGTCTTTGCCCATGCCCACATCCTGCGGGTGATCGCCGCCCGGTGGATAGCCCGCCCGGCGAGCGACGGCGCCCGGCTGGTGCTCAACCCGGCCACCATCAGCGTGCTCGGCTGGGAGCGCGAGACACCGGTGGTGGAGCGCTGGAACGTGACACCGGGCGATCCGCTGGCTTAGACGACCTGGCCCTCGGGCTGTTCGGGTCGGCGGTCCACCGGGCGGTTCGGGAATTTAGCGACACCGGTGGCATCGTCGGGATAGCGACGCGACCCGATCCACGCTCCCGGCGGGGCGAAGACGATGTCGGCCGAGGTGTAGGCGATCGCCTCGTAGTTGACGCGCCAACCCTTGAAGTGGGCCCAGGCTTCTTCGGCGCTGCGCTCGAGGGGCACGGTGGCCTGTTCGAGTCGGGCCACCGCGTCGAGGAACTCTTCGAAGGTCAGATCGATGTCGCCGTCGGGCCGGGGGTCGGGATCGAACGGGATGCGGATAGCGCGGGCGATGTCACGCAGGCAGGTGAAGCCCATGCAGACACAGAGCCGGGCCTCGGCCGGCGCCGCCGACGGGCAGACGGATAAGTAGAGCGCGGCGGAATCGAGCACGGCGATGAGACCCACCAGCCACGAGTTGGTGGGGTGGGGCGAGCGCATGTACAGAAGCGCCGGGTAGGTGGTGTGGCTCTCGGCCACGTCGGCCGACCAACGCTCCCAGTCCCCGTAGAACGAGTCGAGGTTGCCCTCGATGCCGACCAGATAGCGGCGCGCCAGCAGCTCGGGACCCCACGCCGGGGTGCCGGCGCTGCTCTCGAGCATGGTGACGAGGGTCTCGCGGCGGTTGAAGGGGTCGTAGAGAGCGGGAGGTAGGCGATCTGGAGAGCCACGACGAGAAGACCAAGGCAGCAGCCAAGAAAGACACCACTTCGGGGGCGGGATGGCTCTCGGTGGCGAATCCGAGGGTGAAGATCGACGAACCGGATTCGATGAACGAATGACCGAAGCTGGAGTTGCCCGTGCTCCAGATGATGAGGGCGAAGCCGACGAGGCCGGCCGACAACCAGATGCCCAGCCGGACCAGCATCACCATGGGTTCGAGGGTCGTGAGGATGTGGTCGCGCCTCTCGAAGTCCCTTATCCGGCCCACCCCCCTGTGCATGAGGAAGCGGACCTGGCGTGACGCCACGGCGACCAGACCGGTCGTATGGGGCCGGGGAACGACCAGGGCGCGGACGAGGTCGTAGAGATCGGCAACGACGAGGGCGACACCGAGCGCCCCCACGAGACACTTCAGTGCGATCAAAGGGGGGCTCAGTGCAGAGATCGGGCCGGGGCGATGCCGCGCGACCGGTGGACCATGTCGGCCAGGGTGAAGGAGTCGAGGTGCTCGCGCATGTGCTCACCCACCTCCGACCAGACGGCGAGCAAGATGCACTGACCCTCGTGCTCGCAGGCGCCGTTCTCGTGGGGACGGCCGAAGTCTCCGGCCACGATGGGGCCATCCACGGCGTTCACGATCTCCGACAGGGTGATCTCCTCGGGTGTACGGGCGAGGACATAACCGCCACCCACGCCCCGCTTGGAGCGGACCAGGCCGGCGCCTTTGAGGGCCAGGAGGATCTGCTCCAGATAGGGCTGGGGGAGCCCGGTTCGTTCCGCGATGTCCCGCACGGACGTCGGTCCGAGGGCGTCTCCATGGAGGGCCAGGGAGAGAAGCGCGCGACTGGCGTAGTCCCCCCGGGTCGAGACTTTCACGGTTCGATGCTACCCGGCGCCTCCCACCAGCGGTCTGGACTGTGCGGAGAAGCCCAGCGGAGGGTGGGTAAGGTGCCCTGTGACCGACGCCGCGGCCGACGAACCCGTTCTGCCCGACTACGGCGGTGCCTGTCTGTCGTCGGTGGTCCCCGCCCTGCTCGGGCGAGCCGCCGGCCAGGCCCCGGTGTGGCTCCCCGAGCCGGCCCGCGCCGCGCGCCAGGTCGTCCTGCTCGTGCTTGACGGGCTCGGCTGGCAGCAACTGGGGGCGAGCCAGGACGAGGCCCCGACACTGGCCGGCGGCCAGGGAGGTCCCATCACGTCGGTCGTGCCCACCACCACCGCCGCCGCCCTCACCTCCATCACCACGGGCCGACCGCCGGCCGAGCACGGGATTGTGGGCTACCGGGTGCGGGTCGACGGTGACGACGGAGCGGGCGACGAGATCATGAACGTGCTGCGCTGGCGGAGCGACGCCGGGGACATGCGCCGCCGGCGACCGGCCCGGGAGTTCCAGACGGTGGCTCCTTTCGGCGGCGTGGATGTGCCCGCCGTCACCCGGGGCGAGTTCGCCTCGACCGGATTCACCGCCGCCCACCTGGCCGGGGCCCGGTTGGTGGGCTGGTCGGTGCCATCTACCTTGGTGGTCGAAGTCCGGCGGCTGCTCGGTGAGGGTGAGCCGTTCGTCTACGCCTATTACGACGGCCTCGACAAGGTGGCCCACGAGCGGGGGCTGGGCGAGTACTTCTCGCAGGAGCTGCGCAGCGTGGACCGCCTGGTGGGCGATCTGATCGATGCCCTGCCCGCCGGAGCCGCCCTCGTTGTCACCTCCGACCATGGGCAGGTGGAGGTGGGGACCGCAGCCCGGTTGCCGGGGCCCGAACTGCTCGCCGGTGTCGAGCTGTTGTCGGGGGAGGGGCGCTTCCGGTGGTTGCACGCCCGGACGGGAGCGAGGGCCGATGTGGTGGCGGCGGCCGAGGAGGCCCACGGTGACGAGGCCTGGATCCGGACCCGTGAGCAGATGGTCGACGAGGGATGGTTCGGGGGACCGTTGTCGAAGGAGATCGCCCATCGGCTGGGCGATGTGGCTCTCGTGGCCCGGGCGCCGGTGGCCTTCCTCGATCCGGCCGATACCGGTGAGACGAGGCTGCTGGCCCGCCACGGATCTCTCACCCCGGCCGAGATGTACGTCCCTCTGGTGGCGTGGGCCAACGAGTGAGCGGTTGAACGAGATCGCCGCGGCTCGCAACCGGCCGCCGGGTTTGGCAGGATCGCGATCGTGACCAACACGAGTGGAGCCGGCACCAACGAGGCGACCGAGGCTGTCCTGCTCGGGCCGGGGGAGCGGTCGGGTGTGTCGGACGGGCTCACCGAAGGTGACGGGGCGGCCGATCCCATCGAGTCGGTCGAACAGCCGGCCAAGGTGATGCGGATCGGCTCCATGGTGAAGCAGCTGCTAGAGGAGGTGCGCAACGCCCCCCTCGACGAGGCCAGCCGGACCCGGCTGCGTGAGATCCACGAACAATCGGTGCGGGAGCTGGCCGGAGCGCTGAGCCCGGACCTGGCCGCCGAGCTCGACCGGATCACCCTGCCTTTCGACGAGGCGGCGCCCTCCGAGGCCGAGCTGCGGATCGCCCAGGCCCAGCTGGTGGGCTGGCTGGAGGGGTTGTTCCACGGCATCCAAGCGTCCCTGATGGCCCAGCAGATGGCGGCCCGGGCCCAGCTGACAGAGATGCGCCAGCCCGGGCTCCCGCCTGGCCGGGGTCCCGGCGACGACGGGGCGCCGCGTCCCGGTGCCTACCTGTGAGGTTTGTCATCCCCGGTTGATGTGGCCGTCGGCCCGGTCGATATGGCTGTCAGCCCCACTTGATAAGGTCGAATGCCAAAGCTGTAGTTCACCGGTGCTGACCCCGCGGCGCCCGTCATAGAGAGGCGACGGCGCATGGCCGGCGAGAGATCGTTCGCCCATCTGCACACCCACACCGAGTACTCGATGCTCGATGGCGCCGCCCGGATCGGCGACCTGGTCGACGCGGCGGTGGCCGACGGGCAACCGGCACTGGGCATAACCGACCACGGCAACATGTATGGAGTCCTCGACTTCTACGCCAAATGTCGGGAGAAGGGCGTCACGCCGGTGATCGGCACCGAGGCGTACATGGCGGCCGACTCGCGCCACGAACGTCCGGTGCGACGGGGCAAGGTCGACGACACCGGTGGTGACGTCGAAGGCGGCGACAAGCTCTACTACCACCTCACTCTTCTGGCCGAGACCAATCAGGGTTACAGCAACCTGATGAAGCTGTCGTCGGCCGCCTATCTCGAGGGCTACTACTACAAGCCCCGCGTCGACTGGGAGCTGCTCGAGAGGTACAGCACCGGTCTGATCGCCACCACCGGATGTCTCGGCGGCGTCGTCCTGCAGGCGCTGTTGGCCGACGACGAGGAACGTGCACTCAAGCTGGCCGGCCGGCTCCAGGACATCTTCGGACGCGACAGCCTGTTCGTCGAGCTTCAGGACCACGGCCTCGCCGCGCAGAGCCGTACCAATCCCGGCCTCATCCGCATCGCCCGGCAACTCGAGGCGCCACTTATCGCCACCAACGACAGTCACTACACCCATCGCCAAGACGCCGTCGCCCATGACGCTCTGCTGTGCGTGCAGACCGGCGCTCTGATCGAGGATCCGAAGCGGTTCAAGTTCGAGGGCGAGGAGCACTACCTGAAGTCGGCGGCCGAGATGCGGTCGCTGTTCTCCGAAGTTCCCGAAGCGTGCGACAGCACGTTGCTCATCGCCGAGCGGGCCAATGTCGAGATCGAGTTCGGCTTGAACGCCCTGCCTGAATTCCCCGTGCCCGACCAATTCACCGGGACGCGCTACGAGGAGCGGGCCGACGCCTATCTCCGCCATCTCGCCTACGAGGGAGCACGAAAGCGTTACGGCGACATCCTCGCCCGCGAGGTCGAAGAGCGACTCGACTACGAGCTCGGCGTCATCACCAATATGGGTTTCTCGGCCTACTTCCTCGTCGTGTGGGACCTCATCCGCTTCGCCCGGACGAGTGGGATCCGGGTCGGGCCGGGGCGGGGATCGGCCGCCGGGTGTTGCGTGGCCTACTGCCTCGAGATCGTGGATCTCGACCCCATCCGCTACGACCTGCTCTTCGAGCGCTTCCTGAACCCGGGCCGCAAGCAGATGCCCGACATCGACATGGACTTCGACGAGCGCTACCGCGGCGAGATGATCAAGTACGCGGCCAAGCGCTACGGCGATGACCGGGTGGCCCAGATCGTCACCTTCTCCACCATCAAGGCCCGTGCCGCGGTGCGCGACGCGGCGCGGGTTCTCGGACTTCCCTACATCGTGGGCGACCGCATCGCCAAGGCGATGCCGCCGCTCATCATGGGACGCGACACGCCCTTGAAGGCCTGTCTCGACCGGATCGAGGGACAGGACGACGGTTTCGCCGCCGCCGGGGAGCTGCGCGAGATGTACGCGCAGGATCCCGAGGCTCGCCGGGTGATCGACGTGGCCAAGGGCCTCGAGGGGCTCCGCCGGCAGGACGGGATCCATGCCGCCGCCGTCGTGATCACGAAGGATCCGCTCACCGAGTACCTCCCCGTGCAGCGCAAGCCCGAGAGTGGCCAGGCCATCACCGAGGCCCCTGTCGTCACGCAGTACGAGATGCACGGCGTCGAAGAGCTGGGCTTGCTCAAGATGGACTTCCTGGGTTTGCGGAACCTGTCTGTCATCGAGCGCGCCCTTGACCTGGCGGCGCTCACCGAAGGGTCCCGGCCCGACATCGACGGTGTCGACCTGGCCGACGCCGAGACCTTCGCCGCTCTGTGCCGGGGCGACTCCATTGGTGTGTTCCAGCTCGAAGGTGGCCCCATGCGGTCACTGATGCGGGCTCTCGCCCCCACGTCGTTCGACGACGTCGCCGCCCTTGTCGCGCTGTACCGGCCGGGCCCCATGGCGGCCAACATGCACAAGGACTACGCCGACCGTAAGAACGGCCGCAAGCCGGTGACCTACCTGCACCCCGATCTGGAACCGATCCTGGCCGACACCTACGGACTCATGATCTACCAGGAGTCCGTGATGCGGGTGGCGCAGAAATTCGCCGGCTACACCCTGGCCGAGGCCGACAATCTCCGCAAAGCCTGCGGCAAGAAGATCCGCGCCATGATCCAGGCCGAACGCGAGAAGTTCGTCGCCGGCTGCGTCACCCAGGGGTACCAGGAGCGCCTCGGCACCCAGCTCTTCGACATCATCGAGCCGTTCGCCGACTACGCCTTCAACAAGTCCCACTCCTACGGCTACGGGTTGGTGGCGTACCAGACGGCGTGGCTGAAGGCGCACTACCCGGTGGAGTACCTCGCCGCTCTGCTCACGTCGGTGAAGGACGACAAGGACCGCACGGCGGTGTACCTGGGGGAGTGCCGGTCCATGGGTATCGAGGTGCTCGTCCCCGATGTCAACCGCTCGGCCGCCGAGTTCACGCCGCTCGTAGGCGAGGACGGCGCCCGGCGGATCGTGTTCGGTCTGGCGGCGGTCCGCAACGTCGGGGAGAGTCTCGTCGAACGGATCGTGGCCGAGCGCCAGGAGAACGGGCCCTTCATCGACTTCTACGACTTCTGCCGGCGGGTCGACCCCATGGTGCTGAACAAGCGGACGGTGGAGTCGCTCGTGAAGGCCGGGGCCTTCGACTCCCTGGGCCATGTCCGCCAGGGTCTGTGCCTCGTCTTCGAGGACATCGTCGACCGCACCCTCGAGCGCCGCCGAGAGGAGCAGGCCGGGATCTCGACGTTGTTCTCCTCGGTCGAGGGGTTCTCCGACGGTGACACCGTCCCCGGCGGACCGGCCGGCTACGCCGATGTCCGTATTCAGATACCGGACTCCGAATTCGCCAAGACCCAGCGGCTGGCCTTCGAGAAGGAGATGCTCGGGCTGTATGTGAGCGACCATCCCCTGCGGGGGGTGGAGGGGGCGCTGTCCCGGCTCGTCGAGTGCCCGATCTTCGACCTGAAGGAGGAGGACGTCGGCGTCGACGGCGGCCGTGAGGGTCAGGTCCGGGTGGTGGGCGGCGTGGTCACCGCCCTCGTCCGCCGCTACACCAAGCGGGGTGAGCTGATGGCCACGTTCACCTTGGAGGACCTCCGGGCGTCGATCGAGGTCTTCGTCTTCCCGAAGACCATGGCCCAGGTGGGCACCCTGCTGGCCGACGACGCCATCGTCGTGCTGAAAGGCCGGGTCGACACCCGCGACGACCAGGTGAAACTCGTCTGCATGGAGGTCTCGCGGCCCGAGTTGGCCGTGGACGGGGCGTCCGAGCTCCACATCCGGGTGCCCGTGGGGATCTTCACCGGAGACACGGTCGATCAGCTGAAGCAGGTTTTGAAGGACAACCCCGGCGACGAGCCCGTCTTTCTCCACGTGGGGGAGACGGTTCTGCGGTTATCCGGCGAATTCAACGTGAACAGCCGTCGGGGCCTGGCCGCCGAGCTGCGGGTCCTGCTGGGCCCGAATGCCATCTGCTGACGCCCTCTCAGGCGTGATCCTTGTGTCCCCGAAAGGCGCCGCGCCGCGGAAGAAGACCGAGGTCGGCGAGCCGGTTGGGCTCCCCCCGCAGACTTCCCGTATCCTGTAGGGACACCCCCGGTCTACGCAGTAGGCAGAAGCATCGCCTTCCGCCGGTATCGGGAAGCCGGGTCAGCAAGACGAGCACGGAGCAAGGCATGCCGTTTGAGGTCGGGACCAAGGACTGCACATCACTCAGTGATGCCGAGCTGGCCGAAATGGCCGACTTGTGCGTCGACCGGGAACCCGGGTTCGACATCGGGTTCTTATCCAAGCAGTGCGAGGAATGGGTTCTGATCACCCTCGTACGCGAGGGACAGAAACTCCGGGGCTATTCCTTCTCCACCTTGGAGCGCATCGGGGGCACACCCTCGCTTCTGATCGGCCTCTCCACAGTCGATCGGACGGTCAAGGCCGAGCAGGCCCTGAAGCTGCTCCTGGGCGATCAGTACCGCCGGGCCCTTCTGGCCTTCCCCGATGAGGATGTCCTGGTGGGCACCCGTCTGGGCGTGGCCGAGGCCTACCAGGCGTTCACCGGGTTGGTGGACGTGGTCCCGCGTCCCGATCACAAGGCGAGCGGAGAAGAGCGGGCCTGGGGGCGGCGTCTGGCCAAGCGCTTCGGCGCCGAGGGCCGCATCGACGACCGGACCTTCGTCTTGAAGGGCGACGGCGGCACCGCCGGGGCTCTCGACCTGGGCGGCCCCAAGGTGAAGGAGCCCGACGAGGGCGTTGCCATCTTGTTCAAGGGTCTGTCGGCCAAGCGGGGCGACCGCCTGGTGACCTTCGGTTGGGCCATGGCCGAAGACCTGGCCTCGGGTTCGCTCGCCTCGGGCAAGGCCCGCTGAGCAAAGCCCCCCCGCTCTACGAGCGGGGAAGGATGGAGATCACCGTCTTGTAGCAGTGGCCGTCGCGCGGCCGGCTGATCGCCACCAGTACGTAGTGGGGACGGAAACCCAGAGCGGTGGCCAGGTCCTTGGCCGCCAGCCGGTCCCGCCGCGACGCCCACAAAGCTGCCATGGCCCGGCGATCCTCCACCGGGAGCCAGTTGTCGCTCCGGGCGGCACTGAAGCGGGCCCAGACGGTCCCGTCTTCGTGCCGGCGGAAGAGAATGGGCCCGCGCCGGGGGACGACCAGAGCCACCGAGGGCCGCATGCCGCGGAACTCCCAGTACGGCGCCGAGGTGCCGGGGAAGCCGAGCAGGTCGGGCTCATCGGGAGCGACATGGTGGCGCAGAACCCGCCGGACCCGTCGACCGCGCAGCGTCCCCACCCGCTCGGGTAGTCCGGCCACCGTCACGGCCTCCGGTTGGGCGAGGTCGTCACGCTCGGGGTCATCGGCCCATGCCGCGTGGATCACGTCGAAGGGGGAGAGGTCGGCTTCTGTCTCGGCCTCGCTCCAGCCGATCCGCAACCGCACCAGCGCCCCGCTGTCGAGGTCGATACCGGTGGTGTCGTCCACCCCGCAGGCGAGGACGAGGCAGCGCCGGGTGCCCGGTTCCCTCCCCGCCGCCTTCCGGCGCCCACCGCGCGACGAGGAATGCCTTCCCCGGCGCGGTTCGGCGTGGGCGGGGGTGTCGGTCCTGCTCACAGAGTGCTCCCGGGGGTGACAGGTACGGCGTGACGGGCGCGTTCGGTGGCCAGCTCCCGCTCCAGGTGGGCGACGAGCGCCTCGGCACTGTCCGCCGGTTCCCGGCAGGCGTAGTGCCGGCAGACATAGGCGAAACCATCCTGGCGCTGCTCCCACAGAGGCGAATCGGTCCGCTCGCCCCAGGCCACCACGGCCGTCGGTTCGAAGCGCCGGCGGAGGGCGGTGACGAGGTCGGGGCGGTCGCCGGCCACCAACACCTCGGTGATGCCCCCACGGGCCAACCGACAGGTGGCGATGGCGTGGGCGGCGGCCAGAGGATGGCTACGGGCTACCGGGAGCAAGGCCCTGAGCAGCGCCTCACCGGCGCTCGTGAGCTCGTCGTCGCCGGTGAGGGCGCCCAGGCGCAGCAGTGCTCCGGCGGCGACGGAGCTGGCCGACGGCGTGGCGCCGTCGAGAAGCTCGGTGGGCCGCACGACGAGCTTCTCGGCGTCTGACCCCGTGGTGAACAGCGCTCCCTCGTCGTCGGAGAAGAGCGCCAACATCGCGCGCGCCGTCTCGGTGGCTGTCGCGAGCCAGCGGGCCTCGCCCGTCAGCTCGGCTACGCGGGTGAGGAAGTCGACGACCCAGGCGTAGTCGCCGGCGTAGGCCACAAAGCGCGCCTCGCCGCCCTGCCAGGACCGCAGCCAGCGTCCGTCGGCCGGACGCCGGAGGTGACCGACGAGGAATTCGGCGATGGCCACGGTGGCCTCGGCCCAGTCGGCCCGGCCGCTGGCGGCAGCCGCCTCGGCCAGGGCCGAGCCGAACATGGCGTTCCACTCGGTGAGCACCTTGTCGTCGAGTCCGGGCCGGACCCGGCCCCCACGGGCCTCGAACAGGCGCCGCCGGGCTTCTTCGACGTCGTCGGGCCGACGGAGGGTGGCTCCCAACGGTCGGCGGAGAATGGAATGCCCCTCGAAGTTGCCGGCCTCGGTCACCCCGTACCAGTCGGCGGCGATGGCACCGAGCTCGGTTCCCGCCACTTCGGTCAGCTGGGCTCTGTCCCACACGTAGAAGCGGCCCTCCACGCCCTCGGAGTCGGCGTCCTCGGCGCAGTAGAGCCCGCCGTCGGGAGCGGCCAGATCGCGCAGCACGTAGGCGATGGTCTCCTCCACCACCTGCTGCCAGCGCTCGTCCCCGGTGGCCTGGGCCGCATGTTGGTAGATCCGCACCAGCCCGGCCTGGTCGTAGAGCATCTTCTCGAAGTGCGGAACGGTCCAGGTGGCGTCGACCGAGTAGCGGGCGAAGCCCCCGCCCAGGTGGTCGTAGATCCCGCCGGCGGCCATGGCCGCCAGCGTTCGCTCGACCATGGCCAGAGAACCCGTATCCCCCGTCACCCGGGCATGGTCCAGGCACAGCTCCAAAAGCGCCGGCTGGGGGAACTTGGGAGCGGGACCGAAGCCGCCCCACGAGGAGTCGAAACGGCTGGCCAGCTCGGCCGTGGCCGCCGCCAGCAGCTCGGGATACAGCGCCCCCGGGTCGCTAGGTTCCTCGGCCCCGCCCATCAGGTCGCCGGGCATGGTGGCGCGCCGGGAGATGGCCGCCACCAAAGAGTCGGCCTGGCCTTCGACCTCGTGGCGGCGCTCCCGCCAGGCCTCGTCGATGGCCTCGAGCACACGACCGAAACCCGGGGTGCCGTGCGCGTCGCGCGGCGGGAAGTACGTGCCGGCGAAGAAGGGGCGGCCGTCGGGGGTGAGAAAGAGCGTCATGGGCCACCCCCCGCGTCCCGTCATGGCCTGGACGGCGTCCATGTAGACGGCGTCGACGTCCGGCCGCTCCTCGCGGTCGACCTTCACGGCCACGAAAGCGGCGTTCATCGCCGTCGCCGTGGCGTCGTTCTCGAAAGACTCGTGGGCCATGACGTGGCACCAGTGGCACGACGAGTAGCCCACGGACAGCAAGATGGGCCGGTCTTCGCTGCGGGCCCGGGCGAACGCTTCGTCGCCCCACGGATACCAGTCGACCGGATTGTCGGCATGCTGCCGCAAATAGGGACTGGTCTCCGACGCCAACCGGTTCACGATGGCATCGCCGTCACGGGGGTCACGGAGGCTGATGTTACGGCTCCGGTGGCACCCCCAGATTCACACGTAGGGTGACACGCCATGGAACTGCGACTCGATGGAAAGGTTGCGCTGGTCACCGGGGGATCGCGGGGGATCGGGCGTGCCATCGCCACCCGATTCGCCGAAGCCGGAGCCCACGTCATGCTCGTCTCGCGCAAGGCCGATGACCTGGCCGCCGCCGCGCTGGCCATGGCCGGTCTCGACGGCGACGTGGCATGGCAGGCCGCCAACGCCGGCGATCCCGAAGCGGCCGAGTCCTGTGTCGCTGCCACCGTCGAGCGTTTCGGCTCGCTCGACATCCTGGTCAACAACGCGGCCACCAACCCCTACTTCGGTCCGCTCATCGGCATCGATCTGGCCCGGGCCGAGAAAACGGTCCAGGTGAATCAACAGGCGGTGCTCACCTGGACCCAGTGCGCGTGGCGCGCGTCGATGCAGGTCTCGGGTGGCAACGTCATCAACGTCTCTTCGATCGGCGCCCTCTCGGTCGAGCCGGGTATCGGTTGGTACAACGTGACGAAGGCGGCCATCGCCCACCTCACCCGCCAACTGGCGGGCGAGCTCGGACCCCTGGTCCGGGTGAACGCCCTGGCGCCGGGACTGATCAAGACGGACTTCGCCCGCGCCCTGTGGGAGCGCGCCGGCGACCAGGTGGCGGCGCGCCTGCCGCTGCGTCGGCTCGGAGAACCGGACGACGTGGCCAAAGCGGCTCTCTTCTTGGCGTCGGACGCGGCCTCGTGGCTCACCGGTCATGTCCTCGTGATCGACGGCGGAGCGCTGGTCGTGGCCTCGGGTGGCGTCTGAGCCTCTTCACCGTCGCCATGCCCGGAGCGCCGTGGCGCCCGTGGCAGGCTGGGTGGATGCCTTCTCTGTCGGCCGACCTCGAGTTCCGGGGCCTCATCCATCAGGTCACCGACCCGTCGGTTCTGAAGAAGCTGGACAACGAACCGCTGACGGCCTACATCGGCTTCGACCCCACGGCCGACAGCCTTCATATCGGCAGCCTCCTGCAACTTTGCAATCTCCGGCGCCTGCAACTGGCCGGCCACCGGCCCATCGCGCTGGCCGGGGGCGCCACCGGGTTGATCGGCGACCCCGGCGGCAAGAGCGAGGAACGCCAACTTCTGTCGAAGCAGGATCTGGCGGCCAACCTGGCCGGTATCGGGCCCCAGCTCGAGCGGTTCCTCGACTTCTCCGAGGCGGCCGGGCCGACGCGGGCGTTGTTGCTCGACAACGCCGACTGGCTCGGTCAACTGGGTCTCGTCGAGTTCCTGCGCGACATCGGCAAGCACTTCACCGTGAACCAGATGGTGGCCAAGGAATCGGTGCGCGCCCGCCTCGATCGACCCGATCAAGGGATCTCCTACACCGAGTTCAGCTA
>PLXQ01000061.1 GCA_003151475.1 Acidimicrobiaceae bacterium | reverse complement strand
CCCGTCTGGTTTCGTCGCGTTCGGGTCCGGCCCGGAAGTACTACCGACCCACCAAGGCCGGTTATGCGGCACTCACCGATGGCGTGTCCTCCTGGCTCTCGCTTGCCGACGTGGTCACTCCGGTGTTGTCACGGCCCTACCCGCCCCAACCAGTTCAACCTACAAAGGAAGTGTGAAATGAGGGGAACCCTGATCTGGACGGACCGGCTCCGCATCGAGCGGGCTGTGTGGACTCTCGACAGCTACTTGCAGAATCTGCCATGGCGTTCGCGGGTCGCGAAGCGTCGCGAGCTGCGAGTCAACCTGCGGGCGGCCTCCGCCGACGTCGGCACCAAGGAAGCCTTGCGACGGTTGGGCAACGTCCGCACGATCGCCGCCGATTACATCGTTGCTGAGTACGGCGGACCGGGACCTTCCTGGTGGGCAACAATCTGCGTCTTACAGGCATTCTGGTTCATGTTCTGGTTGTCAAATGCCCGAATCGACGCCTTCAAGGGGGGCGTAATCGCGGCCAACCCGCACGCCACTGGACTGTTCCACTGGCACGGTGTCGCCTATGTCTTCACCGATGCGACGTTCACGTTTGTCAACGGGAAGGCCACCGAGGTGGGCGGCACTTTGCTGCCGCTCGTCTACGTGTGCGTCTTTGGGCTGGCGATCCTTGTCGGACGGCTCTGGCGTATGCTCCCGGCATCGCGCCGCCAGTTCGCGATTGGCTCGGACGGCAAGTAGTAACCCTGACAACCGGACAGTGGACTGTTCAGCTGCGATCAAAGATCGCGGTCGACCACCTAACATCGGCAGACTTGTCCACACGCCCACATGTGCCGGTCGGGGACGCTCGCGACCGCAAGCACGACCCGGTCTCCAACCCGAGGGTTGTGACCGGGTACGCGCAACGTGCTTGATCCCGACCGAGGTCTGAGAGGCATCGGCGAGGGCGGTAGGGCGACCGGTAGTCGGGGTTCCCGACCACCCCGGATCCCAGTATTGGCCTGCCAGACGTCGTTCCATGGGGATGTCGCCGAGCGGCGGTCACGTCGCTCATACTCGCGGGGTCCTGTGATCTCGGATAGTCAGGTTTGGTCGCAACCAGCGGTAGACGGCGTCGCAGCACAACTAGAGGTCCATCCCGGTCCGGGTGATACAGCCTGGGGCGGCAGCGCTCCGATACCTGGCAGCGAGCCCACCCCGGATCTTCAGGTACGGCGGTCGCGCGCGCCTCCCAAATACTCGCGATAGACAGCACCTTGATCCAAGCGCCTCGGCAACGTGATATTGAGATCCGTCGATCGGGCAACGCCCGGCAGCCTCTCGACCACGATGTTCTGTGTGCCCGTTCTGGACCGCTCTTTATCGGCACGTTGTTGACGACGCTCTGGACTGCTGGCCCGGTCGGGACAAAATCGGGTAGGTGGCCGACGCACGAGTCGAGTCATAATCCTGGTTCTCGGCGAGGACGTCTTGCGTGGGCCCTCGGGGTGAGACCGGCGACCGTTCGGTACTGCCTCCTTGAAAGGGCTGGCCGCCGGTTCGTTGTCGTCGGCGTTGTGACCTTCGACCCTGGTCGACGCCTTGCTGCCGGACGACAATGAGTGACGGCGTCGCACGCCGAGAGCGCTTTCGCGTAGAGAGGGGCTAGCTGATGTCCAATATCGAAGACTCACCGCCGCCGCCCGTTAGCCCACCGGTCACGTCTGGCGCGGCGGCACCGTACCCGGCGCGCCTTGAGATTGCATACCCCGACCGGCTCAACCGTGTCACCACTGCGTTCCGTCTTGTCCTGGTCGTCCCGATCGTGATCGTGAGCAGCGTCCTGACCGCCGAGGGCACCCAAAGCGTGCAGACCTCCAGTGGCGCTTGGGTCACGACGACATCGGCAGGTATCACTGCTGGTCTCTCCATGGCCACACTGCTGCTCATCCTGTTCCGGCGGCGATATCCCCGTTGGTGGTTCGACTTCGCACTCGAACTCACCCGCTTCACCACCCGCATCGGGGCGTACGTGGCGCTGCTGACCGACAAGTACCCATCGACGGTCGAACACCAGGCCGTCGCGCTGGACCTCGACTACCCCGACGTCGAGCGGGACCTGAACCGTTGGCTGCCACTGGTGAAATGGTTCCTCGCGATCCCCCACTACATCCTGCTGTTCTTTCTTGCGATAGGCGCCGTGATCTCGGTGATCCTCGCCTGGTTCGCCATTCTGTTCACCGGTCGGTACCCCCGAACGCTGTTCGACTACGTCGTCGGCGTCGCTCGCTGGGGCCTGCGGGTCCAGGCCTATGCGTTTCTCCTCATAACCGATCGATACCCACCGTTCTCCCTGCGCTGAGCAAGGGTTGGACCGAAGCCCTCCCGATCCATGCGTTACCTCTGAAGGTGACTTAGGGGGCCGTAGAAGCCACGGAGGAGCAGACATGCCCGTCTCGAAGGCCAAGCCACGACTTCCTCCTCGCTGGTTCATGCGTCTCTTCTGGTTCACCCATCGCCGCCTCTACCGTCTGACGGGCGGCCGTCTGGGTCTGTGGCGGCCGAAGCCCAACGGCTGGGGTGCCATACATCTCAGCACTGTCGGGCGTCGGACCGGCCTCGAACGCAGCGTCATGGTCGGCTACTTCGAGGATGGGCCGAATCTCGTCACCATGGCGATGAACGGCTGGGGCGAGGGCGAGCCGGCATGGTGGCTGAACCTGCAGTCCCATCCCGACGCTCGAGTCGACCTTGCCGATGGGCCACGTCTGGTCACCGGCCGAGCGGCTAGCGGGGAGGAGCGGGAACGGCTGTGGGCACGGTGGCGAGAGATTGACAAGAACCTGGACGCCTACGCCGCACGCCGCTCCACGGAGACCGCGGTCGTCATCTTGGAACCGCGGCCGTGAAGTGTTGAGGTCCGAAGGCGCGCGAGCTTACCGACGCCAAGTCACCGTAGACACGCCGACTACCAGAACGGTACCCGGATGGGTGGGGAAGTACAGCATCGTTCCATGGGTGCTCGCCCGATCGTAAGCGGGCGTCCACAAACGTCTGTCAGCGGGTGGTGCATAGGTGCCTGTCCTGAGCGGGGTCTTGACCGGAGGCCGACTAGGACTTGGGCATCCGATGCTCGGGGATCCCGTACGCCTCGGAACGGTTGATGTCCAACCCCCATTCCCGAAACCGCTTTCACCGTGGCATCCTTGGACGGTGGGGCCTTTCATGGAGCGTCACACTTTTCGGATTGCAATAGTCGTCGTCGGCGGCGTCGTGGTAGCACTCGGTTTAGCCCTGTATGTGTGGGGTCCCCGTACCTGAGCGTTCGTACCCACGGCGTGTTTAGGGGAAGGTAGCCGATACTCGGGGATCCCGAGCACCCTGTGAATCCACCTGTGTCCGGGGGGTCGCACCGGAATCCGGTCGCCAGGCGAGATGGCGGCCCATCCGAGATCGCCGTCGCTGAGCGATTGCGCGTGGGTCGGTCGAGGCGAGCAGTCCGTCAACTTGGCAGTGGCGGACGAAGCGACACCGTTCTCCACCCACTCGGGACCGGGTGATCTCGATTCGGACTGAGGGTGGTTGGGCTGGCCCCGTCAAGGCGCACAGAAGCGGCATTTGTGCGGCTCCCTGCGGCCCAAGTGCGGCATTGTGGGGACGTGACAGACACCCACGATCCTCCGATACCGGCATCGCTGACACTCGATGAGGCCTATCGGGCTGCGTTCTACTTGGTTCTTCAATACATCGAGTTGGAGCGGACTCCTGATCCAGGGTTGGTCCTTTTGGCGCGATACATGTGGACCGATCCGGCGAGATGGAACGACTGGCTGGCGGCCGTCCAGCGGGGATTGGCCGATGGCGGGATCGCAAACCCGAGCCATGAAGGCCGGTGGGAGGTTCGGCCAGACATGCCTGGGAAGTGGCCGAATCCCTGACCGGGAAGTGCCCCGACCGGGTCCGGCGCAACGGCGAAGGTCACGTGAGGTAGCGCAGATTCGGGGATCCAGTGCGGTCACCCTCCACCTCCCAGGGAGCATGATTGAGGGATGACTGACGATTGGTTCAGTGCACAGCTACGCCTCGTTTGCTTCGTGGGGGCCGAAGGGGGCGTGACCTCCGAGACGTGCGTGCATGTATTCCGAGCATCGGGACGGGACGAGGCCTTTGCCCGAGCCCTGGCCTTGGGGCACGACTCGCACCACGAGACGGAGTACACAAACGATGCCGGAGAGCCTGTCCATTGGCGATTTGAGCGAGTTATGACGTTGGACAACCTCGGGACGAGCGATCTGGAAGGCCGAGAGGTGCACTCCAGGCTGGAGGATCTGGATCCGCCGGTGGCGCACGGCACGATCTTCGACCCAAGCTCGGTGACGCCTGGCGAGACAGGGGTTGCCGTGGTTGATCAGGAGAATCCGTAAGGCACTTTGAGGCGGTGCCGGTCGGAGTGTGCCGTCATGGGTCCAAGTATCCGGTACTCGGGGATCCCGGTAGCGGCTTGTAGCCATCTGTGGCATGAACACTTCGTCGGAGTCGGCTCGCTGGGCGAGATGCCGACCCGCGCAGGATCGCCGTGGCCGCGCGTTTGCGAGTGGGTCAAGCCGGGAGGGAGTCGGTCGCCCTCTGACGAACTCGGCAGTGGCAGATGGTGCGTCACCCACCCGCCTCCGGGTGTTGTGCGCTGCCCGAGTCCTGCCCGTGATTCGTCCTCAAAGTTGATGAAATGCCAAACCCTTGAACATGGTCCTCATCCAACCGTCAAGCTATTACTCTCACAGCACCAAGGCCGATGGTCGTGGGCGAAAGGGGACGGGGCATGACTGCAGGTGGAATAGGAAAGACCGAGTTGGGAGCGAGGGCACCGGTTGGGAAGGGTTGGCGCAGGTTGCTTCGTGGATCGCCCCTCGCCCTGACCGCTGGGATTCTCATGGGCGCTGTGGTGGCGACGGGCGTGAGTTGGGCGTCGATCCCCGACGCCACAGGTCAGATCCATGGCTGCTACAAGGCTGCCGGCAAGACCACCCATGCCCTGAGCGTCATCGATTCGGCCGCGACAAGCGCTTGCCCGAAAGGCATGCTTCCTCTGAACTGGAACACGGGGGCGCTCATCTATCAGAAGACCGTCGACTTCGCCGGTCCCTACACGGGGGGACAGACCGTCGCTACGTTCACCGTCCCAGCCGGTTTGATGTGCGCCCAAGCCACCGCGACGGCATATACAACTGGCACGACTGGTCAGTTCTTGGAGTTGGCCTTCCAGACAGGCACCGCGGCCTATGGGCAGTTAGTGCTGAGGATCTTGGCGAATCAGGACAACCTTCACATGGCCTTGGTCCCCTATTTTGGGGAGGGTTGTCACCAGGTTCCGGCGGGCACGTTTTCATATGCCGGCAATGCCGAAAGCGGGATCTACCCAACCACTACTGACAACAATGACCAAGGAAACATCTCTGTGCAGGTCTATTCCCAATGAGTCATGCGTTGCGACGTGGACAACGCCCGCCTGAGTTGGCCACACACTGAGATTGGCGGCCGGGATGGGACGGCCGATACTCGGGGCTCCCGATCAGGCCATGTATCCGCCTGTACCGGGCCTGCCGGGAGAAGCGGTCCACCACCCCGGCCAGCTTCCACCGGATCGAAGCCAGGTCCGTAGGACGACCGGTACTCGGGGATCCCGACTGGGGTGTCTAGGAGGGTGCTGGTCGCGATTGCCGGAACTGGCCCGCCCCTAGTTGGTGGCGACCCGAGCCATACTCGCGGCCGAGAGCGACGCTCCTATCTTTGTCAAGACCTTTTCGGGCTCGGTCGGAAAGACAGCGGGCAAATCAATCACGAGCCACTCAACAGGTGAGGGCGGGCTCCTATTAAGCCCGGCGTCGTGCCTTCCGAGGAATGGTTCCGAGCGGCGAACCGGCGGGTCGCTCTAAAGCCAGTCCCGAAGGACGGCAGATAGCGGTGGAGCCAGGTCCGCCACTCGGAGAGCTAACTCAAGCGTGGAAGTTGCTTGAAGACTTCGCGGGCGACATAGCGCTTGAGGATTATCCGTTGCCGTCTGCGACCGTGCGCGCGTTAGTCAGTAGGTCCCGAGCCTTCTTGATGTCGCCTGGGCCGCGGCGCTCGGCAAACACCTTCCCCCACTGGAGATCATTCCGGTCGGTTTAGAACTTCGCACTTCGTCTCGCTCATCGCGGCGGATGGGCGAAGTAGGCATCCACCTCTTCGTGGCGGCCGAGGACGGTGGCCTGGCCGACCGTGATCGGGAACCTGAACGGCGCCGACGGGTCGGGATGTTGGCGTTTTGTGGCGAGGGCTCCTTCGACGATCTGCAATTGCGGGGATCCCGCATGGGTAGGGTCGGGATGACGCTGGTCGTCGCTACCTGAAGGGGTTGGTCATCCGCTTCCGATCTGCGCTGTTTCGCCCTCGGCAGACGTGTGCTCAGAACATTCCTGGCGCCTACGAGGCCAGCTCAAGGTGGTAATCGAGCCCGCTTCGAGAGGCAGAGGCCTGCGTGCCCTCGTGTTGGAGGCCCAATTGGTCGATATCAAATGGTGAAAACTATTTCCGGTAATCGGATTCCTCGTTTTGGGACGTCGGCATGTCGGCGCGCTCTTCTCAACGGACGGGTGCCCATCGCCCTTGCCGTCACGGCGACATCGTTGGCCGGAATGGTCCTCCTAGCCGGCCCCGCCAGCGCCACACCAACTCTGACCGTTTCGCCCACGACGACGATCCTGGCCACACCCAGCTCCACAACATCACTGAGCGGTCTGAGCATTTCAGGTGACACGACCGACACCTTGCAGGCCACCGTCGCCACCAGCTTGGGAACGCTTGGCATCTCCACGACGACGGGCTTGACGTTGGCCTACGGCAACAGCTGGACGGGGACGGCATCGATCACGTTCACCGGCTTGGAGAGCGCCGTTAACACAGCGCTCGGCACGGCCAGTCTGACGACCAGTTCCACGACAGGTACGGCACAGATCGGTCTGACGGCCATGGTGTCCCAGAGTGGTTTCAACTACCTGGCGTCAAATCAGCATTTCTACGAGTACGTCACCTGCTCCGCATGCAGTTGGACTACAGCCGACACCGGGGCCCGGGCGTTGAGCCTCGACGGACAATCCGGGTATCTGGCCACCATTCCGAACTCCACCGTCAACGGTTTCATATCCACCAAGATCGCCAATGCCACGAACGTCTGGTTCGGTGCCCGCTCCTACGAGAGTCTGGCTACCGACGGCAGCCAAACTTTTGCCGTACAGGGCGGCGTGACTTACGCTCGGGTGTGGCGCTGGGCCGAAGGTGCGTCCGAGAGTCCGGTCGCCGGAACCGTGATCAGCGAATGCACCAACCAGACGGCAACGTGCAGCTTCACCAACGGCGGCAGCTTCTACAGCTCCTGGGCGTCGGGCGAACCGAACAACTCCGGAGGCTCCTCTTCCACCGCATACCTGGGCGAGTACGTGGCCGTCACCAACTGGGGCGGGACTTCGGGGACCTGGAACGACCTCAGTCCCACCAATGACTCGAGCGTCAGCGGCTATGTCGTCGAGTTCGGTGGCAAGACAAACAGCAACCCGGCGCTCGGGACCGGCTTCGCCGGGGTGGTCACCACCACCAGCAACGTCCTGGTGGCGGCGTCGGCGTCGGTACCTTCGGCTCCGACCGTCACCGCCACGGCCGGGAACTCTTCGGTCGCTCTGAGCTGGACCCCACCGGCGGCCAACGGGGCCGCTATCTCCAGTTACCAGGTCTCCACCGACAACGGTGCCACTTGGACCACAGCAACCGTCTCGTCGTCCACCACCATCGTGAACGGCAACAACGTGACCACCGATACCACGACGGCCAGCGGACTCACCAACGGCACCACGTACCAAATCAAGGTCAGAGCGATCAACAGCGCCGGAAATGGCACGGCTAGTACCTCCGCCGCCATCACGCCTGTCACCACTCCCGATACACCGACCGGTGTGTCGGCCACGTCGGGCAACGGCTCGGCTAGCGTCAGCTGGACAGCACCAGCCAATGGCGGCTCGGCCATCACCGGTTACACCGTCACCGTCTCACCCGGCGGCGCCACCGTCTCCTGCCCTGTGAGCCCGTGTTCGGTCACGGGACTCACCAACGGCACCGGCTACACCTTCACCGTCCACGCCACCAACAACGTCGGTAACAGCGCAGAGTCGGGTCCGTCATCGTCGGTGACCCCGGCGACCGTTCCCGGTTCTCCGACAGCCGTGTCGGCCGTCGGTGGAAACATCTCGGCCAGCGTCAGCTGGACGGCACCGGCCAACGGCGGCTCGGCCATCACCGGTTACACCGTCACCGTCTCGCCCGGCGGTGCCACCGTGGCCTGCGCTGTCAGTCCGTGCTCGGTCACCGGACTCACCAACGGCACCGGATACACATTTACCGTCCACGCCACCAACGGCGTCGGTAGCAGCGCCGAGTCGGGTCCGTCATCGTCGGTGACCCCGGCGACCGTTCCCGGTTCGCCGACCGGCGTGTCGGCCGTCCGTGGTAACGGCTCGGCTAGCGTCAGCTGGA
>PLXQ01000036.1 GCA_003151475.1 Acidimicrobiaceae bacterium | reverse complement strand
CGCCGACGCCGGCGATGTTGGCCAGAATGTCGATCCGGCTGTGTTCGTCCTCCACCTGTTCCAACAGGTCGACGAAGGAGGCAGCGTCGGAGAGGTCGCAGACCCGGTAGCACGACCCCGGACTGTGCTTCCGCATCTCATCGACGAGGGCCTGCAGCCGCTGCTCACGCCGCGCCACCCCGACCACCACGGCCCCGGCTGAGGCCAGGTCGAGCGCGAGACGACGACCGAGGCCTGCGGAAGCCCCAGTCACGACGGCGACCTTCCCCAGGTAGTCCGACACCAACCGTCGGCCCCTCAGTCCCACCCCCACCACGCTACCCCGCGGGCCTCGCTGTGATCAGCCCCTGGAACAGGCGTACACATTCGGTTGCGTCACTTTCCGGCCCTTTGGGGGCGACCTCGTATGTCCCTACCCGTCCTTGTCAGCAGTATCAAAGCGATGCTTCTCACCAAGGGAGCCGAGGGTTGGGATCTCGTCGCCGTCACCCAAGCAGAGTCGGGCTACACGTTCTTCTTTAAACGCCCGGGCGTGACCTGGACCCACTGACGTTCTACCCAACCCCGCACAAGCAGCGTGAGAGAGCGCCGACCGGCCCCAGGGTCAGGCCCGTTTCGAGCTGCCTCCGGTCTTGCCTGCCTGGCCACATGTCGGTCCGATCAGCCCAGGCGATATCACGGGTACCCAAGCCGCCTGACGAGCCGAGCAGACCACGCGCACATGCCGGTGTTGTCCTGGGCCGCGCAGCCTGATCGATGATCGGGGCCAACCTGTATTACTCATCCGCTGTCGATCCCGAGCGCCTCGCGCTCGACCCGAGCGCTCGCCCACGATGCGTATTTCACGGTCCCGTCGAATGCACCTAATCATCGGGGTCACCCGTGAAGACAGTGCCGCACGGGGAAGATCGCAGGTGTCTTTTGGCAAGGCTGTCCACTGGGCGAGCGCATGACGGAGGGGTCAAGGTAGAGGGTCCGGGTGGGGAGGCCGGGACCTCGCAGGATGGCTGCGCGAACCGATTTAGTCATATCTACCGATATGACCGGATCGCCACCATACGTAGCTGGGTGCCAGAGAAGCCGAATCGGCGAGTCGCTGTTCTCGCTCGACGATGGGCTCGAGGTGGGCAACTCATGAAGCGTACGAAGCCACAAGCTGGGATGATGTTTAGGAAAAAGGTTCTCCGGCAGCAGCCTTGACCTGAGAGGGCTTTACGGTGGCGCGCAGGATGGCATCATGGCGCTCTAACCCCTGGCGCATTGCGTCCGGGGCGGCCTGCCACAGGCGCGTCGAGCCCTCGGTATCGGTGAAGAGGAAGGTAACGGTCCCCGATGGCACGGCCACGCTGAGAGGCCTCCCACGCTGACCTTGGTACCCGCTCGATATCACCTGCTCCCCGGGGGCCGTCGTCACGCGCAGACCGCTCGGAACTGCCGGGTACATCACCCCCTGGTGAGGTCAGGTCGATCCAGCTGCCGAACGGGATCGCTCCGGTCTGTCGATCTCGCCTGGTCGAAATGACGGACTTCCGAGGGGTAGGCGACACCGGCCCGTGGAGATCGGTGTTCCGAAGGTGCGATTCGAACCTGGGTAGTCACGCACCTCCCGCCGCGGCGCCATGAAGTGTTTGTCCAAGTAGGAAGCGCAGGCATCTCAGTTTTCAAGCCAGATTTGCGATGTCCAGATAGTTCCCACAATCATTCCAAGGGCCTTGTCACCAGCCGGCGTCGTGGGATTGTTGAAGTTCTGGACGTGCAGGTTGGAGACGATGGCCCAGATGCCCCGGTCAGTCCAGATGTAAGGAAGGTCCCTGTTGAGGCGTTGGGCGATTTGTTGGTACGCCTTGGCCCTCACGGCAGGATCGGTCGACTGGCGTCCCGTTTCGAGCAGCGTCTGGATTGCCGAGTCCTTGTTCTGGGCGAAGTTGGGATTAAGGGATCCGAAGATCTCCGTTGGGCTCCACCACAAGTAATTTAGGTCGGGGTCCACGGCGGCAAACTGGCGCCACACCGCGGCCTGGTACGAGCCGGCCAGGGCGTCGTTGATTTCCACTGACGGCTGGATCTGGCTAAGGGTGACGTTCATGCCCACCGCTTGGAGCCGGCTTTGCAGATACTGAGCGGCCTCCACCGATGCCGCGGTCGGTGGCTCAATCAGCGTGAAGGCCACGGGTGTGCCCGACTCTCTCTCCACCTCCTTCACCAGAGCCGCAGCTGCGGTGGGGTTGTACTTCGGGTATCCACTGTCCGGCGCGTAGTACGGAGACCCCGGGGTGAAGGGCTGATCGGTGGGGGGAGTCACGCCTTTGTCGATGATCTTCGAGTACTCGGCGGAGCTGATGGCCATGGCCATAGCCTGGCGAACCTTCAGGTTGTCCATGGGCGGCTTCGACAGGTTGCACATGATAAAGCCCATGTCGGGCTCACCTACGACAGTCCGCGTATCATCGACGTACGCATAATCGGCGTTGTCGCGAAAACGCAGGATCACTTCCGGGAGAGCCGCCTGCATGATGTCGATGTTGCCGGCCTCGAGCGCGCTGGCCCGGGAATCGTCCTCCAGGATCGGTTTGTACATGATCTCGTCCAGGTAGGGAGTCCCCTTTCGCCAGTAGTGGGGGTTACGCGTGGCGGTGAAATGGTCGTTCGGGACCCATTCTTGGAACCTGAAGGGCCCAGTGCCGACAGGGTTCATGCCGCCGTTCTTGTCGGCGATCATGGAGGGAGCGACGATATAGCCGCCCTGACCCCCGATGGCCCCGGTGAGATAGGTGGGAAAGGGAACCCATGGTTGGGTCAGGGTGATCGTTACGGTGTCGGGTGCGGTCACGCTGATGGCATTTGTCTTGGCCAGCAACGGGTTGATCGAGATGCCGAGCTCTCCTGTGAGGAAGTGCTCGATGCTGCCGGCGATGGCAGCGGCGTCGCAAGGGGTGCCGTCGTGGAACAGCACCCCCGGTCGGACGCCGATCGTCCACACCGAGTAGTCGGGGTTGGGTGTCACGGACCTGGCCAGGTAGGGCTGGACGCTCCCGTCCGCGGCGATGATAGTCAGTGGATCGAAGACCGTTCGGGCGTAGAGGATCCCGGTCTCATCGAAACGCCCGACTGCCGGATCGAAACTCTGGTCTTCGTCAACCGTACCGAAGACGAGACGGCCGCCCTTCTTCGGTGGCGCGCTGGTGATGCCGTTGCGGGAACCGGTCGTCTTGGCTTGGCCCGACCCGGAATCCGAGCTGCAGGCGGTCAGCAGTCCGCCACCCCCCACGCCGGCAGCGGCGAACCCGGCAGCACCGATGGCACCGCGGGCCAAGAACGACCTTCGATCGATACGGTCAGGCACGATCACCCTCCATCAGCGCTTCGAGTCGGCCACTAACGTTCCACGTCGCCTGTTGGGGTGTTCCTTTCGAAGCAGCCTGCCACAGACAGTCGTGTTGGCGCCCAGGTCAGGTCACCGAACCACGGCCGAGATTCTCCTCGCCGAGTTCGGTTCCTCCTCACGTCGGAAGACTCGGACCACCCCATAACGCGCGGTCAGTCGCCTCGATCGTCACCGATCAGACCGTCCCTGCCGGTTCTGCTCGGGCGGGCCGGAAGGTCCCTTGCGCTCAAGTGCCCGGTATCCCTCCGAACCCGTCATTACCGAGCGGTCGGTCCGGCACATGTGCTTGCGGCCAGTGTCGCCGAAGCTTGCCGGGTCACTCATTTCCATCCTCGCCGCTGACGAAGCTTGACCCCTTCCTTTAGCAGGGATTGCCGGACCGTCTCGGGATTGACACCGAGAAGCTTGCCGATGGTGGCCAGCGAGTCACCGAGGCCGTATCGTTCATCCGCGAACCTGATGGTGTCGTGCGACATTCGGGATTGGCGTCGCTGGAGCCCCAGGCGCCCGACGTATTGCAGGACTGAACTACGGCCAATACCAAGTTGCTTGGCTAGGTCGTTGATCTTGGTGCCCGCCAGGTAGCCCTCCTGAAGCTCTCTCAGTTGCTCGAGCGAAATTCTCTTCTGTACCTGCCTGGTGGTTCTAGTCCTTGGCCGGGATGGCCCAGATGGGGACATTTTTGAGAAGCTTGTGAACGCGTTCTACCTGGTCAGAAGGGTTCGAGTAAGCCCCGACAAGCTCCACTGGTTCTAGTAGCGGTCCCAAGGTCATGGCTGAAGGCTGTTACTCGAACCGGGACCGCCAGCAGTGAGGCAATCTCCATTCGGCCAGTTCCTCGTTGGTCGAGTTCCCTGACCCCCGTCATCTGAGAGCCCGTCCCTGAGCAGCACGAGGCCATGGACGCCATCGAACAATTTCTGACCGGCAGTCGCAAGGAGCAAGGTGTCGACCGCGTGCTCACGACAGTGCGTCCCTTCACGATGGCAGGTGTTCAGTGTCGCCAGCGCATAGATGCCAGTGGGGTCGTCACTACTACAGGGAAACAGAAGGGCCCAGCTCCGAGATGGTCTCCCTAAGGGCGGTCCGCAAGTGATCTGAACAGCAATGGTTGTAAAGGGGTCCCGTCCCATCGCTGAGGAGCTGACTCACCATCGCCGTGCCCCGTGCCGGAGCCGGCAGTGGAGCGAGGAGGGCGACAAGCATCTTTCGTATGTCAGGTTCGCACGCGCGTCAATCGGTGTGGCCCGACGCGAGGTCGAGGTCTTTGGCTACTTGATCAAGTCCGTGTGCGCTGCCATCAAGACCTTCCTCTTGGTGCAATCTTGATCCAGGCAGAAGGTCGATCATCCGTTCGACCCAGAGCGGCGAGCTTAGGGCTCGATCGCGTTTTCCATGGTGGAACTGATGTCGTCGGCAAATGAGAGATAACTCTCTTCCTCCTGAGCCGTATGCAATCGGAGGACCGCGTTCAACCCGTAGAGTAAGCGGCGCAGCTCGGCGACATCCTCCTCGTCAGGTCCGTCGGGGCCGATGTCGTCGAGAAGCTGGCCCAGACGCTTGATCTGATGGGCGATCTCGACATGAGCCCTGCTCATGGGACCGGTGGGGTCGCTCCCGCCGAGGATGCGATCGAGTGCAGGGTAGAGCACATCCTGTTCGGCCTCCTCGTGGGGACCAACCTCCTCCACGAGTAGCTTGTGTACCTGACGGATCTGGACCATCGACTCAGCCGGATCGACAACGCCGAGGGAATCTGCCGCTGTTCGCAGCCGGTCAATGTCGGCTCGGATGGCCAGGTGCTCATTCCGGAAGCGCTTCGTGAGCGCAGTGTCCTCTTTGGTCAGGCGCAAGCCGGTCCTGGCGGCGCCGAGGGCACGGAGAGCGTTGAGGATCACGGCTACGTCGATTCCCTCTTGCAAGATGGCCCCCCACACGACCGGGAGCAGGCCGATCGCCGCCACCCCCATTGCCACGACGGACATCGCCATACCGGCTAAAACGCTTTCAAGCGCGATCCAGCGTGTGCGTTGGGCGAGGGCCCTCGCCTCTCCGATGCGATCGAGGCGATCCACACTGAGAACAATGTCGGCGGCTTCGGAGGAAACGGTCGCACCACGAGCGCCCATGGCCACACCTACGTCAGCCAAGGCGAGGGCAGGTGCGTCGTTGATGCCGTCTCCTACCATGATGGTGGGTGCGCGTCGACGCTCCGCGCGTACGACGTCGAGCTTCTCGGCCGGGGAACGCTCGGCGAGCACCTCGTCCACTCCGAGGACCGCACCGACGGTCTCGGCGACCTCGGAGCGGTCGCCCGTCACCATGACGATCCGCTCGATGCCGTTTCGGCGGAGGGCGCGGATTGTCCTCGCGGCATCGGGCCGCAGGGGATCATCGAGCACCAGAACGCCCGCTGGTTGATCATCGATAGCCACGAACACCGTCAGCGCGCCGTCGAGCTGGGCCCGACGACGTGCTGTCTTCGCCCAGGGCGGGTTCCCGGTGAGACCAACCCAATGGGCGTTGCCCAGCGCAACCCTATGGCCACCGACAACCCCCCGGATCCCGCGTCCTGCGACCTCATCGACGTCGGTGGGCAGCACCAACTCACAATTGCGCTCGACGGCCGCCCGGACCACCGCGGTGGCGAGGATGTGCGGAGAGACCTGGTCCAATGAACCGGCCATGAAGAGGATGTGCTCAGGCGCAAGGGTTCCGGACGGGACGATCGCCGCCAGCACGGGCCGGCCCGTGGTGAGCGTGCCGGTCTTGTCGAGAAGGAGGGTAGTGCATCGGGCCAGGCGTTCGAGGACACTTCCCCCTTTGATCACGACGCCGCGGCGAGCGGCTCGGGAAAGCCCCGAGACGAAGGCGACCGGAGCGGCCAGAATAAGGGGACATGGTGTTGCGACCACGAGCACCGCCACCGCTCGCGCCGCGCCGGCCGCACCCCAGGCCGCAGCGGCAGCGGCCAGGCTCACGAGCAGGAACCAGAGCGCATAGCGGTCGGCCAGGCGGACAAAAGGAGCCGGTGACGATCCAGCCTGCGACACCAGGCGAACAATGCCAGCGTAGGTGCTGTCGGCGGCCCCGGTCGTCGCTCGCAGGTCGAACGGACCTCCGGCGTTCACCACGCCGCTGCGTACCGGTTCACCCGCTTGGCGCTCGACGGGTAGCGATTCCCCTGTCATCGCCGATTCGTCGAGGACCGCGGCGGTGACGACAGTGCCGTCGACGGGCACCAACTCTCCCGGTGCCACAAGGAGCAGGTCGCCGGGAGCGACGACGTCCAGATCGACTGTCTCCAGGGCTTCTCCGCGGTGACGATGGGCGATCTTCGGCGCTCGCTCCAGAAGAGCGTGGAGGTCGCGTGTGGCGCGCCCGGCCGCCCAAGCCTCGAGGGTCCGACCGCTTGCCACCATGACGCTGATGACCGACGCGGCGAGGTATTCGCCGACCAGGAGTGTCCCCACCAGGGCCAGCAGTGCGATCACATCCACACCGAGGTGAGCCCGGCGAAGGCTGTCGAGCACGGACCACAGCGCATAGATGGCTCCGGCGATTCCACCAAAGATCCAGATGTCATTTCCGGCGGCGCCCAGACCGGCCAGCTGTAGGGCCGCGCCGCTAGCCAGGCCGAGGCCCGTGGACACGAGCAGAACCAAAGCGACGTGGCGAGCTAGCCACCGTCGTCGATCAGGAGACCGGAGTGATCCCATCACACCGATCGTGCTTCACCAGGACCCTCGGCACCAGGGCCGGAGGTCCACAGTGTCGCCCAACAAGGTCGTTCGGCCCTGGTAAAGGGGGTGGAACACGGACGAAGATCATGTCGTGAAGGAGCAGGAAGCCCGGCACCGACGGCGCTGGCGGGACTGGTCGCGGGGTGAGAAAGCGGCCCTGGTAGTGGCATCCCTCGCCCAGTTCTCTTTGGCCGCCGCGGCATGGGCTGACCTGGCCCGTCGCCCTCAGGGGGAGGTGCGTGGACCCAAATGGCGGTGGGCGCTGCTGATCGGGGTCAACTTTATCGGCCCCATCGCGTACTTCCGCTACGGTCGGGTCCACCCGCTGGGCACAGCGGATCGATAGATCGAGGGCGTACCATGCCGGCACCGCCCGGAGTGGCTGGAGAAATATCGCCGCCCGCTCGCATCGGGGCGATCGTTCGCGCTAAGGACGGCGCAACGAACGGCCTCGGTCCCGAGGAGGTCCAGGCCCGGATCATCGCCGGCCAGGTCAACACGGCGCCTCCGGCTCCCGGGCGCACTTTCGCTCAGATCCTCAGGGCCAACGTCCTCACCCGCTTCAACGCCATCCTCGGCTCGCTCCTCGTTGTAGTGGCGGTCGTGGGGCCCTTCCAAGACGGTCTCTTCGGTGTCGTGCTTGTGGCCAACACGGCCATCGGCATCCTCCAGGAGCTGCGCGCCAAACGCACACTGGATCGCCTTGCCATCCTCACCGCCTCCCGAGCTCATGTCGTCCGTGAAGGTCAGGTCGTTGAGCTGCCGCTCGACCAGGTGGTCCTCGACGACGTCCTCGAATTGGGACCAGGCGACCAGGTTCCCGTTGACGCCGTCGTGCTCACATGCGATGGGCTCGAGGTCGACGAGTCTCTTCTCAGCGGTGAGGCGGAGCCGCTGACGAAGAAGACCGGGGACCCGGTGCTCTCCGGTAGCTTCGTTGTCGCCGGGGCAGGGAGGGTCCGAGCAACCGGGGTCGGGGAGGCTGCGTACGCGTCATCTCTCGAAGCCCAGGCCCGGCGCTTCAGCTTGATCCACTCCGAGCTGCAGAAGGGGACGAACCAGATCCTACGGATGGTGACGTGGGTCATGGTGCCTGCCGGGGGCGCCCTGGTGGCAAGCCAGTTGCTTCGCAGTCACCAGGCGCTGGGCGACGCTCTGCGCGGCTCGGTGGCGGGTGTCGCCGCTATGGTTCCCGAGGGGCTCGTGCTGCTCACCTCGATCGCCTTCGCTGCGGGCGCCCTTCGGCTGGCGCGCCAACGGGTACTCGTCCAGGAGCTGGCCGCCATCGAGGGGTTGGCGCGAGTGGATGTGTTGTGCATCGACAAGACGGGCACACTCACCGAGCCCGGGATGCAGCTCGAGTCGATCGATATCCTCGCCGATCGAAACCGGGGAGAAGTCGAAGAGGTCGTGGGTGCGATCGCCCTCTCCGATCCGACGCCCAACACCACCATGCGCGCCCTCGCCGCCGTCGGCTCACCTCCCCAGGGCTGGACCGTCGACGCCCGCGTTCCCTTCTCCTCGATGAGGAAGTGGAGCGCGGTGACTTTCGCCGGCCGCGGCACCTGGATCCTGGGGGCGCCGGATGTGATCGAAGCGACCATGCCGGCGGGTGCCCTGTCGTCATCGGCCCGCCACCAGGCTTCAGGCCACCGAGTGCTCCTCCTGGCGGAGACCACAGAAGCGATCGAGGGCACTCGGCTTCCGGCAGCACTCGCTCCCATCGCATTGCTCGTGCTGGCCGAGCACCTCCGGTCCGATGCGGCTACGACAATCCGTTACCTGCTCGAACAGGACATTACGGTCAAGGTGCTCTCAGGCGACGCGCCGGAGACCGTTTCCTCGATCGCCAGCCGCGTCGGTGTCCCGTCGATCGGTGAAGCGTGCGATGCGTCGCGCTTGGCCGAGAACGATACTGCCCTCGGTGCGGCTCTCGAGGCGACCAACGTCTTCGGCCGGGTGCGACCGGAGCAGAAGGTGGCGGCTGTGCGGGAGCTGCAGGCCCGAGGGCACCTGGTCGCCATGGTTGGCGACGGGGTCAACGATGTCCAGGCGTTGAAGGAGGCCGACTTGGGTATTGCCATGGGATCGGGCAGCCAGTCGAGCCGATCGGTCGCCCGCGTGGTCCTGCTCGACAGCTCCTTCTCAGCCGTACCCCAGATCCTCGGTGAGGGCAGGCGGGTCATCGCCAACGTCGAGCGAGTCGCCAATCTCTTCGTCACGAAGACCGTCTATGCGGCCCTGTTGGCAGTTGTCGTGGCCATCAGTGCCGTCCCCTTCCCGTTCTTCCCGCGTCATCTCACTATTGTGAGCACCCTCACGATCGGGGTCCCAGGGTTCTTTCTGGCGCTGGCGCCGGGAGCGCCGCGCTCGTCACCAGGTTTTACTCACAGGGTGCTCGGCTTCACGATCCCGGCGGGACTGGCTGCCGGGGCCTCGACCTTCGTCAGCTACGCCATCGCCAGGGCTGCTCCGGGGACAACCGTCACCCAGGCGCGCACGGCGGCGATGCTGGCGCTGTTCGGCTTCGGGCTTTGGGTGCTTATCCTGATCGCCCGGCCGCTGGACCCCACGCGTATCTGCCTTCTGGCGGCCATGGCCGGGGGACTGTTTCTCCTCTTCGCCATTCCACTCACGCGCAAGGTGTTCTCCCTGGAACGCCCACCGGCACCCGTCGCCTTGGCCACCTTGTGCGCGGTTGCTGGCGGAGTAGGTCTCCTCAGTCTTTGGCGCACCTGGGCAGATCGGCGGCCGAGGTCCCGACGCGTCACCACAGGGAGTCGTCACCATTCGGCGCCTACTATGCCGAGCGATTCGAAAGGGACAGGTAATGGATAACGTCGCCCGTGGGAAGATCGTCGTGGGGGTGGACGGCTCCGAACCGTCCATTGAAGCTTTGGAATGGGCCGCTCACCAGGCGGAGCTGACAGGAGCCACTCTGGACGTCGTCACGGCCTGGGCGTTTGGGGAGGAACCGACACCATTCGGAATCGTGCCCCCCGTTTTGCCCGGAGGTGATCCCCTAACAGAAGCACGCACAAAGCTCAATGAACTCGTTGCAGCAGTCTGCGGTCGGCACAAGCTGGTCGAGGTACGCGCCGATGTCGTCAGGGGGCACGCCGCAACAGTTCTGCTAGAGGCGGCTCAGGACGCCGATGTGCTTGTCGTGGGAAGTCGTGGTCGAGGAGCCTTCGTCGAAATGCTCCTCGGATCCGTGAGCGAGCACTGCGTTCGACATGCCGCCTGTCCCGTCGTTATCGTGCGACCGGCCCGCCAGCACACAAAGTGATGTCTTGATGCTGGATGAGCGTAGGTGCAACCCTTGGGAACGCGAAGCTGACCGAAGGGACACGAGCGCGTCGATGGGGTGCGGCATGGGGTGCGGTCAGCGGTCGGTCGTCAGGCTCCGGCTGGATACGGCAGTTGCGGACGGGCTGCCAATAACGCTGGACTTCAGCGTGCCAAGCTCCCTTGCCATCATCACGGGAGGCTTCTCTGTCGTAGGATAAAGGCATCACATCTGCTGTGGAAGGGCAGGATTCCACCGAGGCTACGAGGCGGCTCATGACTGACACCGTCGGAAAACGTGGGAGTAAAAGTGTTGCAAACAGGGGTGGAGCTGGGGGGATTTGGCTTCTGGGCTTCATCGGCGCCCTCGTCTATTACGTGCACACACACTCGGGCACGTTCTGGCTTGTCTTGGTGGCGATCATGAAGGCCGTCGTGTGGCCAGCGTTTCTCATATATCACCTCCTGATGTTAAAGGCGTGACAGCATCGCAGTTGCGTCCAACTGGCCTGACCGATCGCCCTCGAATCAGTCGGTCGGTGTCAGGTGGCGATCGGAGAAGGACACGATGCGACTGCGGGCATCCTGAGCCGATAGCTCGTGGTGGCCACCGCCACCCGCGAAATTCCCATCACCACGAACCAAGCCAGGGCCGCCATTCGCCAGCTGCCCCCTCTCGCCCGTGGACTCCCGGACCTCCTGGGCCGAATCACCGCCGATCTGCACTCCCTCGATCCCAAATCTTTGCGAACTGTCGTGGCGGAAGCGGGCGCAGTCGCGCCAAGCGACACCCTCACCTTCCTGGCCTGCCTCACGGAAGCAGCGGATCGGCTCGGACGCACCGACTTATCTGAGGCGGCGCGATGGCTCTTCGCCCATCCCCCACCGACGGGACGGCGAGTCATCGGCCACGGCGATCTCCACCCCTTCAACCTGCTCGTCGACGGAGAACGCTGGACTCTGCTCGACTGGAGCACGGCGCTCGTCACCGATCCGGCGTATGACCTCGCTTTCACGACACTCATGCTCAGCCACCCACCCCTCGCGGCCCCGCGCCGGTACGTCCGATCATCAGCATGGCCGGGGCCGCCATCGCTCGTCGGTTCTTCGCCGCCTACCGAAAGGCCAGTGGCAATGTCCCCGACCCTCAGACGATGGACTGGTACACGAGCCTGCACGCCCTATGAATTCTCGTGGAGTTCGATGGCTGGCGACGGGACCCGGCCGGGATCGACCACTCCGCCCACCCATGGACAGCCCTAAGCTCCGTGGCTGCCCTCGCCCTCAGCCGGACCACGACCACTACCGTCATTCCGATACCCGCATGAGTCGTACGCGGTCGCCATGACCATTCCGGCCCGCACGACCGCCCCCATGACCATGCCGTTAGGCTGACGCCATGACCGAGAACGCCTCGTCATCAAACACGAGAGCGGACCACTGGGAAACCGCCTACGAGAGACGCGGCGTCACCGAGGTGAGCTGGTTCCAAACCGAGCCTGTTGTCTCGTTGGAGTTGATCGAGGTGCTCGGGGTGCGGCGAGATGCCGCCGTTGTTGACATCGGAGGGGGCGCCTCGTCTTTGGTCGACCATCTCGTCGAACGAGGCTTCACCGACCTCTCCGTACTCGACATTTCGGAGACCGCCCTTCGCGCCGCCTACCAGCGGCTCGGAGTGAGTGTCCCGGTGTCATGGCTGCACGAGGATCTCCTCTTTTGGCGACCGGGTCGACAATTCGACCTGTGGCATGACCGGGCCGTTTTCCACTTCCTCGTCGACAAGGAAGATCGCGACGCGTATCTGGAAACCTTGAGGTCGGGGATCGCGCCGGGCGGTGCTCTGATCGTGGCGACTTTCGCCGAGGACGGACCCGAATACTGCTCAGGGCTGCCGGTTGCTCGCTACTCCGCCGTCGATCTCGGTTCCGTCCTTGGTGACGGTTTCGTCGTGGTCGAGACCCGGAGAGAACTGCACACTACGCCGGCTGGGGTGCCACAACCGTTCACGTGGGTCGCGGCACGGGCAGCCCCGTGACGGAGAATCAGGTGACGGGCGAGCCGAACCTCGGCCTTCTACTCGATTGCCGCGACCCCGAGGCACTCACCCCGTTCTGGGCAACGGCGCTCGGCTATGTGACGCTCGGCTGCGTCGAGAACTAGAACCATCGACCCAACGATTTGCTCAACGTCAGCAATCTCGGTCTCGAACCCCTTATACCGCATTCGACTTCTAACTAGCAGCCCAACGAGACGAACTGTGAGTAGACCTCCAATCTCGCCCGCAACGTCCGGTCCGGATGCCGTGGAAGCCCTCTTCTTCGGTTAACTTGGTGGCGCGAAGTCCCAGGCGGCAGCGATGTCGGCACCTCCGACCAAACTTGGCCGACGTGATACGCCTTGATAACCGGCTGCCTTGAGTTGAGATTCGATGTATCTGATGACATTGGTCTCATTAGTCAGTGCACGAGTGCCGATGTCATGGGCGACCTCTTCCTTGGTGAAGAAGTCATAGAGGCGTGCCACGGGGAGAACAAACCACACAAACCACCCGGCTTCCTGACGGATTAGCTCTGCCGACGTTGCATCATCGTGGAACGAGGGGGCAACGTACATCATGACCGCTGTGTTGACCTATTTGATCGAGGTCGCAGACGACGACCACTGACCTTTGCAATCTCGACGCGCACGAACCGGTCGGATTCTCCATCGACGGCGATCAGCCGTAGCAGCAGCTGGCGTGCCCGGTCGATCCTGTCATCGGCAGTAACCCTGGTGGCTACTCCTTGTGCGAGAACGCTCCAGCCAACATCACCGTTGGGCTCATAATCGTCGACTTCAAACGCGACGACTGTCTCGAGCAGGGCCGCAGACGACTTGGTTCCCGGGGTTGTGCGCAACACGATGGCCCCGTTGTCCGCTGCGTAGATGACAGGCACGATTACCGAGAGGGCGTCGATACTCCCCGCCACACGTCCGACGCTTCCACTTGCAAGAGGGGCATGGCATTCAGCGATTCCCAGTGTCTCGAAGACAACCCCGCCGTCCCCCGTACCTACCATTTCGGGCATCCGAGCGGAGCTGTCTGTTGAACCAGAGATTCCAAAGCCGACCATGTGATTGTCTCTCGCCATGAGTCCGCTCCGCCATGGCATAGATGGCAAGTCGGACGCCCATAGCAAACTGCACAGCTGCAACTCGTCGGACCTGCGAACATCAAAGCGTCGGGGAGAGTTCCAGTCTGACTGCCTGGTCGTTCTCGCTGTCCCCCTTTGAGCAAACCAGAGCCATCAAGGGCATAGAACGCACTCACGGCTCAAGAAGGTCGAGTCGAAGGCGATCGACCATCTGAAGCTGACGGGCGATCTCCGCTTTATCAATGTCATCCCGGGCCGCGATGTAGTTCGCCAGAGTGTCGAGGCGTTGTAGCTCCCGCAGACAGGAGCCGCTCTGCTCGCCCGATGGTAAACGCCATAGCGCTCGTAGGTATCCGGAACGCGCAACGGTTGCTCGTGCGAGGCCGAGGCGCTCGGCAATCGCCAAATAGCTGAGTCCGTTTTCTCGGAGACGAAGAATCTGATCGTCTAGTTCCAGGTCGTCCTGGAAGGCCGCATCGACGTTGGACCGTGTCATGGTGAACCGTCCTTCACAACGACTCCGGTGGGCTTGTCGCCCACCTGGCGTTGGCCCACGGTGACAGCTCTGAAGCCTTCCGGATCGAGTGGCTCAAAGTTGGACGCGTCGATCTTGGTGCTCCCCATTCTCGAAAACCGATGGGATGAGTTGGCCGGAGTCTGTAGCGGCCAATCGACTCTTACGGCACCCGTGCCGGAGTTCCACGCTAAGACGAGAACCTGCCGCACCTTTCCATCGAGTTTGGCCACAACGAAGTGACCCGCTACCGGTTTCTCGGGCATTGGAACCCCTCTCCGCCGACGCTGGCTGGAACGCCAAGGGCCGGCCAGTGCGTGGACGCGTCTCCGTTCTCGTTGGTACCTGACAGTATGACAGAATAAGAATATGAGCGGATTTAGTCCAGAGGACAGAGTTGAGACCGTGGGCGGGGCCACCCCGCGCCGTCCGATGGGTCATCGATCGGCTCACATGCGCGCCCAGACGGCCACGGGAACCTCCAACACAGTGGTATGCAACAGCTGCTGGCGCGTCGTACGAGTCCCGTTCTGCCGCGACGGTGATGTCCCGCGCTGTGCTCGATGTGGAACGTGGCTGCGCACAACAACCTTCGTCGCCCAGGCCAGCCTCCAGCCGAGCTGAGTTCCCGCTATGTCGTTGTCAGAGTTGGGGCGGGCATTGTGGCGCTCCCGCCGTGTCACCGAGCCTCTCGGTTCCGTTGATGAACCGACGTGGGGATCTCGAGATCTGGTGGGATCGCTGCAGCTCCGTCATGTTGACGCGGGATCGTGCAATGGCTGCGAGATCGAGATCGCGTCTGTGTTCGGGCCCGTGTATGACGCCGAGCGGTTCGGGACTCGTCTCGTCGCATCGCCCCGCCATGCCGATGGTGTTCTCGTCACCGGGCCCGTCACGAGGAATATGGCTGTCCCCTTGAAAAAGACCGTCGAGGCAACGCCGCAGCCGCGTGTCGTTATCGCCGTGGGTGATTGCGCACACGATTGTGGAGTGTTCCGGGGCGGCTACGGCGTGGTCGGCTCCGTGAACGATGTGGTGCCGGTGGATGTTTCGATACCGGGTTGTCCCCCTCATCCCACCGCCATCATTGAGGCGCTGCGCGGCATTACGCGTCGATGACAGCCGGCGTCCTCGTGGTCGCCGGTGCCCTGCTAGGGCTCGGGGGTGCCATTGCCGGTGCCTTGTTACCCAAAGGGTGGCGGGTGCGGGCCGCCACCGCTCTTATCTGGGCCGCGTGTGGGTGCGAGGCCGCCGCTGCCATCCATGTCCTGGCTATCGACCGGCCGATCGTGCTGCGATCAACGGAGCTGCTCCCTTTCACCGGAGTCACCCTGGTACTCAACTCGTTGGGGGCGTTCTTCGTGCTTTTGGTGGTCATGGTGGCTGTACCGGCCACCTTGTACGGCATCGGGTACGCAAGTCACGGTCTCGACACGCGTACGGCAGCGTGCGTGTTTCCGCTCTTCGTCACCACGTTGCTACTGGTGCCCACGGCGGGAAGTGTGGCCACCTTCATGGCCCTGTGGGAGCTGATGGCCCTTACATCGCTCCTACTCGTCCTGGTGGACCACAGTGCAAGCGAAGCATCACGTAGCGCCGGTACGTGGTATGCGGTTCTGACCCATGTCGGCGCCGCCACCATCCTGGTGGCCTTCCTTATCCTGGCCGCACACTCTGGCGGTCAGACGTTCGCCGCCATCGCCGTCCATGCCCGACATCTGGCGTCAGGTGTGCGAGCCCTTGTCTTCATGCTGGCATTGGTCGGCTTCGGGTCGAAGGCGGGTGCCGTTCCCTTCCATGTGTGGCTGCCCAAAGCGCATCCCGAAGCACCGAGCCCGGTGTCGGCGCTCATGTCGGGGGCCATGGTGGCCCTGGGTGTCTACGGGATCGTCCTCGTCGGTGATGACCTCCTCGGCGGAGGCCCGGTGTGGTGGTGGCTGGTTGTGCTGGTCCTCGGCGGCGCCTCGGCCCTGTTCGGTTCGCTTCACGCGGCGAGCAGCACCGACCTCAAACGGCTGCTGGCCTATTCCACCACCGACAACATCGGGCTGGTCCTTCTTGCCGTGGGCGCCGCCGGACTCTACGACGCCACCCGGCACCCACTCTTGGCGGCATTGAGCCTGGTGTCCGCCCTCGTGCTGCTGTTCAACCACGCCGCTTTCAAGGGCGCCCTTTTTCTGTCGGCCGGGTCAGTCCAGGTGGCCACGGGGAGCCGTGACCTCGACCGTCTCGGCGGCCTCTTGCGGCGTATGCCGCAGACGGGAGCCCTCTTCCTCGTGGCCGCCGCGGCCATCTCCGCCCTGCCACCGCTGAACGGCTTCATCGGTGAATGGCTGCTCTTTCAGAGCCTGCTGCACGGAGCCGTCATCGGAAGCACCGCCGCGGACATCGCCATACCCCTGGCGGTGGCCGCCTTGGCCCTCACCGCCGGTCTGACCGTGGTCGCCTTCGTGAAGGCCGTGGGCATCGGCTTCTTGGGTCGTCCCCGCTCCGAGTCGGCGGACGAGGCCACCGAAGTCCCCCGCACCATGCGCTTGGCCGTCGGTCTGCTGGTGGCGGTGTGCGTCGTTCTGGGCGTCGCTCCCACACTGATCTTCCCGGCTGTCGAACGAGCCGTTAAGACCGCCTTGCCGGGGCTGGGTACGCGGATCCTGGCTCATGGCGTCGACCTGCAGGTCGTCGGGCTCCGGGGCATGCTGGCACCCGCCGCGTTGGCCGGTTCCCTGGCCGGCGCCGTGGTCGGCATCATGGTTCTTCGCCGGGCGTTATCGCGCCAGCCCACGCCACGCGTGGTCGAGGCCTGGGGCTGTGGTCGCCAGCTCCAGACCGCCCGCATGCAGTACACGGCCACGTCGTTTGCCGAGCCCGTTCAGCGGGTCTTCGACGATGTGCTTCGGCCTGTCCAAGACCTGGACGTCACCCACGTCGCCGAGTCGCGCTACGTCATCGAATCGGTGACGTTCGCCAACACGGTGGACGACGCCATCGAGCGGAGCCTCTATACACCCGTCATAAGGGCCGTCCGGCGCTGGGGACAGGTGGCCCGGCGACTTCAACCCGGGAGCGTTCACCGCTACCTGGCCTACGGGTTGGGCGCCCTCGTCATCTTGTTGGTCGCAGTGGCAGTGATGGGGTGAGCACTATCTCGCACGTAATCGGCACCGGCATCTCCTCGGCCGTACAGGTGGCGGTTGTCGCCGTCGGCGGCCCGGTGCTTGTGGGGGTCATGCGCAAGGTGCGTTGCCGACTGGAGGGCCGGGTCGGGCCGCCGGTCCTCCAGCCCCTCGTCGACATTCGCAAGCTCTTTCGCAAGCAGCGGTTCCGCCCAGACCAGGCCACGTGGATCTTCACTTTGGCGCCGGTCATGCTCGTGGCCACGGTGGTCGTGGCAGCGGCGATCACACCGCTCGTCACCACGCACCCGGCGCTCAGGGCCAGCTCGGACCTGTTCGTCCTCGTCTACCTCCTGCTGGTGGGATCGACGTTGCTGGCGCTGGCGGGCCTGGACGCCGGGACGGCTTTTGGGGGTATGGGTTCGAGCCGGGCCGTCACTATCGGCGCCTTGGCCGAGCCGGCGCTGCTCGTCACCATTCTGGCCCTCTCAACCACCGCCCACTCCTCGAATCTCCCGGCCATCGTCAGTGCCATCCTGGCCCACCCCGAGTCGGTGGCCACGCCGCAGCGGCTCTTCGCCTTGGGGGCTCTGCTCATCGTCATCGTGGCCGAGAGCGGTCGCCTTCCGGTGGACAACCCGGCTACTCACCTCGAGCTCACCATGGTGCACGAGGCCATGATCCTCGAGTACGCCGGACCCGACCTGGCCCTTGTCACCGTGGGTGAGGCCATGCGGCTCACGCTGCTACTCGGCATCTTCGTGAATCTGGTTGCCCCCTGGGGTGTGGCTACCTCAACCAGCGTCTCCGGCGTCGTCGTCGGTCTGGCCTCGGTGGTCGCCAAGGTCGCCGTCGTGGGCGTCTTCTTGGCCGTCTTCGAGGTGTTCATCGCAAAGGTGCGGTTGTTCCGCGTCCCGGAACTGCTCGCCGGTGCCTTTGTCTTGGCCCTTCTCGGTGTCGTAAGCGGGTTGGTGGCCAAATGAGCGCCTCGACCTATACGAACGTCCTGGGGCTCGCCGCCGCCGCAGTGCTGCTCTGCGCCGTGGTGACGTTGTGGCGCCGATCACTCGGTGCCATCGTGCGGACATTGGCCGTTCAGGGCGCGGCGCTGGCCTGTGTGGCCACGGTCATCGGACTCCATGAACACGACGTCGGCCTCATCGTGGTGGGACTGCTCGTTCTCGGTGCCAAGGCGGTGGTCGTCCCCCTCCTCATCGGTCGTGTCGTACGTCACGACCCGAACAGTCGCGAGACAGATCCCTTGGTCAACGTGCCCGCCTCGCTCGTGGCCGCTGGTGCGCTCACTTTCTTGGCTTTCGCCGCCACGCGGTCGGTGACCTCGCTCGTGCCGACCACAGCCGGACGGCTCATTCCCATCGGACTGGCAGCGATGTTGGTGGGTTTCTTCGCTCTGGTGACCCGCCGCAAGGCCGTGTCCCAGATCGTGGGCATCTTGTTGGTCGATAACGGCGTGGCTTTGGTGGCGTTCCTGGCCACGGCCGGTGTCCCGCTGCTGGTGGAGCTTGGCGCATCGCTCGACGTCCTGTTGGCGGTCATCGTCCTCCGGGTCCTTGCCATACAGATGCGGTCACGCTTGGGGTCGTTCGACCTCGACCAGCTGACGGAGCTGCACGACTGATGGTGATCGCCGTCCTTCTGCTGCCCCTGGCCGGCGGCCTGGTTTCTGGCGTCGTCCCCTGGCGACGTGGCATCGGTTGGCTGGGCACGGTCATCGCCTCGGGGGTGCTCGTGACGGGAGTGGTGCTGGCCGTCGACGTCGTGCACGGCAAGCCGATGTCGGCTCTCGGCGGGGTTCTGCGGGCCGATGCGCTCAGCGCCTTCATGGTCATCGTCATCGGGGTCATCGCCACCCTGGCCACGTGGCAGGGCGTCCGCTATCTCGGCGCCGAGATCGCCGCTGATCGATGCACCCGGCGCCACGCTGCGCTTTACAGCGTTCTCGTCCAGGCCTTCGTGGCCACCATGCTCCTAGCTGTGCTGGCCGCCAATCTGGGCGTGCTTTGGGTGGCCATCGAAGCGACGACGGTCGTCACGACCTTCCTGGTCGGACACCGGCGGACCCGGTCGTCGCTCGAAGCGTCGTGGAAGTACATCGTCATCTGCTCCGTCGGCATCGCCATGGCCTTCCTGGGCACAGTGCTCGTCTATCTGGCGTCCCTCCACGTCGGGCACGGGCCTCATCCCCTTGATTGGACGTCCCTCGTGGCGCAGTCGCATCAGCTGAACCCCGGCGTAATGCGGCTGGCCTTTGCTCTCATCGTGATCGGTTACGGCACCAAGGTCGGGCTGGTGCCCATGCATAGCTGGCTACCCGACGCCCACAGCCAGGCACCCGCCCCCGTCTCCGCTCTCATGTCGGGAGTGCTCCTGACAGTCGCCTTCTACGCCATCCTGCGCTTCAAGGTCATTGCTGACGGTGCCCTCGGTCCCACGTTCCCCCGCGCCCTGCTCGTCATCGTGGGCCTGCTGTCGCTCCTGGTGGCGGCGTCACTGCTCCTGACACAGCGGGATTACAAGCGCATGCTCGCCTATCACAGCGTCGAGCACATGGGTCTGATCGCCCTCGGGGCAGCCGCCGGGTCGCCCTTAGCTATCGCCGCCGTTCTTCTCCACATCCTCGGCCACGGTCTGGCCAAGGGGGTGCTGTTCCTGGCATCGGGAGAGATCCTCTTGACCGAAGGCACCAGCGAGATCGAGCGCGTACCGGCGCTGCTCAGCCGCCGCCCCGTCCTGGGGGGCATCTTCGGGTTTGGGCTGTTCGCGCTCCTGGGCTTCCCACCATTCAGTTTGTTTGTGAGCGAGCTCAACATGCTGCGCGCCGAATTCCAGGTGGGTCTCGGCTGGGCGGCGGCCGTCTCCTTGGTGTGCATGGCGGTCATCTTCGCCGCCGTGATGTCGCATGGACGTCATCTCTTGCTGGGTCCGAGAGGCACTGATGCGCCGGCCATGACCCCCGCTCTTGTGGCCGTGCCACTTATCGGGGGGCTCGTCGGGTGCGCCTTCATAGGCGTATCGGCGTGGCCTCTCGAATCCCTGCTTCACGCGGCGGCTCGCATCGTGGCGCCATGACCGAGTCGTTCGCTCTGCCCAGAGTCCTCGAACGCACGGGGAGCTTCCATCAGTCCTTGGATGTGCCGGCCGACGGTCTGCTCACCGCCGCCGAGGTGCTTCTGCAGCGCGGCTTTCGCCTGGCGCTCGTCGCCGCCGTCGACCACCCCGGACCGCTTCGCGTCGTCTACCTCTTCACATCAGGCCTCCCTGATCGCCGGATCGAACTAGTGCTCACGGTGGACCGCCGACGACCCGAGATCCCCTCACTGGCAGCCCTGTCATTTCCGGCGAGCCGGTTCGAGCGCGAGATCCACGATCTGTTCGGCATCGTCCCCGTTGGTCACCCCGCTCTCCGGCGGCTCGTCCTTCATCAGCACTGGCCCGAGGGCTGGCATCCGATGAGGAGCGACGCCGGACCACCCCCCGCCATGGTGGATGACGCCGGTTCTTACCCGTTCGTCGAAGTACAGGGGGCCGGTGTCTACGAGATCCCGGTAGGCCCCGTGCATGCAGGTCTGATCGAGCCTGGACACTTCCGATTCTCGGTTGTGGGCGAGACGATTCTGAAAATGAAGGCGCGGCTGTGGTTCGTCCACAAGGGCATCGAGCGGCTCTTCGAAGGTCAGGACATCCACTCCGGCGTCGAACTAGGCGAGAAGATTTCCGGGGACACGGCGGTGGGCCACGGCTTGGCCTACTGCCTGGCGATCGAGGAGGCGTGTGGCATAGAGGTTCCTCCACGAGCGTCCGTACTGCGGAACCTGCTACTCGAATTGGAGCGGATCTACAACCATGTGGCTGACGTCGGTGCGATGTGTAACGACGTCGGCTTCGGTCTGGTGCACGCCAAGGCTTTGACATTGCGGGAGCGACTACTCCGGCTAAACGCCTCCGTCACCGGCCACCGACTGCTCCGGGGCGGCGTGCGGGTGGGTGGGACTCGCCTGGCTTCCATTCCTCGGCCAGCGGAGTTGGCCGAGATCGGTGCGCAGTTCCATGAGCTCGTGAATCTCGCGCTGGACCAGAGCATCGTCATGGACCGATTCACGGGCACCGCCGTGCTCAACCCTGGCGACATCGCCGAGCTCGGGGTTCTCGGGGTGGTGGCGCGTGCGTCCGGCTCGGTCTTCGATGCCAGAGTCGCTCATCCCGTGGGCGAACCGTGGGCGAACTTCCTCGCGGCCGGCGCCACCACCGGCGACGTCCTGGCTCGCTTCCAGGTGAGGGTGCAGGAGGTCGACGCCTCCCTTGCCCTCTTAGACGACTTCTGCACTCGGCCAGGCCCGCCTCATGCATTCGGCCCCGATCACCTGGTTGCCGGGGTGGGGAGCGGTTCGGGCATCGTCGAGGGCTGGCGTGGCGCCATCGTGCACCGGATCGAGGTCGATGGATCCGGCCGCCTGAGCCGGGTCAAGGTCGTGGATCCCTCCTTTTTCAACTGGCCGGCACTGTCAGTGGCGCTGGCCGACACGATCGTCCCGGACTTCCCGCTCGCCAACAAGAGCTTCAACCTGTCCTACGCCGGAAACGACCTATGAGGAGCCAATGTGACATCTGACAATCTCATCATTCCGTTAGACTTTAGGTCCCACGTCCGGGCGCCGCGTCCTTACCAACGCCAGACATGTCAAGCCGAGAATCGAGAAATGTTCGTGACGACTCCCATCTACCAAGTTAAGGCCGAGTTCTTCAAGACACTCGGCCACCCGGCACGGATTCGTGTCCTCGAGGTGCTTCGTGACGGGGAACGCACCGTCAGCGACCTGGTCCCGGCCGTGGGCATTGAGGCCTCACACTTGTCGCAGCAGCTCGCCGTGCTGCGGCGGGCCAATCTCGTCCAGGCTCGCAAGGAAGGCACGAGCGTCCTGTACTCGGTCGGAAACCCCATGATCTTCGATCTGCTCGATGTCGCACGTCGGATTCTCACCTCGTCCCTCGACGAGACCCGCGCCCTTCTGACTGAGCTCGAACTATCTGAGCGCAGCCCGCAGAGCCCTAGGGAGGAGATCGGAAGCGAAAGGAAGCACCGCGGCAAGGCCAGTCGTCACTGACTCACATGTGGAACAGTTTCCAGCCCGTACATGCGTGAACTTAGGCTAGCAGCATCACGCGCTGTTTGGGGGACTGCCTGGCTTGAATCAATAGCGGGTTCGTAACGATGTCCACCGGCGGTCAGCGGTATGCCGAGTCATGCGTTCCACCCTCGTCGTGCTCGTAGCGTAACCCCGGCTCTTCGTAAGGCAAGTGCCACAGTGTCGGTCGCAACACCAAATTGATCGGAAAGCTTGGCAAGAGACTGACCAGACAGATTGAGCCGAACTGCTTCCTCGGTCTGGTTTGGCCTAATCGGGGAGACCGACGGGCGAGATCATGGCGTCGAGCGTGTCTTTGGACGGTGCTCTGGTCAATCTGAAACCGGGCCGCCAATTCGTCCATCGGCACTCCTTCTGCGTAGCCCTGGATCAGCTCGTCCACCTTGGCCGGTTCAAGTCGCCGGCAGACCCGTCTTGGGGTTCGAGTTTTGGCCGTTTGGGACCCAGTTGGGACCATTTCCAGGAGGTTCCGGAGACATTTTCCCTGGTCAGAGTGGTTTAAGTAACGTCCCATTACCTCCACACAGTCAACTCCACTTACCCCGACAGGAGAGCGATGCCTCTCAGTCGTCGAACGGTTGAGACCGCAGGCATTATGTGGGTGATCCCTGATCTTGTTTACGAAGGCGGCGCGAAGAACTCGAGGGCGATGTTGTCTAGATCACGGAAGGACAACCCCGATCCATAGGGAGCATTGACGACGCCCCCATTGGCGATGCCAAGTTCGTCCAGATAGACCTTCCACTGATCGAGATCCGCTCGATCGCGGCAGGCAAAAGCCAGGTGGTCCAGGCCCACGTGCCGTTCATTGAACGGAAGGGTGTCAGCCGGGTCGGGGAATTGGTGAAGACCGACAAGAGTCTGACCTCCGACGAGCCAGACCACGTGGCGAAATGGGCCAGTGTCTTCGTCCAGGACCGGCTTCGCGTCGAACAGTCGCTCATACCACGGGACGCTGCGGTTGAGATCGCTGACTGTCAGCGCCACATGGGTAATTGTCGGGAACTCAGGCATGTATTCCTCCTCGGGACATTGACTGCTGATGACCTCGTTCAGGCGTTCCTCGACAGGAGCTGGGGCGAGACCGAGCCGTCGTTGCGAGCGGTCGAACCCGGGATCGAACGCTGAGGGCGGTCGAGGTCTCGGCGAAGACTGCGAGGAGCTTCCCTTGAGCACCCGGGATGACTGCTTCGACGGGATGAAGAAAGTCCACGCGCCGGTCATACCATCTCATCTCATAAGTGAAACACTTATTCCATTTCTGAGCCACTACCCCGCCGTCACCCCTGGCGACTCGGGGAAACGAAGCGTCATGCCAACACCCGTCCGAACAATTACGAGTCACCGCGTCGCAGTTCGTCGCAACGGTGCTCGAAAAACGAGCCCAACGAGAGGTTTGACCAGGAACACCGCACCGACCTGCGACGGAGCTCGCCGTGCAGCGCCCACTCGCATCGACATTTGCAACCAGCAGGTCGCCGGTTCGCCACGACAGCGAATCCGTGGCGCGAGAGTAGGCGGCCGATTGCCTTCGAGGCCCGCCCCGTGAAGATCGCAGGGGCCTTGATGCGAGTGTCGAAGGCGGCGGCGTTTCCCCGGACCTGCCCGATGGATCCGAGCCATTCCCGAACGCCCGGCCCCGTGGCGGCGCCCGGTTCGACGACGAGGCCACTCCCGGGATTGCGGGCATAATTCGGGGCGCCTATACGGGTGCGGGCCCGAGACATGCTCCACGCGTGCGTCGGGCCGACGACGACGACGAGGTCAACACCGTCGAGGACGTTCTGGTCGGCATCGGCGACGGCGACCACCTTCACGTCGGTCGTCAGAACCCCTCGGCGATCGCCGTGGCGATCTGGTGTGTGCTTCCGAACATTGACTCATAGACGACGACAACTCGCATGGCGATTCCTCCTGCGGTTGTTTCACGCTGTCACCGTCCCACAACGATGCCGGAGGCGACAGGGCCGAAGGTCACGTGTGAGCGTGAGACGTGGTCAAGCGCCGGTCGCGCCGACGCCGAGGTCAGACGGGTGGCGCGACGTCGGGGCTGATCTTTCCCGGTCAGTATCCGAAGCCCGACCCGCCGCTTGCCTTGTCCTGTGCACCTCTGAGACGGCCATGACGCCTCTCGCCAACGATCAGTGTTCGCTTCGCACGCGCTCGGTGAGAGCCTCAACGTTGGCGACGATGTCGGCCCGCTCGGCCGTCGGGCCCCGTTCGTTGGGTGCCCGGGCCAACCGGCCCACCAGCGAGGCCAGCTCGACGAGAGATTCGCCGTGCTGGATCTTGATGGTGGAGAAGGGGAATGCCACGGTGACCTGCGTCGACGAGCTTACCACCGCGGGCCGCCCCACGATCTCCGCCGGTGCGCGCACTCCGTTGGCGTTCGCACGCGGTGTGTGCCCGCTGTCGGCCGATCGCCGAGCCGAGGTCGCTGCCTCCCGCGGCGCCGACCTGCTTGTCTGTCCGGTCACTCGCTCAGGCAAGGCCGCACCTCCTTATCGTGGCCCTCCAACAAGCGCACAAGAGCCTGATGGTCGTTGTTCGTGGCGCTATCACCGTTCTTTCACGCTAGGCACCGCAAAGTCCCTCGCCGCCGGCGTGGCGGGCGTGGACGAATGAGTCGTTGTCGTGCGAGGCGTCCGCGAAGCACTTCGCTGGTCGAGTGGCCGTCGACTGCATCACCCTCTCACTTGTCCTTCGGCGAGATTGCGGACCGCTCGGTCAGAACGGGAAGACAGGTTCGACATCAAGATCGTCTGTGGACTGCTCGCGGCGAACAGGGGGATCCGTCTGGGGCAACGGGCGGCGCGTCTGCGGAGACCTGTCGGTCAAGGATTGGTAGGGCATGAGCGCGCGACACCGCCCTCTGTCCAAACCGGACGGAGACCGTCACCTGCGCTCGAGGATCCCGCGGACGTAGGCAGCCTGACCGGCGTGCTGCAGATCGTCGCTGATGATGCTTACCAGTCGGATGCCCATGGTGACGGGTGGGTCCCATCGTTCGTCCACGATGCGGTCAAGATCGGCGGCGCTAACCTGGCGCACGAACTGAAGTGTTGTCTCGTGGACTGCATCGTGGTAGCCGCGCAGTGTTTCCGAATCAGCGGTGACGGCGGCAACCTGACGGGGCTCATGGTCGTAGCCGGTGTCTGAGATATCGAACCCCAGGCCGAATCGTCGGTCCCAGCCCGATGCCGTCCAGACCTGATCAGCACCGGCGATGTCTGCGATGTGATCGTCTTGAATCCGAGTCAGATGCCACACCAGCCAGGCGATTGAGTTTGCCTGGCTATCTGGCCGGAACGTCATGTCGTCAGGCGTCAAACCGTCGATCACGCTGTGCACCGTGTCTCGGATTCGCCCGAAGGCGTCCGCCAGCAGATCTCCGTGTGTCATCTGGTCCCTTCCTCCGTTGTTCGCCCCTCCACCCTCGCGCGTTGAGGGGCTCATAGCGATTGTGACGTTCGGTCGATCGACGCAAGCGGTCGTCACCGTCTGCCGCCTCGTTGTGATCCACTCACAGCCGGCTTCGAAGGCATCCGGCCCTGCTGATCCGCCGGAGAGCCCTCATAGTTGCGGCCGAGCCAAGGCTGACCGAGGTGGGCGCGCCGATACGGCTGATCGTCGGCGCCATGACCGGCGTGCTCGAGCATGATTCCCGGGCACAGGCCCATCGTCGCGGCGAGAACGCCATCGGCCGTGGTCCCCCGTGCCACGACCTCTCTGAGGAACCGGGGTTCTTCCTGAGGCGGCCTTTCTCGCCGGCGACTGTTTCACGCACCGTTTTGGGCCCGCAATTCGGCCGGAGCGAGATCCAGGCGCAGGTTCTCGGCCCGGGCGTCGACACCTCGATGAGAGCGGGTCTCCGTCGGTGACATTGGGCCCTACCGGCGAGGACGGGCATGGGCGATCATCGACAGAAGGGGCGCCAAGGGTGTCCGCAGAGAGGGGCAATGACGTGGAACCAATTCGTTGGTTTGACAGCATCCGGCTTGACGACGCGCCTTCGGTCGGGGGCAAGGGCGCCAACCTGGGAGAACTGACTGCGGGTGGGCTACCGGTCCCACCGGGGTTTGTCATCACCGGCGAGGCCTACCTCGACGCCGTCGGGCGGGCCGGCGTGCGAGATCGCCTGGCGGCCGTCCTCACCGAATCGCGACTCGCCGGCCCGGCCGACCTCGATCGTCTGGCGGCCGAGGCGCAGGACCTCGTGCGAGGCGTGGCGGTATCTGAGGACGTGGCGTCGTCTGTGCTCGGCGCCTACCACCGCCTGGGTCAGGGCACCCGTGTGGCGGTGCGCTCGTCGGGCATCGGCGAGGACGCCGAGGGCACGTCGTTCGCGGGGATGAACGCCACCTTCACCAACGTCGCCGGTGACGATGAGCTGATGAGACGCATCGTTGATTGCTGGGCCTCTCTTTACGGCGCTCGCTCGATCTCGTACCGCGCCAGCAAGGAGCTCGTCGACGAGCCCACGATCGCCGTCATCGTGCAGGAGATGATTCCTTCGGAGCGGGCCGGGGTGATGTTCACCGTCGATCCCTCTACCGGCGATAGCCGCCGTATCGTCATTGAGGCTGCCTTCGGGCAGGGAGAAGTCGTGGTCAGCGGCCAGGTCGAGCCCGACACCTATGTGGTGGACAAAGAGGGGCCGCGGCTGCTTCAGGTCCGTGTCGGGTCCCAGTCGTTCGAGATCGTGCGCGGGCCCGACGGCGCTGATCGGCGCGTCGAACTCAGCCCCGGAGACGGCAGCCGCCGGGTCCTGACCGACGAGGAGATACTGGAACTGGGGCGGCTCGGGCTGGCCGTGGAGGCCCACTACGGCGCCCCCCAGGACACGGAATGGGCCATGGCCGGAGATCGGACGGTGCTCGTGCAGTCCCGGCCCATTACGGCTGTGGGTGGCGGGCAGGAGGAGGCGGTCTCCGAGGTGAGCCACGTGCTCGTCCAGGGGCTGGCGGCGTCGTCGGGTCGTGCCTCAGGAGCGGTGCGGGTGCTGCAATCTCCCGACGAGGGCGAACACCTGGTGGCGGGCGAGATCCTGGTGGCGCCCATGACGAGTCCGGACTGGGTGCCCACCATCCGTCGAGCGGCGGCGCTCGTTACCGACGGAGGGGGCATGACATGTCACGCCGCCATCGTGGCCCGGGAACTCGGGGTCCCCTGCGTGGTGGGGGCCCGTAATGCCACCACGGTGCTGCGCGATGGCGAGATCGTCACGGTCGACGGCGCTCGGGGTACGGTCACCGAGGGTGCCGCCTCTGTCCCAGAGGCCGGGGCCATGGTTCGCACTCCAACGGCTCCCGTCTCGCGTGGTTCACAGCCGCTCGCCACCCGGATCTATGTGAATCTGGCGTTCGCCGAGCACGCCGAAGAGGTGGCGGCCATGCCCGTCGACGGCGTGGGCCTGCTACGTGCGGAATTCATGGTGACCGACGCTCTCGGTGGCGTCCATCCTCGATTGTTACTCGAGCGGGGAGACGAGAAGACCTTCGTCGAGAGCATGGCGGCGTCATTGCTGCGAATCACGAAGGCTTTCGAGCCACGGCCCGTCGTGTACAGAAGCATCGACTTCCGGACCAACGAGTTTCGCAACCTCGAAGGCGGTGAGCGGTTCGAACCGCCGGAGGAGAACCCAATGATCGGGTATCGCGGCTGTTACCGGTACGTGCGCGAGCCGGATCTGTTCCGCCTCGAGCTCGCCATGCTGGCAAAGGTGCTGGAGGAGTCGCCCAACCTTGCGCTCATGATCCCCTTCGTCCGAACCGCCTGGGAGCTGGAGGCTTGCCTCCAGGTGATAGAGACGAGCCCAGTGTCCGGAGCGCTGCCGGTGTGGGCCATGGCGGAGGTGCCGTCAGTCGCCTTCTGGATCCCCGAATACGCCGCCATGGGCATTGCCGGGGTGTCAATCGGCAGCAACGACCTCACGCAGCTGATGCTGGGTGTCGATCGGGACTCGCAGGTCTGCGCCGAGCTCTTTGACGAGGCCGATCCCGCCGTCCTCGACGCCATCGCGAGGATTATCGAGGGGTGTCGGACATCGGGGATCACCTCTTCGCTGTGCGGCCAGGCTCCTTCGAACCGACCGGAATTCGCTGAGCACCTGGTGCGCCTCGGTATCACCTCGGTGTCGGTGAACCCCGATGCCGTGGACGCGGTCCGGAGGTCTGTGGCCGAGGCCGAATGGCGCTTGCTCCTGGAATCGACGGTCCCGGGCCGCAAGGAGGGACACGTGGGGTTGCCGACAGGTCGAACCTCCCATCACCGTGGAAAGGGTCGCTGACCGGATCGTCGCGAACTTGGCGGCGCCGATCACCGTCGTCGGGTCACCAGGGCGGAGTTTGGATGCTGCGGTCACCATGGTCCAGATGGTGGAGTCGCGAAACGACTCGCGCAGTTGCTCAGGACCGGTGACCAACAGGGCCCGCATCTGGTTGACGGAGTCGATGCGGCTGTGGGCAGCCGAGTGCCGAACGACACGCAGAGCCCGGATAGCCTCGACATTTCCCGTCCGCCTCTTGGGCTGAGCGGAAGCCTCTCCCGACTGCGTCGCTCGGGCGGCGGCCACGGCATCGACTGGGTCTGACTTTCCGTGCGTGCGCCGCTGTTGGCGGTTGGGGCAACTCACCTCGATGACGGCAACACGCTGGTTGTGCAAGTAACGCGTGAGCCCCACGGAGATGGACGCCTTCGATGACGAATCGTTCATCCGCGTGGAGAGGTCGAGGGCATGTGGTGATCGGCGCCGAGTTGCCGGACGCGCCGTGCCGTCCGCCCGGCGCGACGACGGTGGACATGTGCAGTCGGGAATTGTCTCGGTCCGAGCCCGGTGCCGTGAGCTCTGTCGGAGACCGTTTCTGACGTCTGGAACCCAGGAACCATCGGAGCCTTGTGGTGGAACAGTCACTCCCCGGCGCAGCATCGCCGGGCATTGGGGCCGTTCGGCCCTATACGCCTTGGCTGGTCCCCAGCAAGCTGGGTGCACGGCCCGCCTGGGTCCGAGTTCTAACAGCAACTATAGGAGTCCCCGAGGGGACCAGAGTTGGAGGAGGTACCGTGCGGATCCTGAAACTCAGCAAGCTAGGAGGCGTGGCACTCGTCTTGGTCGTCGGTGTGACCGCAGCCGCCTGCGGTAGCTCGCCGAATACGTCGAGTTCGACAACCGCGGCCGGCAAGGGCCCGTCGAATCTTTCGGCAACGTCGTTCACCAGCAGCTTTTCGGTCATGAGCTCGCTTACGTCGTTGGCGAAGTCTGGGAAGGGCAAGATCGGCGCTCTGCTCCCGGACACCGCCTCGTCGGCGAGGTATGTGGAATTCGACGCCCCCTACTTGAAGCAGGCGTTCGAGAAGGCGGGCCTCACCTCGAATGACTACACGATCACCAATGCGCAAGGTAGTTCCTCCACCGAGCTCACCCAGGCGCAGGCGGACATCACGAACGGCGCCACCGTACTCTTGATGGACGGCCTCGACTCCACGGTGGGTGCCGCCATCGAGAGTTACGCCAGCTCTCACGGCGTGAAGGTCATCGACTATGACCGGCTTACGCTCGGCGGTAACCGTGGCTATTACGTGAGCTTCAACAACGTCAAGGTCGGTAATCTGATCGGCCAGGGTGCGGTCGACTGCATCGCCTCGTGGGGGGTGTCCAATCCCCAGGTATTCGAGCTCGACGGCTCACCCACCGATAACAATGCGACGTTGTTCGCCAAGGGGTACAACCAAGTGCTTTCGCCGTTGTTCACGAGTGGCAAGTACACGAAGGTCGGTGAGCAGGCCGTACCGGCTTGGGACAACCAACAGGCGCTGACGATCTTCCAGCAGCAGTACACGGCCCACCCGAGCATCAACGCCGTGGTCTCGGCCAACGACGGGCTGGGCAACGCGGTGATCTCAGCGCTCAAGTCGGCCAATGTGCCTGCGAAGAAGGTCCCTGTGACCGGCCAGGACGCCACGCTGCAAGGCATGCAGAACGTCCTGTCCGGTTACCAGTGTGGATCGGTGTACAAGCCGATCTACCTCGAGGCCCAGGCGGCGGTGGCTCTTGCCCTGTACCTGCGCGCCGGGCAGACACCGCCAGCCGCTCTCGTCAACGGGACGACCCAGGACACGACAGCGAACACTGCCGTGCCTTCGATCCTTCTGACGCCCGTCTGGGTGACGACAGCCAACATGCAGTCAACGGTGGTGAAGGACGGCTTCGATAAGGCCTCGGCGATGTGTGCCGGAACCTTTGCCAGTCTCTGCACCAAGTACGGGATCCATTAGGAGACTCACAGGTCGCCGGCATCCACTGGGGCGACCGCAAACAGACGGCACGGGGTCCGCACCTGCCAGAATGCGGGTGCGGCCCCGTTGCTGGCTGCCAGCGATGTCGATGTCATGCATGGTGTCCACTTGGACATGGGACATCAGTCGGTGACCAGCAGCTGGGAGCCGGTCACGGGTGCAGTCGTGAGCCTGGGGTAGGACCATGAAGGGGGCTGGGTCGGTGAGCACGAGAGAGCTGGCAGAACCGCCGCCGGTGGGTGTGCAGGCCGAGCGTCCCGACGTAGCGGGAGAGCCGATTCTCAAACTGCGAGGGATCTACAAGAACTTCGGTGCGGTGCAGGCCCTAAGCAATGTCAATCTCGATGTTCCCGCGGGAAAGGTGACGGCGCTCGTGGGGGACAACGGCGCCGGTAAGTCCGTGCTGATCAAGTGCGTGGCCGGCATTCATACCGCTGAGCGAGGTCAGATCCTTTGGGAGGGCCGCCCAATCAGCATCCGCAACCCGAGAGACGCGGCCTCGCTTGGGATCGAGACCGTGTACCAAGACCTCGCCTTGTGCGACAACCTTGACATAGTGCAGAACATGTTCCTCGGGCGTGAGAGCACGAGCCACTTTCTCTTGAATGAGGACAAGATGGAGAAGGCGGCTGCAGAGACGTTGGCAGGCTTGGCCGTCACGAGTGTTCGATCGATCCGCCAGCCGGTCGCATCGTTGTCCGGTGGCCAGCGCCAGTCCGTGGCCGTGGCCAAGGCGGTCATGTGGAACTCGAAGCTCGTGATCATGGACGAGCCCACTGCCGCTTTGGGCGTCGTCCAGACGAGAATGGTGCTCGACCTCATCAAGCGTCTCGCTGATAGGGGTCTCGCCGTCATCGTCATCTCGCACAATCTGAACGACGTCTTCGAGGTGGCTGACCGCTTGGCGGTGCTGTATCTCGGAGGAATGGTGGCCGAGGGCCCCGCCTCGGAGTTCGATCGACAGAGCGTCGTCGAACTGATGACGACGGGTGCTTCGAGGCGATCGGTTGAGGGATCGGCTGACGAGCGGGGGGGGGCTGTGCTTTCGGGTGGGGCTGAAGCCGACCCTAGGTCCAGCGGCGAGCAGGTACAGGCGATGTCCGAGGCCGAAGAACCCATCGGCGGCGTGAGAGCGGCTGCCCCCGACCGTCAGCCCGTAGGGTCGTCAGGCCTGGCCGAGCACCTGACCGAGCCAGCCGCAGCAGAAGCCGCCCTGGCCGTCGCTCCCGAGATCGTGGCCAACACTCTTGGCGAGTACTTCGGGGCGTGGTGGATCCGACTCCGCGCCGGGGAGACTGGGGTTCTGCCCGTCATCGTCGGGCTTGCCCTCATCGGGATCATCTTCCAGACCCAGAACTCCTCGTTCTTGTCGGCGGGAAACCTGGTCAACCTGATGGTGCAGAGCTCCACGTTCGTGTTGCTCGGGATGGCGGAGTCCTTCGCCCTGCTCTTGGGCGAGATCGACCTCTCGATCGGTTTCGGCGCCGGACTTGGTGGCGTTGTTGCGGCCGAACTCGTCAAGGCGCAGACAGGATGGCCGTGGTGGGCCGCGGTGATCGTGGCTCTGCTGTGCACCGCCGCCTTCGGTGCTTTCCAGGGCACGCTCATCACCCGACTGGGTTTGCCCTCGTTTGTCGTCACGCTGGGGGGTCTGCTCGGCCTGCAAGGCCTGATGCTCCTCGTTCTGGGGAACGGCGGCACCCTGCCGATCAGCGATTCAGTGATCGATGATTTCGCCAACGGCAAACTGACCGTGGCCGCGGGGTGGATCATCCTGGCGGTGCTCGCCGCCGGCTATGCCTTACTGACCGGGTGGCGCGACAGGCGTAGGCGCCGAAGCGGGCTGGTGGCGCCGCCGGCCAGTCTCACCGCTCTGAAGATCGCCACGGTGACAGCTTTCGGGGTGGTGGTCGTCGTCATCTGCAGTATCAATCGCGGGAACTTGACCCCGATCCGAGGAGTTCCATGGGTGGCGTTCATCGTGTTGGGCGTGCTGGGATTATGGAGCCTCCTGCTCGGTCGGACGCGGTTCGGACGCGATATGTACGCAGTGGGAGGTAACCCCGAAGCGGCACGGCGCGCCGGAGTGAACCTGGCCCTGATTCGGACCCTCGCCTTCGCACTCGCCGGATTCACCGCGGGGATCGGCGGGGTCATCTACGCCTCACGGCTCTACGGCGTGTCCACCACCTTTGACGGAGGACAGCTCGTGCTCTACGCGGTGGCGGCCGCCGTCATCGGGGGGACGAGCCTCTTTGGGGGTCGGGGAAAGCCGCTTCATGCCGTGCTGGGTGGGATCATCATCGGCGCCATCTACAACGGGATGGGGTTGCTCGGTCTAAGTGCTTCGATTCAGTACATCGTCACTGCTCTGGTGTTGGTGGCCGCGGTGACAGTCGACGCCTTGACACGCCGGGGGCGCGTCTCGCGATGAGGCATCACGGTACCCCTCGGCGCCTCCGGTCGGGCGCGGTCGACTTGAGACTCAGGTGCCGCACACCATCGCGGGGCACGGTTGCGCGAGCGCGTTCACTGCGTCAAGGTTGCGTTGGGTGCAGTACCGGAGCCAGCTATAGGTGGTCGGTGACAGCCGGTCACACCCAATCCCAATGCAGAGAGACCATATCTACTGGTTCGAGATCGACCGTGAAGACCATCCCGTCGAAACCGCGCCGAGCCTGCTCTAACTGCTCGTCTCCGAGGACCAGGCGCGAGCCGTTGAAGGACAGCGGCCGACTACGGACCGTCACCAGATCACCGATCACCTTCTCGACCCGGCCCCAACGGATCCGACAGCGGTCGAGGATCTCCAGGGGAGGGCCCTCCATCCCGGCGCGCAGGAGTCCCAGCCACGGGTAGACGGCGAACACGTGAAAGCTGTGCTGGGCGACCCCCCCGGACACTGCTTGCACCAGGGGGCCGAAGGTGCGACCGGCCCGGCGCTCGAAACGGTCACCCAGCGACGACGCCAGGGGCGCCGGGGGTACCCGCGTCACCAGCTCGTTGCCGGTCCAGTAGGCCTCGACAACCCGGGGGTCGAGGGGCTCGGCGATGCCGTTGCGGGCGGCGATGAGTTCCAGGTAGGGCCACGCCCCCTCGAAGAGGGCCGCCAACCGGCTCAGGTCCTCGAGGGCGGTGCCGTCTGACGTCATCTCGAAGAGCGCGTCTGGATCTCCGGGGCCGCAGTAGCCAAGAGCGTTAGGAGGATATGCCGTAGCGGGCGAAGAGGACAGGGCCGGCGAGGAAGCGTCCGTGCGGGGAGAGGAGACGTGCCCCGGCGAGCTGGCCGGTGGGCGCTTCACCTTCCGGGTCGGCCGTTCGACGCTCGGTCATCCGCCGACCGCACCGTGCCCGGCCACTGCCTGTCGTCGGAGGTTCGCCCAGAGCACCGTCCCGGCCCCTCCCGTAATCAGCAGTAGACCGACGGCTTCGGGCGCGAGCGACGTTCTGCCTGCAGCGGCCTGAAGGAGGGCTGTGATCAACGCACTCCCGACGAGCACGGAGGTGACGTCGGTTTCCGTCACGACGTGGTACGAATAATTCGGCGGCACCGGGTCGGTCTGACCGACCGTCTTGCGCTATGGCAGAGCGCTCAACGTGAATGTCCCCGACTTCATGGGAGCGGGCGCTGTTTCGGTGAACGTGCTGTAAGTGGAGGTCTTCTCACCCAAGAGGGCTAGGTCCTTCCCCTAGGCGGAAATCCTAGTGGTACCTCCCGAGACCCTCACGGTCCCTGTGACAGACGTACCTCCACTCTGAGAGTACGTGCCTGTCCCCGACCCGTTTACACAGAAGAGTCCGGTGAAGCTCCCCGTGGCAGACCTCACGAGGTCAAGGCCTTGACGGCCCCTCTGCTCGGGGCGCTCTGAGAAACGGCCACGACAGTGGCGCTGCCATGGGATGCGGAAGATGAACTTGTGACATGGACACACTCGGAGGACGCGTCGTTGTCACTGACGGACGTGTAGTTGGCATCACCGCTGTACTGGTCGAGGAAGCAGAACCATCCGCTGTTGCTCTCGACCTGAACGGTCAGGCTGGCCACCGAGCGGTCCCCGGATTCGGCGCTCAGTCCCACCGTGGCTAGACCATTGTTGGTCGAGGTGCATGGCGTGGCGCTCGAAGTGGGTCCGCAGACATAGAACGAAACGCTCCCCATCGGAGACCCGCCCGTGGCGTTCCCGGTCACCGTGACGGTGTCGGTTGTGGTGCCACCAGGAGAAATCTGCGTCTTGCTGAGTGCACTGGTAATGGTCGGGGTGAAGGATCCGCCGCCGCCGCTCGTGACATGAAGACACTCGGAGGACGTGTCGTTGTCACTGACCGATGTGTAGTTGGCATCCCCGTTGTACTGGTCGAGGAAGCAGTACCAGCCGGTGGTACCGGGAGTGATCGTGGCCCCGGCGACCGAACGGTTCCCCGACTCCTGGCTCAACCCCGCCGTGGCCGAACCGACGTTGGGAGACGTACACGGTGTAGGGGTGGTCGTCGGCCCGCACGCGGCGAACGTCACGGTGCCCGTTGGAGATCCACCGGCCGTACTGCCGGTCACCGTGGCCGTGTCGACCGCGGAGCTTCCGAGGAGGATACTCGAATTGCTGAGCGAAGTCTTCAGGGTTGGCGTGGTCTTCGTGCCGCCGCCCGTGACGTGGAGGCATTCGGTGGACGTGTCGTTGTCACTCACCGGCTTGTAGTGCGAATCACCGCCGTACTGGTCGAGAAAGCAGAACCAACCGGCCGCACTTGGACTGAATGTGACGCTGCCCGTGGAGTGACTCTTGGCGCCCGGGGTCAAGCTGACCGTGGCGGAGCCGGCGTTCGGTGAAGTGCAGGGTGTGGCGCTCGCAGTGGGTCCGCAGACTCCGAATGTAACCGTGCCCGTCGGCGCACCCCTCTTCTCTTTTCCAATCAGGGTGGCCGTGTCGGTGGCGGTGTTCCCGAGGGGGATGCTCGAACTGCTGAGTGCCGATCTAAAGGTCGGATTGACAGTGCCGTTCGCCTTGGCCCCACTCACCCCCGCCGTACCTGCAGTCACAAGAGTCACCGTCGACAGCACGGCTATGACATGAACGAAGTATCGACGCATATCACAGCGGTACCCGGTTACGTCCGTCCCAAACGTTGCGACGCATTCTCCACACTCTCAGTGGTAGGGCCGACTCGGGGACGTGCCTACACCCCGATGGGTCAGAACCCTCTGCCCGCCCTGGCATTGCTCGCCCTGGCTCTGAATGCCATCAACGCCAGTGACATACTCACGAACCCGACGGCCATGGCGCCGGTCCCCCTATCAGCGTCGGGGCGCACCAACCCGAGAGTGATCAGAGATCGCACCGCGGCCTATCCCGTGCAGCGGCTGTGTCGTCGGCGTGATTGCTGGAACGGTGTCGGACGGGCTACCACTCATTCCAGGCATGAAGGCAGCGTGACTCCACTTCTTCGCAATACGCGAACGGATCGGTAGCCACCCCGAGGTCCTTGGACAACTTGGCGCCCAGGACTGGACCAGCCACATAGAACTTGACCGCTTCTTGGGACTGTTCGGGCCGAGCCGACGTGACCGTCGGGGTAGCCCGCGTCGTCGGGCCTACTGCCCCGGCTCATCCTCGTGCTACCGCGTAGGGTGTGGCGTGCACGCCTGGCAGGTCCAACGACACGGCCCACCTCGCGACGCGCTCCGGCTGGTTGTCGTCGACGAGCCGACTCCGGGTCCCGGTGAGCTGCGACTGCGCGTGCGCTCTGCGGCGATCGGGCTGCCGGACGCGCTCATGTGTCGCGGCTCATACGCGTTCTCCCCCGCGCTCCCATTCGTCCCCGGCCAGGAAGTTTGCGGCACGGTCGACGCGGTCGGAGCGGGAGTCGACCTGCCCCTCGGCACGCGGCTCATGGCAGTGACGAGCTTCTTCGACGGGCACGGTGGATTCGCCGATGCGGCCATCGCGCGGTGGGACACGGCGTTCCGCGTCCCCGACGCCATGGGCGACGAAGATGCTGCCGCATTTCGGATCGGCTACTCGACGGCCTGGATCGGACTCGTGCGGCGAGGCGCGTTGCAGCGGGGCGAGTGGTTGCTCGTGCTCGGAGCTGCGGGTGGCTCGGGTCTCGCCGCGATGCGGCTCGGGGTGGCGCTCGGCGCTCGAGTCATCGCCGTCGTCGCGGGTGAGGCGAAGCAGGAGCTGTGCGCGCGGTCGGGCGCGGACGTCGTCATCGATCGCACGGCGAATTCGCTGCTCGATGAAGTGTTGGTGGCGACAGGGGGTGACGGTGCCGACATTGTGTACGACCCAGTCGGCGGTGCAGTCGCCGGGGCGACGGTGCGGTGCCTGGCGACTGGCGGCCGACTCCTCGCCGTCGGGTTCGCGAGCGGGTCATGGGTAGATGCCGACATATCGGAGTTCGTCCGACGCAACGCGTCGATCGTTGGCGTATATGCCGGCGGTCAGACGCGGGCGGAGGCCGAAACCGATCACGAGTCGTTGCTCGGTCTTGCCGCTGACGGCCGTCTCGCCGGCGCAACGCGGGTGGTCCCTTTCGACGAGTTGCCCGACGCGCTCGACGCCGTCGACCGCGCCGAGGCAGTCGGTAAGCTCGTGGTACACGTCACTGACGTCGACACCTAGTCGAGGCCCGGCCGCCCGCCCAGTTGACGGTTCTCTTGGCGGCGGCGTCTCACACGCCACTCAGGTAAATATGAATGTCGTTGAGGCATCGGCCTATGGTCACGCCGGAGTGGGGCGGCCCAGCCCGCCGCTGCTCTGCAATGATTGGACGAAGAGTTTGTTGGTTGCGTAGAGCCGGTCCCACCAAGTCAGGTATCAACCGGGATCGATTCAGCGGCTTCGGCCGGTGATGCGGTTAGCTCGCTGAGGTTCCCTCGCCGGAGCACCAGCCCGGCGGTCACTGCTCCGGCCACGAAGATGAGGGACGACCACGTGAATGCCGTCGTGTAGCTGTGGAGAGCGGCCGCCTTGAGGTTGGCCGGGCTGGCGACCTTTCCGACCAGATACGAAGCGGCGGCACTGGCGGCCAACGTATTGAGAAGTGCCGTGCCGATGGACCCTCCAACCTGTTGGCTTGTGTTAAGAGTTGCCGAACCGACTCCGGCGTCGTGAGGTTCCAAGCCGAGGGTGCCGGCGCTGAAAGAGGGAGCGAGACTCAGTCCGAAACCGAGGCCCAGGAGGATCAAATAGGGAAGGACATGGCTGACATACGAACTGTGCAACCCGACGAGATGGAGCATGTACATGGCCACAGCACCGAAGAGCAGCCCGATCGGCACGATGATCTTGGGCCCGACCTTGGGCAGCAGAATCCGGTTGGACACCTGGGCCATGCTGGCCAAGGCGGCGACCATCGGGAGGAAGGCGATGCCGGTCTTCACCGGGCTGAAGCCCAAGGTGCCTTGCATGTAATAGGTCAGGAAGAGGAAAACACCGAAGATCCCGATACTGGCGAACAGCATGGCCAACATCGATCCGCCACGAGTCCGGTTGAGCACAACCCGGGGCGGCAGGAGCGGATGGGCCGTCCGGGTCTCGAAGTAGGTGAAGATGCCCAGGAGCGCGACTCCAAGGATCAGGAACCCGATGGTGAAGGGATTGCTCCAGGCCGTGGTCTCGGCATGAGATAGGCCGTAGACCAAGCTGAACAATCCTCCGGTGACCAGGAACAACCCTGGGATGTCCAGCGGGTCACGGTCGGTGGCCTTGTCGCTCTTGAGCCACAGCAGGGCGCCGGTGGCGGCAATGGCCGCAAAGACGAGATTCACGAACAGCGTCCACCGCCACGATGCGTAGGACGTGAGGATGCCGCCGAGCAAGAGCCCGAGAGCTCCGCCCGCCCCGGCGATGCCGCCATATATGGCGAACGCCTTCCCTCGCTCCGCCGGAACGGTAAAGGTGGTCGTCAAGAGGGCGAGGACCGAAGGGGCGAGGAGCGCCCCGAACGCACCCTGGACCGAGCGGGCGATGACCAGCATGGGGAAGTCGACTGATGCACCACCGAGTGCAGAGGCGAATGCGAAGCCGATCAGCCCAATGAGAAGAGCACGCTTCCGGCCGATGATATCGCCGATGCGGCCACCGAGGAGGAGCAAGCTACCGAAGGCCAATGAGTAGCCTGTCACGACCCACTGCCGATCGGCATTGGAGAAGTGAAGAGCGTGCTGGGCCGTGGGCAACGCGATGTTGACGATGGTGTTGTCCAGGATCACCATGAGCTGGGCAATGCCCAGCACCGCCAGGATCCACCATCGTCGGGCGTGGTTCGCGTCACTATCGGTGATGCCGATTGATCTCTGCGAAGGGGTCACGATGGTCATCCGGGCCTCCGTCGAACTCGAGCGAGCAACACCCCCGAATACCACGACCCCAATAGCAACACGCTGAACCCGTCAGACTATTCCTTCGCCGCCGGAATCGCCGCGGAACAATCCATCAGGCGACCTAAACGTCGGCAGCCCCATGCCTGCCTCGTGTCACGGCTGCCCGGCCTGACGTCAGACGATCTTCGTCAACGTGAACGTCCCCGCCGTCGTCGGAGCCGATGCCGTCTAGGTGAACGTGCTGACGGTGGTGGCCTTCTCCCCCAACAGAGCCGGGCTCTCGCCGAAAGCGGTTATCTGGGTGGTCGATCCTGAGATGCTGACCGTCGCCGTGCCGGTCGCTCCGCCGCTTTGGGCGCAGGTGCCGGTACTCGACGCACAAGAAATCCCTGACCGACTCTCTGACCGCCACCCAGCGCTGAACTGATTTCGTGAGCATTTGCGGACACTCGTGCTCGCGCTTTGTCCCGAGTCCGAGCAGAACCGGCATTGTCCGGACCCGCCCGCATCCGCCGGGACGGAACTGAGTCTGCCCTACACTTCGCTCTCGGGAGGTACGTCGGATGTTCCGCCAAGTTGTCTCGTGTCGATGGGCTGAAAATGTCTCGCTCGAGGAAAAACAAGCATTTCGCGATGCTCTGGATGGACTGCGCGCAATACCTGAACTGTTCGCCATGACGTGCGGTGACGACGCCGGTCACTTCGACGACAACTTTGACTACGTAGCGGTGATGGACTTCGCTGACTTCGCTGCGGCCCGTCGTTACGTCGCCCACCCGCTGCACCAGGCCTACGTCCGAGATCACGCGAGCCAAGTCATTGGACAGCGGGTTATCGTGCAGCACGAATGGGCTGTTCCGGGCTCTTAGCCGCAGCGGGAGGATGTTGAGACGCAGATGCATTGCTCCACCGTGAAAGTACGTGAGGTTAACGGAGCCCCTTGCTAGATGTCCACTACCCTCAAACGCCCGCGACGATGACTGACATTCTTGATCGGGATAGTCAGTGTTCGTGATCCAAGTCCGAGGACTTACGGCCTGCAGCGTCGGTGCATCTCGGGTGACAATCTGAACAATGCAGTCGCCCCACACGTCATCACAGGCGCGCAAGTGGGCGAGCACATCATTGGCGGACCATTCACCGCGGTCGGGCGCGGCGTGCAATTGGATTGTCTCCAGATCCGCCGTCAGCGCGGCGATGCGCTCCGGCGTCTGTGGAAGAAAGGTGAGAACTTGCCCAATGGTGAGTGATCGACCGGCCATAGTGATGTCACTCCTATCGCACCGGCTAATTGGAGTTCAAGACTTCGAAGTCCCTCGAGGGATCACGTCGACGTGATACGTGACACCTCCTGCTGCTCTGAAGGGAAGGTAAGTCGTACCGCTCGCAGCGGTGAGGGTTCGACTGAATTCTCGGGATTCTCCGAATCGGCCTGATCGAACAATGACCGCTGCCCCCGATTTGGGAACGGGTACCGAAATCGTCCCTTTGGTGCCTCGCGGGGCGGTGACGAGCAGAGCAAGGCGACCCGTTGCGCGGTCCTGCGCCCACCGTGCGGCGATCGTACCTTTCGGTGTGGGGACGTCGTCCCCAAGCGTAAGACACTGCCCAACCGGATCGCCCCGGTACGGCCAGCGAAGCTCGGTGACGATCTCGGCCGCAGGGGGGCCGGCCTCGTGACATTTGCCCTCACCAACGCCCAGGCGAGGCGCATCGCCCTCGCCTCCCAGGGCTTCTCCGACCCACGCCCGACCGGGCGCGTCGACCGGCGCCACTTGCGCCGGGTGTTCGACCGCATCGGTTTGATCCAGATCGACTCGGTCAACGTGCTGGTGCGCAGCCAGGAACTGCCGCTGTTTGCCCGGCTGGGTCCGCACCCGCGCACATTGATCGACGACGCCACACGCGACGGCGAGCTGTTCGAGTACTTCGTTCATGAGGCCAGCCTCATCCCGACCGACCAGTACCACCTCTACCGCTGGCGGATGCGCGAGCCGTATCCGTGGCCGCACTTCCGGCAACGGGTCCAACAGCAAGGCAACTACATCGAGCAGGTCTACCAGCGCATCGTGGATGAAGGCCCGTTAGTCGCTGGCGACGTCAGGACACGGGTCGGCAAGAGGGGCAGCTGGTGGGACCACGACGACGGCAAGATTGCGTTGGAGGCGTTGTTCTACCTTGGTCGCGTCACCGCCCGCCGGCGACCGCACGATTTCGCCCGCATTTACGACCTCCCTGAGCGGATGATCCCCGCCGAGGTGCTCACCCGCCCAGCGTTGCCCGAGCACGAGGCCCGAAAGGAGCTTCTCTTGTTGGCCGCCAAATACCACGGCGTCGGGACGCTTCAAGATCTCGCCGACTACCACCGACTTACGCCGACCCTTTGCAAGCAGGCGTTGACTGAACTCGTTGAAGAAGGCCGCTTGCTCCCCGTCACCGTGCGGGAATGGGACAGACCGGCGTACCTCCATCCCGGAGCGCGCCTGGCTCGCCGGATCAGCGCTCGCGCCCTGTTGAGCCCGTTCGACCCGATCGTCTGGAACCGCGACCGGGCCCTGCGAATGTTCGGGTTCCACTACCGGATCGAGATCTACACCCCGCCCCCGAAGCGCCAGTACGGCTGCTACGTGCTCCCGTTCCTACTCGGCGACGAGCTGGTCGGCCGAGTCGATCTCAAGGCTGACCGCGCCAACCGCGCACTCCTGGTGCAGAGCGCCTGGGCGGAGCCCGGGGTGAACGACCGTGAGGTGGTCGCCGAATTAGCGCAAGAGCTGCGGCTGATGGCGACCTGGCTAGAGCTCGACCGCATCGAGGTCACCGGCCGCGGCCAGCTCGGTCCCAGCCTGCAGCATCTCGCCGGTGGGGTCAGCCGGCCTCGGTGACTGGACCAGACGCAGGCTTGATCAACGATTCACTTTGGCAGTCTCCAGGTGCTGAGTGTGACCGGACTCGGCCCCAACTCTTGAAACTGATCGATTCGCTATCCGCGTTACTACAGCCACAAACCATCCTGACGATCGACTGTTACACACTTGTCACAACTGCGTATTCACCTCGATCGAAGGTCTCCCAAGGAGCCCCTGACCTGGAGAAACGGTGCACGGAACCGTGACCAAGATATTGCGCTCCGGCACGCAGAGGGAGCCCCTCTTGAGAGTGGCGGCAGGATGCTGCACGATGGCCGGCAGTGCCTGAACTGACCGGTACATCGCAGCCGCTTTCGAGACGTCGTGAAGAGAGGCGGAAGTCGCGTCGAGGCAGTCCTGTGCGTCAACTCGGTTGCTGTCGGCCTTGTCAGTCCGGCGACCGGTTATGGCGGTCTCGCCGTCGCCCTACTGATCTGCGCTGAAGTCATCCTCCCCGAAACGCCAACCACCTGTCCCGATCGCCTATGAACCTCAGTCACCTCATCGACACCTATGGCTATTGGAGCGTCTTTCTCCTCGTCGGCGCCGAAAGCCTGGGCGTCCCCCTCCCTGGCGAGACCGCTCTCATCGTCGCCGGCGCCTACGCTGGCCATACCCACCGTCTGTCCCCATGGGCCATTTTCGCGGTGGCGTCGGCAGCCGCGATCGTCGGCGACAACATCGGCTTTTGGATCGGGGACAAGGGCGGCTATCGCCTCGCCCGCAAGTACGGCCACTGGGTCCGCCTTGACGAACGCAGGCTGAAAATCGGCCGCTACGTCTTTGCTACCCAAGGCCGCAAGGTTGTTTTCTTCGGCCGGTTCGTTTCCGTCCTGCGCACGTACGCGGCGTTCCTCGCCGGCACGAGCCGAATGCGATGGCGCCGATTTTTGCCGGCCAACGCCTCCGGAGGGATCATCTGGGCGGGGATCTATACAACTGCGTCCTACCTGGCGGGCAGTGCCCTCACTCGCCTGTCGGGCACCATCGACCTCGTGATCGGCGGCGTGGCGGTCCTTGTCGTTGCCGCTCTCCTACTGTTCCTTAGGGGTCGGATCGACAAGCTCGCGCTCAGAGCCGAAGCGGCGGATCCCGGACCACTCGAATAACGGGCCTCTCCTCGTGCTTCGACGGGACTTTCTCAGCCGAGCTTGGCCAGTCCCTTTTTGACGTCGTCGAGTGTCATGGCCGGAGTGGTCTGCACGAGGGTGTTCATTCCGAGGAAGGATCTCTCTGTCATCCAGAGAGGATCGGGCTGATCTTGCATTTCCACGAACAGGTAGAGGGTGACAACACGTGCGTCTGGCTAGAGGTGGAGCGTTTCGCACGGCCCTCATTGCTCGCTTTACGACAGAGTGAACGTCCCCGCCTGCATCGGGGCTGGCGCCGTCTCGGTGAACGTGCTGAGCGTGGTGGTCTTCTGCCCCAAGAGCGCCAGGTTCTTGCCCGAGGCGGCGATCCAGGCTCAGCTGCCGTCACTGGCCGACATGCTCGTTCAGCGGCTTCGTTCAGAACCTTGCGCTTGGAGCGTGATCGGGCATGCTCGTCGAGGGCGGGTCGCCACCAGGCCCGGAAGGCCATCAACCACGAATCACGGGCGAGAGTAGGGGGTCTGCTACTTGCATCGGGAATCATTCTCGTTATAACTTAGCGCCATGAGGCGGCCGAGCACCGATCCCCGACAGCCGCCGACACGCCGGCGGCGCCTGACGGGGGCGTCGCTCGTGATCGGCTCGCTCGCCCTCGGCGCCTGCAGCTCCACCTCGTCCGGCCACGGAATAACGACGAACGGCAGGATCATCCGTGTCGTGGCAGCCGAAAACGAATACGGGAACGTGGCTGCGCAGATCGGGGGGAAATATGTGAACGTCACGTCGGTCGAGAACAACCCCAATACCGATCCGCACAGCTACGAGGTGAGCCCCGGCGTTGCCCGGGCCGTAAGCGCCGCCCAGCTGGTCATCCAAAACGGCGTGGGCTACGACGCCTTCATGACGAAGATCGAGTCGGCGTCGGCGAACTCGAAGCGGCAGGTGATCGACGTCCAAAATCTTCTCCGACTGCCGGACAGCACACCGAATCCACATCTTTGGTACGACCCGAAAACGATGCCCAAGGTGGCGAATTCCCTGGCCGCCGACTTCGCCACACTGCAGCCGACCAACGCCTCGTACTTCAAAACCAATGCGGCGACCTTCATCGCGTCGCTCCAGCCATGGTTGGCCGCCATTGCCCGTTTCAAAGCCACCTACCCGAACACACCGGTGGCGACGACCGAGCCCGTGGCCGACTACATGCTGGAAGCGTCAGGCGCCCACAACCTGACACCCTTCGGTTTTCAGGCGGACATCATGAACGGCGTCGACCCGTCACCCCAGGACGTGACCCTCCAAACGGGACTATTCGCCGACCACAAGGTGAAGGTGTTCGTCTATAACCAACAGGTGACCGACTCGCTCACCGGGACCTTCATCACCGCCGCCAAGAAGGCCGGTATCCCCGTCATCGGCGTGTACGAGACGATGCCCGTCCCCGGATTCAATTACCAGTCATGGATGCTTGCCGAGGTCGAGGCACTGCAGAAAGCCGTGGCCGACAAGATCTCGACGGTCAAGCTGTAGCTATGGAATTCCAAGCCGACGCGGACCTGCCGCCGATCCTGACTGTGGAGGGAGTCAATGTCTGGTTGTCGGGACGCCAGATCCTCCATGACGTGAACTTCCGCATCGAGGCGGGTGAGTTCACCGGGCTCATCGGGTCGAACGGCGCCGGCAAGACGACACTGCTCCGGGTGATTCTCGGGCTGGAGTCACCCACGTCCGGTCGCGTCCTGGTCGGGGGCCGACCCCGGTCACCCCGTAACCCACTGATCGGCTATGTCCCGCAGAAAATCCTCCTCGATCCGGACATGCCCTTGCGTGCTCGAGATCTCGTGGCCCTGGGGCTCGACGGGCACCGTTTCGGGCTGCCGCGCCGGTCCACTGCTCAGAAGGTGCTGATCGACGAGATGATCGATGCGGTCGACGCCACCAGTTTTGCCGACGCCCGGGTCGGAATCCTCTCCGGTGGCGAGCAGCAGCGGGTCCTGATCGCGCACGCTCTCATCAGCCGTCCGCGTCTGCTTCTGCTCGACGAGCCGCTTGCCAACCTCGATATCCGCAGTGAGCAGGAGGTGGTGGAGCTGGTGGCCCGCATCGCCAGCGAGCAACAGATCGCCGTGCTCATCTCCGCCCACGACATGAATCCGCTGCTGCCGGTCATGGATCGCGTCATCTACGTCGCCGCCGGTCGGGTGGCGAGCGGCACCACCGAGGAAGTGGTCACCACAGAGGCCCTGAGCGAGCTCTACGGCCACCACGTCGACGTGGTGCAGATCAATGAACGGATCCTCGTCGTGGCCGGACGCGAAACGGCCGCCCACCACGACCACTCTGATTCCCGGGCGGAATAGGACGTGACGGTGGCCGGATCTCTCGCCCCGGTGTTCGAGCCCGGGTTCTTCTCAAGCTCCCCCGTACACGTGGCATTGATCGTGGGTGGCGTCGTCGCCATCGTCTCTGGCGTGGTCGGCACTTTCACCGTCATGCGTGGCCAGGCTTTCGCCGGCCACTCCCTCGCCGATATCGGCACCGCCGGTGGTTCGGCCGCCTTCTTGGTGGGGGTCAGCCCGCTTTACGGGTTCGTGACCATGAACCTGATCGCCGCCGGGGCGATGGAATTGATCGGGATCCGTCGACCCCGCGGACGCGACCTGGCCACCGGGATCGTCCTGGGTGCCGCCCTCGGGCTCGCCGCGCTCTTCCTCTACTTGGACACCACGCACTCCAGTACGACCGGCGCCACCATCAACGTGCTCTTCGGGTCAATCTTCGAGTTCCCGTCCTCTCTGGTGCCCGTCATCGCCACCTTCAGTGTGGTGGCCACCGGGATCGTCCTTCTCTCGTACCGGCCGCTTCTGCTGAGCTCTCTCAGTCCTGACTTGGCGGCTGCCCGCGGCGTCCCTGTCCGCCTTGTCGGTATCGGCTACCTCGTTTCCTTGGCCGTCGCCGTGTCGCTTTCGGCGGTGACGATCGGAGCCATCCTCTCCACCGCGCTGCTGATCGGACCTGCGGCGGCGGCACTCCGGATCACCAAACGAGCCCCGCTGGCCATGGCCATTGCCGCCGCCGCCGGTGTGGCCGCTACCTGGCTCGGGATTCTGCTCGCCTATGACAGCTACGACTGGGCGCCGGGACACCGGGGGTGGCCTGTCAGCTTCTTCGTGGTCACCCTGGTCTTCGCCTTCTATCTCGTCATCCACATGTCCATCGGGCGGTCGCACGGCCACGGGCACCCGTCCGTCGGCACAGGGGCAGCCTGATGTTCTCAGGCTTCATGGTCACCGCGTGGGAAGCCGCCACCATCGTGGCGGTGGTGGCCGGCGTCGTAGGATTTTTCACCGTACTGAGGGGTTCCGCCTTCGCCGCCCACGCTCTGCCGAACGGCGCCTTCGCCGGCGCCGCCGGTGCCAGCCTCATCGGTGTCAACGTCATTGTGGGGCTCGGTGTCTTCGCCCTGCTGGGGGCGCTCACGATCGGGGGGCTGGGACGCCGGGCCCGCCAGGACGTGGCCACCGCACTGGCGATCGTCATGATGCTCGGGCTGGGGGCGCTCTTTCTGTCCATGACCACCGAATACGCGCCCGAGATCTACTCCTTGCTCTTCGGCGAGGTCCTCGGCGTCAGTGGCAGCGAACTCCTCCCGACGGCCGTGATCGGCATGGTGTGCATCGCCGTCGTCTTCGTCCTCTACCGCCCCTTGCTGCTCTCTTCGATCATGCCGGATGCCGCCGAAGCACGTGGCGTCAACGGCCGACGGATGGACCTTGCCTTCCTGGTGGTGATCGCTCTGGCCACGACGATGGCCGTCCCGGTCGTCGGCTCCCTGCTCATCTTCAGCCTCCTTATCGGTCCACCGGCCGCCGCCCGGTCGTTTACGAGCAAACCTCTGCACGCAATGGGCTTGTCCGTCGCCCTGGCCCTCGGCACCGTCTGGGCAGCCGTTGCCCTTTCCTTCGCCACGAACCTGCCCATCGGGTTCTTCGTCGGGGCTATCAGCGCGTGCTCCTATGCGGCGGGACGGAGTTGGGTGGCATGGCGACGGACCCGGCCGGTGACCAAGATCTCGCGGACGGGACTTTTGCGCGCCTGACGCGAAAGGGCGGAGTCCGGACGCCCCGGCTCCGGCCTCATCATCACTGACATCCGGGGGCCGGATTCAGCTCGCATCGAGAAGAGCGGTGACCAGGTCCACAAGTCGCTCTTTGGGCACGGTCTTCAACTCGTCGAACCACCCGAGTGCGCGTCCCAGGTTGATGCCGATGAGGGCGGAAACAACGATCTCGGATCGAAGGCGCGGGGCGTCGACGCCCCGGCGGGTCATATCGGCAACCATCGGCGCCACCATGCGGCGGGCCATGTGTGCTTGCGCAGCCTGGCGAATCTCGTTGCGGGTATCGGAGCGAATAAGCGCTTGTGTCACCGGTCCGAGTCCTTGCTCGTCTATGCGGCCAACCATGGCCGCCGTCATATCCTCCAAACCCTCGAAGTCCGAGGAGGAATGGTCGACTTGGGCCTCGGCGACAACGGCCGCGATATAGAGTTCGGCTTTGCTCCCGAAGTAGCGGGCGATCAGAGCAGGGTCGACACCGGCGCTTTCCCCGATGTCACGGATGGTTGTGCCCTCGAAGCCCCGCTGACCGAACAGTGACTGGGCCGCCTTGAGCAACGCCTGCTTGCTGACGACGGCGTTCCTCGGTCGACGAGGTTTCGTTTGTGGGCTGGTCCGTGGGGCCGAAAGGCGCGGCGTCATGTCCCTTGCGCCTCTGGATCGGTGTCCTCGAAGGACTCACCGGCCAACATAAGGCCGACACCTTCGACCTCTGCGTCGTCTTCCATCATCCTCTCTACTTTCTCGGTCGGTTGGGGCGGTCGTCCTCTCGCATTGCCCGGCAGCAGGTAGCTCAGGAGGGCGGTCATCACGCACAGGGCGGTGGCGACGATCAGCGTGACCCGAAAGCCCTCGAAAGAGGGGAAGGTGTGACCGCCGTGGGTGTACGCCCTGAGCATCGCCGCGGCGAGAGCACTCCCCACGGACAGACCGGTGCTGCGCAGAACCTGGTAAAAGCCCATGGCGCTTCCGGTCTCACTGGGCGGGACGGCGCGGACGATGAAGCCGGGCATCGCCGCAAAGGTGAAGCCGATCCCAATTCCCGCGATTCCAGCGGCGACAAAGGCCTCCCAGAGAGCCCTGTGTTCCAGAGCGAAGAACAATGTCGCCAACGCGAACATCAAGGAGCCGAAAGGGATCAAGCTCCTGACGCCGAAGTGACGGTCGTAGGCGACCAAGCAGCGACTGGCCGCAAATGACCCGATGGACAGCGGCACAAACACCAGTCCCGAGACAAGGATCGAGGTGCCGAAGCCGTAACCACTCGCGACCGGGATCTGCACGAACTCGACGATGATGGGTAAGAAGAGGTACATGGCGGCTGCGATCAGGAACCCAGAGACGTCGGCCGTCAGGACCGACCGATTCCGGACCTGGCGGACGTCGACTAGGGGGTCTGTGATCTTGAGTTCGTGGACGATCCACAGTCCGACGACGACGACGCAGAGGGCGATGAGGCCGAGGCAGGGAACCGACGTCCAGCCCCACTCCCCTCCTTCACTGAGCACCACCGAGACACCCACCACGGCCACGCCGAGGGTTGCCATGCCGACGAAATCGAACCGTCGAGAGTGACCGTCCGATTGTCTGGGGAGTACGACCACAACCAGAACAAGAGTCAATGCGACCGTGATCGCCCCGAACCAGAAAGCACCACGGAAGTCGAAGAGCTGTGCGATCAGCGCCGTGATCGGATACGCCAGTCCGGCGCCGACGGCGGCGCTGACGGACAGGGTGGCGATGGCGCGCCCCGCCTTGTCAGGAGTGAATTGACTCCTGGCTATCGCCATCGTCACCGGCAACAGTCCAAGACCGACTCCTTGCAACCCTCGCCCCAGCACGAGGACAACGAAGTTGCTCGACACGGCCGAGAGCACGCATCCGGCCAGGACGACCACGAGGGCGAACTCGACCACCCTGCGCTTTCGTGGCCCGTCGGCCAGGCGGCCCATGGCCGGCGTGGCCAACGCGCCTGTCATCAGCGCCGCCGTGAGTAGCCATTGCGCCGCGCTCAACGAGACCTTGTCCGAACGCGCAATCGAAGGGATCAGCGGGGCGCCCAAGCTGCTCACGATCGCCACCAGCGCCGCCACTGTCACCAGGGTGGGCAAAGCAGCGTGCTGCCGCCAAGCTCGTTCGTGCGCCACGGCGGTCGGGCCAGCGCTCACTGTCGTTGTCACAATCGCCCGTTTCCTCCGTGATGTCATCAACCAATGACATCGTTCGATGACACCGTAGCGGAAGAGCCCTCGTGGTGGCCAGGCGTTTCGTCACCGGAGACCCCACGTCCGGTTCAATCAGGAATGGGTACTGGCAGCGACTCGCATCAGCACCCAGGTGTTGCTCAGCTTGCGGAGGTCACCTCGACCCGTGCTGGTGTTCTGGCGACACGCCGATCTGAACGCCACCGCAGATCGTCTCCATCAATCGCTGATGTGTCCCGCCGCGGGGCCCGTCGATCAGTCCGTTTGACCGGGGAGGGCATCGACGAACGCCACCGATGTCACACCGGGGGATGTCGTGATGGTGACGGTCTGGTCCGGCCCACCCGTGTAGCCGGTCGGTGGTGTCGTCTCTGAGACGATATAGCTCCCCGGTGCGGCCAGTCCCGAGATCGCGCAGACGCCGGCGGCACCGGTCGTGCACGTGCCGAGAGGGGGGGGTGGTCGTCGCCGCCGAGACGGACCTCATATCGAAGTTCGGCGGGGTTACGACCGAGTCGATCAAGCCCTCGGCCATGGACGAGATCCAGACCCGAAGACCTCACGTAACGTGAGGCGCCAGGAACTGTTTAGATGATCGGCATCGCCCACCCGTCAGCGCCGTCGCAACAAACGGGCCATCACACTTTCGGCCGCCGGGAGCGAGAACATCTCGACCGGGAGCGCCCCGGGGCGCAGTCCACGTCCGGCTCCCATCTCTCGTCGCAATCGCACATGATCGCTTGGCCGCGACACGAGGGACACCTCTCCATGGCGCAACCGTGATGATGGATACCGCCCGGCGGAACGGCACAGTCTCGACAAGGACGCTTGGGATCCCCGAGGTCCCGCTTCTGAGGGCCCGTCTCGGAGCCCCAGGGAATCGGCTCGAAGAGCCTTCTGCCGATCCGCAAGGGATCGGGGCGGCAGCTCGTCCCACCGAGCATCTCGCTTTCGCACAGTGGGCATTGGGCCATGGAGTGCTCCTTCGAGAGACGTCTGAATGATCGTCGCACAAGGGTGTAATGCCATGCGCTTCGCTCCCCCCGAGGTCGCGTTACACCCCCATGCTTCGATATCCCCATGGGTCTCGAGGGGCTGACCGCAGCCGTCGATGAGCTGAGCGCAGAGGATCCGTCCGGCTGTTGCGACGCGGGGTCGATCGAGGCGCTTCATCGCCAGGTGGCCCGACTCGAGGCCATCACCGCCCAGCGGACAGCCGCTTTCGATGCCGCCGGCAATTGGGTGCCCGATGGGGCGTACAACGCCGCCGCGTGGCTCGTCACGCGGTGCCGTCTTCCCAGACCGAAGGCCAAACGTGTCGTCAGGAGAGGCCGTGAGCTCCTGCACCTGCCCGCATTCAGCCGAGCCTGGGTAGACGGCGACATCACGGCGGATCAGGTCGATGTCGCCGTACAGCTGCGCTCCGACTCGACCGAGGAGAAGCTGGCCCGGGACGAGGGGCTGCTGGCGGAACAGGCCGGCACCCTTCGTTACCAGGACTTCGTGAAGGCGGCTGCGTACTGGAAGCAGTTCGCCGATCCCGACGGCGTGGAAGATGACGAGGAGCGTCGTCGGGCCCGACGCGACGTGTATCTCGACTGCAGCTTCGGTGGCATGTGGCTGGGCAAAATGACCCTCGACCCCATATCCGGATCCATCGTCGCCGAGGAATTGCAGCGGATCGAACGCGCCATGTTCGACGGCGACTGGGCCGATGCCCGTACAACCCTCGGACGGGATCCCACAATTGCCGAGCTGTGCCGGACCCCTAGCCAGCGTCGAGCCGACGCCATGGTTGCGATGGCCAGTCGGAGCAAGATTGCCGAAGGACGTCGACCGGGACCGCTTTTCAGCATCCTGGTCGGCTACGAAACGCTGAACGGACGCATTTGCGAGTTGGCCGATGGCACCGTGCTGGCACCGGGAGCCCTTCTTCCCTGGCTCGATTCGGCGTACCTCGAGCGGGTGGTGTTCGCCCCTGAACGTCGCGTGAGTGTCAGCACGACCGCCCGGCTCTTCACAGGGGGGACACGCCGCGCCATCGAACTCCGTGACCGGGAATGCACCCATCCCTTCTGCGACGTGCCCGGCTCGCTGTGTCAGGCCGACCACATCATCCCCTACGCCGACGGTGGACTCACCGTCGAGGAGAATGGTCGCATGCTCTGTGGTTTCCACAACCGTCTGAGGAATCTGAGACCTGTACCCGCCGACTAATGCCGCCGCACCACGCGACGTCGCCCGGTGGTTCGGGCCGCCCGGTAGCGGGATGTATCGACCGCCCAGGCTTCCTCCTACTGGCCCCCTCAGGGTCGCCTTGCACCCGGCACGTGGAAGGGGTCCCCGTAGACCGGTAGCGCAAAGATGCTTAGTCGATACCGCGCTGGCCCACCACGCCACGTGATCAACTTCGCCCCTTCGGGGGATTGGCCCCACCTGGCAACTCTGACAACACGCCTCACGCTCGGAGGTTGTCCTAGACCCTCGTTCATCAAACGTGACGATATGCACGCAGTACGCCGGCGGGAGATCATCGGTGGATGCACCGTGAGCGTCACTCTCTTCGCCTCGTGGCCCTGGCCGTCGCCGTGGCCTTGCCCCTGCTCGGTATGTCGGGTGTGGCCACCGCCAAGGTGAAGGCCCCGGGATGTCACAAGACCCACACCTGCAAGAGGGGTGGGGGGGCTGGGAGCGGGACCGGTGGCATCACCCCCGCGCCCATGACCGTGCAGATCGACCCCAACCCGGCAGTGGAGACGAGCGCGTCGGTGATCGACGTCATTCAGGTTGAGACGAGCCCCTCGTTGGCCGGCGACCTCGTCGACATCTCCTCGTCGCAGTTCGCCGCGTCGTGCCAGTCTTTCGCAGGCTTCGATACCTTCTACAACATTAGCCAGGGTCCTGACAGCGTCGAGGTGCCCCTCGACAACGATGGCAACGCCACGGTGCTGATAGGCGGCACCGGCTGTGCCCCGGGCCCCAGCTTGGTCGACGCCAGCCTGGTGGAGGCCCCGTACTACACGGCTCTGGCCACTATCGTCACCCAGCCCCCGGTGGTGACCGCGCCAGGGCTCACGGGATACCCGAGCTCCAGCGGCACGGTGACCGGAGGAGAGGTGGAGACCGGTGACACCGCCGCTCCGGGGGGTGGCTCCTTCGTCTTCGCCGTCTTCAACGTCGAGACGAACCCGGTCTATGCCGAACAAACGGTGGAGATCAGTTCCGCCCAACTTCAAGCACGCTGCGGTACGAGCTGGACCTTCGGTTCCTTCGGACAGGGAGAGGGCAGCAATGGACCAGGCGACACGGAATCGCCCACCACCGCCACGACCACGCTCGACGACGACGGCAACGCCCAGTTCTACTTCGCTGGCTCCTCGTGCGCGGCCGGACCCTCGGTGGTGACTGCCGACGTTCTCGCCGGGACCCATCCGACCTACACGACGACGTTCAACGTCGTGGCCCCGCAGCCGACCATCTGAGGGGTTTCGCCGCATAGGACTTCGTTTGGGCCGCCCCGACAACCGGGGATCCCAGGCGCCCCCTGTATCCAGGTGATACCGGACTGTGGCCAGCCCGCCCGACGAGCCAACGTTGCCCAATGCAGCACTAGCCCCCTGGGCATTTCGGAAAACTCCGCGATCCGGAACGCTTCGGTTCCCCGAACTACGCGAAAATGGCCGTCGAGTGCAACCGGGGGGCGGGTGCGTGGCCGTATATGGCGTGGCGGGTATCAGGATGAAATTCGCGAGACCCGCATTCGGCGCGGCCACAGTGGGCTTGGTCCTGCCCGGTGACAACGAGGTGGTGGCTGTCAGCTGGAGCGCCAACGACATCACCCGCTGGCCCGGTGAGTCCGAGACTCTGACCGCCAGCTACCGAGCGGCTCTCTTGGATGGATCGAATCCCGTGGTCTCTGTCTCCGGATGGAACGTGAGCCCACGGGTTGTGCCTGCTGCGTACAACGCCGCGCCCTGACCTCTCCGCCCCCCATGCCGGTTTGCGGCTGCAGCCGGCCGGCCGCTCCGACTTCTACGCTGGCCCGGTGCCCGAGACCCCGGAGGTGCCCGAGATCCCCAAGATCCCGAAGATTCCCGAGATCGACATAGGACCACTGCGGGCCCCGATGGCCGGAGCCGTGAGTGGCGAAGCGGAGATGGTGGCAGCGGAAATCGACGCTGCCTGTCGGCGATGGGGTTTCTTCTACGTGGTCGGCCACGGGGTGGATCCGGCGCTGCAGGAGCGGCTCGATTCTCTGGCCCGTGAATTCTTCGGTCGTGCCGACGAAGAGAAGGCGGAGATTGCTCTGGCCCGGGGCGGTCGGGCCTGGCGGGGATGGTTCCCCGTCGGTGGTGAGCTCACCGGCGGCGTGCCCGATAACAAAGAAGGGCTCTACTTCGGCGCCGAACTTGGTCCCGGAGATCCCCGGGTCCGGGCCGGAACCCCCCTGCACGGGTCGAACCTCTTTCCCCGACGACCGGCGGAGCTCGAAGCGGCCGTGCATCAGTACATGGATGCGATGACGGTGGTCGGTGAGATCCTTCTGTCGGGGATCGCCCTCGGACTGGGACTGGAGCCCTCCTGGTTCGCCCAACAGCTGACGGCCGATCCCTTGATCCTGTTCCGGATCTTCCGCTACCCGGCCCTGGCCGGAGTCGATGACGGGCGCTGGAGCGTGGGTGAGCACACCGACTATGGCCTCCTGACCATCCTGGCCCAGGACAGATCGGGAGGGCTGCAGGTCCGGACACCGGACGGCGATGAAGGCGATGAAACGACCGGAGCCGGCAGCGACCCAACCGGAGAGAGCTGGGTGGAGGTGACACCACGGCCGGGAACCTTCGTCTGCAATCTCGGCGACATGCTCGAGCGGCTGACCGGTGGGCGTTACCGCTCCACCCGGCACCGGGTGAGAAACGCCGGCGTCGGCGAGCGGCTGTCGTTCCCCTTCTTCTTCGATCCGTCGTGGGACGCCCCCGTGGAGCGATTGCCCATCGTGGAACGCCCCTCTGACGACGACGCCGGCCGGCGCTGGGACCGGATAAGTGTCCACGGTTTCGAAGGCACCTACGGCGACTACATCCTGGCCAAGGTGGGCAAGGTCTTCCCCGAGCTCGCCGCTCGGACGCTCAAGGAGTAGCCGTCAGTCGCTGCTCTTCGCCCGGCGGCCTGAGCGATTGGTGAGGGCGTCGGCCAGGAGAGCCAGGCCCATGGCGAACAACCAGCTGTCTTTGCTGATGGCGATGCCTTGCGGGGTGGGCCAGACGCTGTTGGGCTTACGCATTCCCGGAGTCTTGGCGTAGAGGCCGAGGAGGGCGCCCGAAAAGCCGGTCAACGCCGCACCCGCCTTGGCCGTCGAGACGAGGGGGGCGAGAAGGACGGCGCCGGTGGCGATCTCACCGGCGGCCAGAAGACGGAGAAAGCGCGTCGGAGGCATGGATTCGAAGACGGGATAGGCGCCGGAGGCCATGCCGTGGACGGCTTTGGCCGTGTCCTCGTCGGCGCTCCACTTGTCGAGACCAGAGTGCAGGATGTAGGCGCCGGCGACGGCGCGCAGGGGAATGTTGCTGAGCTTCATGGCGGACTTCCTGTCTTCGGGGGGGTGGTACGCGCCGCTGATCGACGGGTCCGGAGCTCTCTTTGAGCGCGCAAAAACATGGTAACCCGGCGTCTCGTACCCCCGTGCAGGCCCGCCCAACCAGGCCCGACCAGGCCCGCCCGACCAGGTCCGTTCAGACGGTGACCGATGACGTCCGGTGGACGCTCAGCCGGGCCCGGCGGGCGGCGGCGACCATGTTGCTCAGGGCGGCGGCGACCTCCTCGTCCCGGCGGGTCTTCAGACCGCAGTCGGGATTCACCCAGAGCCGGTCGGGCGGCAGGACCTTCAGGGCCTGCTCGATGAAGTGGGTGATCTCATCTTCTGAGGGGACCGTCGGTGAGTGGATGTCATAGACACCGAGGCCGACGTCGGAGCGGTAGTCGACGGCGGCGAGGTCGTTGACGATGTCCATCTGGGAGCGGGCCGCTTCGATGGAGATGACGTCGACGTCGAGTGCGACCACCGCGTCCATGATGTCGCCGAATTCGGCGTAACACATGTGGGTGTGGATCTGGGTGCCGTCGGCCACCGCCGCCGTGGCTACCTTGAAGCACTCCGTCGACCAGGCGAGATAGGCGGCCCGTTCGCCGTGGCGGAGGGGAAGGCCCTCGCGCAGCGCCGGTTCGTCGACCTGGATGATACGAATGCCGGCCGCCTCGAGATCTGTGACTTCGTCACGGACGGCCAGGGCGATCTGTCGGCAGGACTCGGACCGGGGCTGGTCATCGCGGACGAAGGACCACTGGAGGATCGTGACCGGCCCCGTCAACATGCCCTTCACCGGTGAGGCGGTGAGCGACTGGGCGTAGCGCGCCCACGAGACGGTGATCGGTGCGGGCCGGGCCACGTCGCCGTATAGGATGGGGGGTCGGACATAGCGGGTGCCGTAGCTCTGGACCCAGCCCGATTCGGTGCAGGCGAAGCCGTCGAGGCGCTCGCCGAAGTACTGCACCATGTCGTTGCGCTCGGGTTCGCCGTGGACGAGGACGTCGAGGCCGAGCAGCTCCTGCTGGGCGATGACGTGGGCGATCTCGTTCTCGCAGAACTGCCGGTAGCCGTCGTCGGAGAGCTTCCCCGTCGCATGGCGGGCCCGGGCGGCGCGGATCTCGGGAGTCTGGGGGAAGGATCCGATGGTCGTCGTCGGCAGCAACGGCAGGGCGAGAGCGTGGCGCTGGATGTCCCGGCGCTTCTCGTACGGGGAGTGCCGGATGGCATCGGCCGGGGACAACGCGCGGACCCGGCGGCCGACACCGGCGCAGTGGATCAGCGGCGAGCGGCTACGACTGTCGACGGCGCTGTCACTGGCCTCGAGCGCGTCGGCCACGGCCGAGAGACCTTCGACGAGAGCGCGGGCGATGGTGGCCGTCTCGTCGAGTTTCTGACGGGCGAAGGCCAGCCAGCCCCGCAACTGCCCCAGCTCCGACTCCGAGCTCAGGTCGTGGGGCACGTGCTGGAGCGAACACGAGGGCGACACCCAGAGTCGGTCGCCCAGGCGTTCGTGGGCGGGTCCGAGAAACTCGATGCTGCGGCGGAGGTCGCTGCGCCAGACGTTGCGGCCGTCGATCACACCGGCCGAGAGGACGGACTCCGGGTCCAGACGATCGACCAGAGTCAGAAGCTGAGCCGGGTCGCGGACGAGGTCGACGTGAAGACCCGCCACGGGCAGGGACACGGCCAGCTCGAGGTTGTCACCCAGGCCGCTGAAGTAGGTGGCCAGCAGAAGTTTGGGTGACGGCTCGGCGGCCAGAGTTCGGTAGGCGAGGGTGAAGGCGTCCCTGGCGTCTGCGTCGAGATCGGTCCCGAGACAGGGTTCGTCGAGCTGGACCCACGATGCACCCGCCGCCGCCAACCGGCGGAGAACCTCGGTGTAAACGGGCAGCAGGGTGGGGAGGAGTTCCAAGGGGGAGAAGCCCGGGACTGTCGCCTTGCTGAGCAAGAGGTAGGTGACGGGGCCGACGAGAACGGGGCGGGTGACGTAGCCGAGGCCGAGGGCCTCTCGGAATTCGTCGACGGGTTTCGTCGACGAGAGAGCGAACTCGGTTCCGGGACCGAGTTCGGGGACCAGGTAGTGGTAGTTGGTGTCGAACCACTTGGTCATTTCCAGCGGTGCCACCACCCGGCCGGCTTCGGTGCGGCCCCGGGCCAGAGAGAAATAGGAGTTGGCGTCGACCACGTCTCCTTCGAGTCCGAAACGGGGCGGGATGGCGCCCACCAGACAGGTGGTGTCGAGAACCTGGTCGTAGAGGGTGAAGTCGTTGGAGGGAATGTCCTCGATCCCCGCCTGCGCCTGCTCCCGCCATCCCCGGGCCCGGGTGAGTCGGGCCGTCTCGGCCAGCGCGGCGCCGTCGATGGTGCCGGCCCAGTAGCCCTCGATGGCTCTCTTCATCTCGCGGCGGGGCCCGATCCGGGGCATGCCGAGGTTCAGAGAACGGGCCATCGCTCCACCGTACGAAAAGCCCGGTCCCGCGAGAAGGGACAGCTCTCTGATATTTCGACCGGTACAGTTCGCCAAGCTACATCTCAATCGACAAACTGTTCCGGTATACAGTTCCGCCGTGGAGCTTGATCCCGAGGCCGGGCAGAGCCTGTACCTGCAGCTGGCCGACGCCCTGGCCGGCCAGATCGAGGCCGGGACCTACCGGGCCGGCGACCGGATCCCTTCGGTGCGGAAGCTGCGGGAGCAGTTCGGGGTCAGCTTGTCCACCGTGCTCGAAGCCTGCCGGGTGCTGGAGGACCGTGGCCTCGTCCAGGCCCGGGCCCAGTCCGGCCACTACGTCAGGGCGCCGCGGCCGCGTCCGCGGTCCGAGCCGGAGGAGTCGGCGTCGTCGAGCGAGGCCAAGCACGTCGATGCTTCTCTGGCCCTGCGGTTGAACCTGGGCATCGGGAACCCCCAGGAACCGACGTTGGGCGCCGCCGTGCAGGGTCCGGAGCTGATGGCCGTCACCGCGCTGAACCGGTTGATGAGCCACGTGTTGCGCCACCAGCCCGCCGCGTGTCATTCCTACGACGCGCCGCCCGGGAGCGCGGTGCTCAGACGGTCGATCGCCCAGCGCGGGGGCGACGCCGGCTACTCGGTGTCGGCCGACGATGTGGTGATCACGAGTGGAGCGAAGGAAGCGGTCTACCTGTCGATCAGAGCCGTGACCAAAGCGGGTGACACCGTGGCCATCGAGTCGCCCGCCTATTACGCACTGCTGGAGGTGCTCGGGTCTCTCGGTCTGCGGGCGTTCGAGATAGCGAGTCACCCGCGGCACGGGATGAACCTCGACGACCTGTCCCGGGCTCTCGAGAGCCAACCCGTGGCCGCCGTGGCTCTGGTGTCGAACTTCTCCAACCCGACCGGTTCGTGCATGACCGACGCGGCCAAGCGCCGGCTCGTTGGCATTCTCGACCGACACGACGTGCCGCTGGTCGAAGACGACGTCTACGGCGAGCTCGTCTTCGAGGGGCCCCGGCCCTCGGCCATCAAGGCCTTCGACACGCGGGGCCTGGTGCTCTATTGCTCGTCGTATAGCAAGACCGTTTCCCCCGGGCTCCGGGTGGGGTGGTCCATCCCGGGCCGCTATCAGAACGAGGTCGAGCTGCTGAAGCTGGTGGTGAACCAGGCCACCGCCGTGGCCCCGCAACTGGCACTGGCCGCCTTCCTCGACAGCGGTGGCTGCGACAGGCACATCCGTCGAGTCCGTCGGATGTACCGGGACCAGATGGCGTCGACCATCGACGCCGTCGAGCGCTTCTTTCCCGACGCGACGCGGTTGACGAGGCCGCAGGGCGGTCATGTTCTGTGGGTGCAGCTTCCCCCCGCGGTCGATGCCATGGATCTCTACGGCGCCGCCCATACGAACGGGATCAGGATCGCACCGGGGCCGATGTTCTCGCCGTCAGGCGGTTACCGGAACTTCGTCCGGCTCAACACGGGATTCCCGTGGAGCGAGAAGACCGAGAGACAGATCGAGACGCTCGGTCGCCTGGTGGCCGAGCGGTCGGGATAATCCTCGGACAAACTCCGGCGTGAAGCAGTTACCAGCGACTGCGAGACGTCGCCATGTCGCGCTGATCGGCCGGGTGGTCGCCGTCGGATTTGGCCGCCGCACCGTCTGCGGCGCCGGCCAGGGCCGCACTTTCTGTCGCGCTCTCTGTGTCGGCTGACGACGATCCGGACGCTGACGACTCGGACCCAGCCGACTCGGACCCAGCGGACCCGGACGTTGACGGCTCGGCCGCCGACGCCTCCGCGGTCGACAGCTCGGCCGCACTGCGCTCGTTGGCCGGGGGACCCGAGAGGGGGAAGATGGGAAGCTCGTCCATGGAGGTGAGAGCGAGGGCTTCGTCGGCCGAAAGGGGCGGGGCGAAGAAGTAGCCCTGGCCCACGTCGGCGCCGACCTCACGGAGGATGGCCACCTGGGCCGCCGTCTCGACGGCTTCGGCCACGGTGCAGAGGTCGAGGGAGTGGCTGACCTTCACGATCGTCTCGACGATGGCGCGGTTGACGCCACCGGGGTGGTCGATGCCGTCGATGAGGGATCCGTCGATCTTCATGGTGTTGACGGCGAAGTGCTGGAGGTTCTCGAGCGAGGACCAGTCCGAGCCCATGTCGTCCACGGTGAGCTGGATGCCGAGCCGGGAGATGGCCTGGAGGTCGGCGGCGGCCCCGTGGTCGGCCAGGGTGGTCTCGGTGACTTCGACGGTGAGGCGGTCCGGGTGGAGTCCCGACTCCTCGAGGGCGAAGGCGGCCGCCTCGGCCGCCTCGTTGCGGCGGAGCTGGAAGACGGAGCAGTTGACGGCCAGCTGGATGTCCGAGCGCCAGGCGACGGCCCGGGCACAGGCCTCGTGGAGAACCCAGCCGTTGAGCGCGGTCATGTGGCCGTTGGCCTCGGCCCAGGGGATGAGCTCTTTGGGGGAGATGCGTCCCTGGACCGGGTCGTTCCACCGCAGAAGGGCCTCGAAACCGAGGAGGCGGCCCGTGGCCAGGTCGACGGCGGGCTGGAAGAGCAGTTCGGGCTCGCCGTCTATGCCCAGGTCAGGCCAGGGAATCGCACTGGATTCATGGGCTGAAACTGTCATAGATGCACTATCGACTCCTCCGAGAGCGGCCTTGAGCCGAGAGGGCTCAATTCGCCCGGTGGTCACGGAGCCGTCGCGGGGGGTTAACAACCGCCCTGTACCTTGGAAGGGCGAGACCTCCGGCCCCGGAGCCCAGGGGCGGAGAAGATGACAGGAGCAATACCGTGGCGAGGCCGATCCTCGAAGTTCGTGATTTGTGCGTGGTCAGTGAGACCACGACCGCCTGCCGCGACATCAGTTTCGCCGTCGAAGCCGGTCGGGTGCTCTGCATTCTCGGTGGCCAGGGAGCCGGGAAGTCCCAGCTCCTGCGCTGTATCGGCCTCGACTTCGCCCCGTCGTCGGGGTCCATCGTTCTGCGCGGCGTCGACGTGACGGGAGCCAGCAGCGAGCGGCGCCGGCAGCTGCGGGCCCGGAGCATCGAGCTCGTCCACCCGCCGGCCCCGGCCGGGGAGCGCGACAGTACGGTGCCCGGGACAAGGACCGGTGTGTTGCTGCAGGCCAGCTCCGGACCCACCGCCCCCGTGGCCGGGATGCGGCAGCGGATCCAGATCGCCAAGGCTCTGGCCCACGGGGCCGACGCCCTGCTGCTCGATGAGCCCTTCGTGGGTGTGGAGCGCGGTGTCCAGGATCGGATCCTGGAGCTGCTGCGCCGGCTGCGGACCGAGACCGAGACGGCCATCGTGGTCGCCACCCGCGATCCTGAGGTGGCCCGGGCGGTGGCCGACGAGATCCTGGTGCTGCACGACGGCGAGGTGGTCGAGATGGGCTCGGCCCCGAGCATCCTCGAGTCCCCCCGCGACCACCGGACGCGCTCTCTGGTCGAGGCCCGCCGCTCCGCCTGATCCGGGCGGGTAGGCGGGTTCTGCCCCACGGCGCTCAGTCGATGAAGCGGCGGGCGAACTCGGTCAGGCGGTCGAGGACGTCGCGGGTCCGGGCCCAGGGGCTGACGATGAGGCGGTCGACACCCGCGGCGGTGAAGGCGTCGACGTCGGCGTCCTCGGTGACCGGACCCCCCACGGTGACGGAGAACGGGGCATCGGCGCGGCCCTGGGCCTGGCGCAGCTCGGACAGGGTGTCCATCGGCTGGCGGACCGATGCGGGGGTGTGGCTGAGCCCGATCCAGCCGTCATGGCGGGCCGCCCGGCGCAGCGCGGCCGGGGACTCGCCGCCGATGATGACCGGCGGGTGCGGCGACTGGAGAGGCTTCGGTTCGAACATGACGGGACCGAAGTCGAAGAAACGGCCGTGATGCTCGATGGTCTGCTCGGTCCAGAGGCGGCGGCAGACGTCGAGGGCCTCGTCCAGCCGGGCGCCGCGGCTGGCGAAATCGAGGCCGGCAGAGGTCCACTCCGCTTCCAGCCAGCCGGCCCCGATGCCGACCTCCAGGCGGCCCCCCGAGACAACGTCCACCGTCTGGATGGCCCGGGCCGAGACGAAGGGATGGCGGAGCCCCAGGTTGTAGACGTGGGTGCCCAGGCGGATGCGGCGGGTGCGGCCGGCTAAGAAGCCGAGGTAGGCGAAGACGTCGAAGACCGGTGTCGTCGGAGGGACAGGGGGGTGCTCGGCGCCGGCGAAGGGCGATCCCGTCATCTCGACCGGCAGGACCAGGTGTTCGGGGAACCAGAGGGACTCGAATCCGAGCTCGTCGGCCGCCACGGCGGCCTCGGTGAACATGGTCGGGTGCATCCGACCGAGGGCGATGCCGTAACGCACAGGGGCTAGCTCTCGGGCCGGTGGAGAAGAAAGGTGCCCGTGGCCCGGCTGATGAGCTGGCCCTCGGCGTCGCGGACGGTGGCCTCGCCGTAGGCGACCTGCTTGGCCATGCGGATGACCTCGCCCCTGACGGCGAAAGAGACACCGAGCGACGCCGGGCGCATGGTCTCGGTCTTCATCTCGAGAGTCCCCCGGGTGCGGGCCTTTCCCGGGAGCGCAGCGTTGATGGCGAAGTTCATGGCTGCGTCCAGGATGAGGGAGTGGATCCCCGCCTGGGCCGTGCCGTGGGGGTTGCAGGCGAGCGCTGTGGGGACCCAGGTGGCGGTGACCCAGCCCAGGTCCTCGCCGTCGACGCCGTAGTCCTCGAAAGAGGCTCCCACGAGGCCGATGACCTCCATTCCCCCGTTGCCGAGCCAGCGGTCCATGTCCTTCACCCGAGCCACCGGCGACACCGTAGTTGCAGGCACAGAGGTGGCCCATTGACGGCCGCCCGGTAGCCCATTGACGGCCGCCCGGTGGTCGGCCAGACTTCAGGGCACATCACTTGACCGATCGGTCAGTTTCAGCCCGGTACGCTTCTGAATGAAGCTACGGAAGGAGCCCCTCATGACCACCGCCGTAATCGTGGACGCCGTACGGACCGCTGGCGGACGCCGGAACGGGAAGCTGCGGGGCTGGCACGCCGTCGACCTGGCCGCCGAGCCCCTGAAGGCGCTCGTGAACCGGAACAACCTCGACCCCGAGCTGATCGACGACGTGATCATGGGCTGCGTGATGCAGGTGGGCGAGCAGGCCATCAACATCGGCCGCAACGCCGCGCTGGCCGCCGGGTTCCCCGAATCGGTGCCCGCCACCACCATCGACCGGCAGTGCGGTTCCTCCCAGCAGGCGCTGCACTTCGCCGCCCAGGGCGTGATGGCCGGGGCCTACGACGTGGTGATCGCCGCCGGGATCGAGCACATGACCCACAGCCCCATGGGCTCCTCGGTGGTGCGGGACCTCGGATACCCCTTCGGTCCCGAGATGATGGCCCGGTACGCCGAGCGCGGCGGGCTCGTGTCCCAGGGGATCTCGGCCGAGATGATCGCCGACCAGTGGGGGATCTCTCGCCAGGAGCTCGACGCCTTCGCCGCGCGCAGCCAGGCCTTCGCCACCCGGGCGGCGGCCGAGGGACGGTTCGAGAACGAGATCGTGGCCGTGCAGCTGAAGGACGACGAGGGCAACGTCACCGGCGAGATGCTGACGCAGGACGAGGGGATCCGGCCCGACACGACGGCCGAGGTGCTGGCCAACCTGAAGCCCGCCTTCAAGCCCGACGGGAAGGTGACGGCGGGGAACTCGTCGCAGATCACCGACGGGGCGTCGGCCGTGCTGATCATGTCCGAGGAGAGAGCGGCCGCCCTGGGGCTCACCCCCCGGGCCCGTTTCCACGCTTTCTCCCTCGCCGGGGTGGACCCGGTGACCATGCTGACCGGACCGATCCCGGCCACCAAGTCCATCCTCGAGAAGACGAAGATGTCGATCGAGGACATCGACCTGGTGGAGATCAACGAGGCCTTCGCCTCGGTGGTGCTCGCCTGGGAGAAGGAACTGCACGCCGACATCGACAAGGTGAACGTGAACGGTGGCGCCATCGCCATCGGCCACCCCCTCGGGGCATCGGGGGCCAAATTGATGGCGACGCTTCTGAACGAGCTCGAGCGGACCGGCGGACGCTGGGGCCTCGAGACGATGTGCGAGGGCGGCGGCATGGCCAACGCCACCATCATCGAGCGGCTGGGCTGAACTCCGAACGGACGTGCTGGCGGCGGGCCGGCCTCACCCGGGGCCGGCGCGTCGGCGCGTCGGCGCGCCGCAGGCGACGCGCTTAGCGATACTGCGTGGCGGTGATGAAGCCGGAGGCGATGACGCCGATGCCGGCCAGGAGGTACCAGTTGGTGGGTGCCGCCGGTAGGACGTTGAAGTAGTTGAGGACGATCATGAGCGCGCCGCCGATGAGCAGGATGAGGATGAGCGGGCCCATCCAGGCGGGGCTGGTCTTGACCGACTTGGGGATCGGCGGCGTGTAGCGGCCGCTGGCCGAGGTGGGGTGGACGATGGCTCTGGCCGTCGCCCGTCCCGTCGAACGACCTTTTCGGGTGGCCCCGCCCGGTCCCTTGTCTGCCGCCATCGAACGAGAATAGCCCCTGGGACCCCGACTTCGTGGGGCGCTGGGGCACCCCGCTGCGGGCGGGCGGTCCCCGGTTTCATCGGTGATGGCCGCCGGCGGGGCCCCAACGGAGGGGCCACGGGAGTCCACTAAAGTCGGGTGGTCATGGGTACCCGGGTCCTACTCATCGACAACTACGACTCCTTCACCTACAACCTGGTGCAGGAGCTGGGTGAGCTCGGCGCCGAGCCCGTCGTGTTCAGAAACGACGCCATCGACATCGCCGGGATCCGGGCCGAGGCGCCCGACGCGCTGATCATCTCCCCCGGTCCGGGGCGGCCCGAGAGCTCCGGGGTCTCGATGGATGTGGTGACGGAACTGGCCGGCGTGCTGCCCGTGCTCGGGGTGTGCCTGGGGCTGCAGTGCATCGGCCAGGCCTACGGCGGCGCCGTGGTGCAGGCACCCGTTTTGATGCACGGAAAGACGTCGGCCATCTTCCACAGCGGGACCGGGGTCTTCTGCGACCTGGAGAACCCCTTCGAGGCGACCCGCTACCACTCGCTCATCGTCGACAGGGCGTCTTTACCGGACGTGCTCGAAGTGACGGCGGAGACGGCCGACGGGATCATCATGGGCCTGCGTCACCGGGAGCTCGGGATCGAGGGTGTGCAGTTCCACCCGGAGTCCATCCTCACCCCGACGGGACCGCTGCTGCTCGACAACTTCCTGCGCGCCGCCCGACTCGTCGGGCGCGAAAAGACTCTGTCCGTCTAGACCTTCGGCGCTCCGGCCCGGGGACGGGTGGTGGGAGTGGTGGAGGCTCCGGGCCCGCCGGCGGCCTTGCCCGGCTTGGCGTTCCCATTGCCGGTGCCGGTGCCGGTGCCCGCTCCGGAGCAGGACACGGTCAACGTCACCTGGGCGCCGGTCATGACGGTGGTGCCACCCTGAGGGCTCTGGTTCGTGACGGAGTCGTTCGGGGTGGAGGTGGTCCCCGTCGAGCCCGACGCGCAGGCGGTGACCACGGTGAGATTGGCGCTCTGCAGCGTTGTCGACGCCTGGCCTTCTGTCTCGGGTGGGGTGGTGGTGACGTTCGGGACGACGACGGTCGACGGTCCTGAGGATTCGATGAGGTTGATGGCGGTGCCCGCCGGCTGGAGTGTCCCCTGGGCCGGGTTCGTGCTCACCACGGTGTTGACGGGCTGACTCGACGACGTCATGGAGATGTTGCCGCAGCTGAAACCGGCGTGGACGATGGCGTTGCACGCCTGGGTCGTCGTGAAGGTGGCCACGTTGGGTACCGCCGTGGTCGCCGCCGTGGTGGTGGTGACCAGTGTGGCGGCGGTGAAGAGGGTGACCGTCTTCCCCGGCGCCAGTTTCGTTCCCGAGGGGGGGCTCTGGGAGCAGACGATGTTCTGCTGGGTGCAGAAACCGGCGGTGGCCACCTTGGCCTGGAGGCCGTCCTGCTTCAGTATCGCCGTGGCCGCCACCACTGACTGGCTGACCAGAGGCGGAGTGACGATCAGCGGTCCCTGGCTGCCGGTCACCAAGGTGACTGTGTTGCCCTTTTGGACCTTGGCGCCCTTGCCCGGGTTGGTGCGCAGGACCTGCGTCCGCGGCGTCTGGCTGGTGGCGTCGGTCTGGACCTTCGTCTTCAGGCCGTCGGCCTGCAGGGTGCGCTCGGCGGCGGTGACCGTCTGGCCCGAGAGGTTCGGGATGGTGACGGTGCTGTTTGCTCCGCCGAGGTGCCACCAGCCGAGGGACTGGCCCAGGAAGGCGATGACGACGGCCAGGGCGACGAGCAGGGCGATGAGGAGGCCGGCGTAGAGGCCGGTGCGGCTTCTCTCCGGTTCGTCGGGCTCCTGGCCGGCGATCTGGTGCAGGGTCTGGGTGCCGCCGAATGCGACGGCCTGGGTGGTTCCCATCGACATGGGCGGCGGGGCCACGGCACCGACGGCGCGGCCCTCGCGGAAACGCAGGAGATCGACGCGGAGATCGTCGCCCGTGGCGTAGCGGTACTCCGGTTGCTTGGCCAGGCACTTGAGGATGATGGCTTCGAGATCGGGCGGGACGGCCGGGTTGATCTCGCGCGGCGTGGGCGGGTTCTCGCGGACGTGCTTGGAGGCGACGGCCACCGGGGTGTCGCCCAGGAAGGGCGGACGGCCGGTGACCATCTCGAAGAGGACGACGCCGAGCGAGTAGATGTCGCTGCGGGAATCGACGCCCATGCCCTCGGCCTGCTCGGGCGAGAAGTAGGTGGCCGTGCCCATGACGGCACCGGTCTGGGTGAGGCTCTCCTCGGTGTTGATGGCGCGGGCGATGCCGAAGTCGGTGACCTTGACGATGCCGTCCTCGGTGATGAGGACGTTGCCCGGTTTCACGTCGCGGTGGATGACCCCGTGGCGATGGGCGTAGGCGAGGGCGATAGCCACGTCGGCGGCGATCTCGGCGGCGCGGTCGGGATGCATGGGACCGGCCCCGCGCAGGATCGAGGAGAGGGCGCGGCCGTCGATGAACTCCATGACGATGAAGTAGGTGCCGCTGTCCTCACCCCAGTCGAAGACGGGGACGATGTTCGGGTGCGAGAGGTTGGCGGCCGCCTGGGCCTCGCGGCGGAAGCGCTCGACGAAGGCCCGGTCGACCGACAGCTCGGGGAAGAGGATCTTGAGCGCCACGGGGCGGTCGAGAAGCCGGTCATGGGCCCGGTAGACCTCGGCCATGCCCCCACGGGCCACCAGATGGGACAGTTCGTAACGTCCCGACAGGACGCGCGGGGTCTCGGAGGGCTCCATCTCGGTCAGAGCCTACGCCGGGCCGGGAAAAGCACTTGGGCAGTGAAGGTCACGTTGGTCCTCACGATTCGGACGGTCGTCACGATGGCATTCATGGCCCCGAAAGAGCCGCTTCGATCATGGCCTTCACCACGGGACCGGCCACCGTGGCCCCGAGGTTGGTGACCTTGGTGGGGACGACGACGGCGATGGCGATGACGGGGTGAGAGGCGGGGGCGAAGGCGATCATCCAGCCGTTGACACTGGTGTTGCCCACGCCGGCCTGGGCCGTGCCCGTCTTGGCCGCCACGTCGTCCTGGGGGAGAAAGCCCACACCGGTGGCCGTTCCGGCGGTGACCACCTCCTTCATCAGGTTGGTCACCGCCGCCGCCGTGGCCGCCGAGGTGGCCTGCTTCCAGGCCGTCGGCTTGTACTGGGTGACGAGGTTTCCGTCCGAGTCGCGGATCTGGGCCATGACGTGGGGGGTCATGAGGGTGCCGTTGTCGGCGAAGGCGGAGGCCACCATGGCCATCTGCAGCGGACTGGCCGTGGTGCACTTCTGACCGATGGACGAGTAGGCCAGGAAGACCTGGGCGTTCTGGTAGCAGTTCGGCTGCAGGAAATCGGAGATCTGGGTCCGGCTGTTGTGGGGGAGGTCGATGGGGGGCTGCTGGTTGAAGCCGAAGCCGTCCGCCTCGGCCGTCATGGAGGGCGCCCCGATCTCGGTGCCCAAGATGGCGTAGCCGGTGTCGCAGGACTCGGGGAGCATGATGGCGATGGTGCCGCCGCACTGGCCGCCGGCGTCGTTGGCCAGGGGCTGGGTCTGGCCCTGGAAGTGACCCGAGGGAATGGGTCCGAAGGACGGGACCGGGGTGTTGACAAGTTGCGGCGCCCTGTCGTAGGCCGCCGCCGTGGTGACCGTCTTGAAGGTCGAGCCCGGGCCGAATCGGGTGGCGTCCTGGTAGGCCAGCGAGGTGAACGGCGTGTAGCCCAGGAAATTGGTGGTGTCGGCCTTGAAGGCCTTGTTCTCGGTGGCGCCCGAGAGAGAGGCCAGGGGGTTCGGATCGAAGGTCGGGTTGGCGTACAGGGCGAGGATGGCCCCGGTGGACGGGTTGATGGCCACCACCGCCCCGGCCCGTCCGGCCAGAGCGTTTCTGGCGTCCTGCTGCAGCCGGGAGGAGATGGTGAGGGTGACGGTGTCGGTGATGGGCGGTGATGTGGTGAGGAGGTCCTTGATGCTCGTGACGGGTCGGGAATGGGCCACGAGGTACTGGTTGTAGGACTCCTCGACTCCGTAGTTCCCGAGATTGATCGAGTCGACGCCCACCACCCCGGAGAAGAGGGTGGCCCACTGCTCGGGGTAGACGCGCTTGTACTGGTAGATACTGGACTTGGGTGCGCGCACGGACTGGGCCAGGATCTTTCCGTCGGCGCTCTGGATGACGCCCCGGGGTTTGTCATAGAGGGCCCGCTGGACGACCGGGTTGCCGGCGGCGGTGGCGTACTGGTGGGCCTTCACCACCTGGATGTTGTTGAGTTGGAGGAAGAGAAGGAAGAAACAGAGGACCATGCCGATGCCGAGCCAGCGGATGCGTCGGGCCATGTCAGGGTGCCTTCCCGGTGACGGTGGTGGCTGTTCCCGGTGCCCCCGTCGAGACGGGCACGGTGGTGGTGGTCGTCGTGGTGGCGGCACACGAGGGCGGCGGGCTGACCAGGCTGCACTCGGCCGTCACGAGGTGTGAAACGTAGCGGTTGGCCGCCGTGCGGGTCGGCTCCTGGACTCCGGCGAGCAGAGCCGGTACGACAAGCGGTCCGACGTCTGCCGTGGTCACGCCGGTGCGGGTGACGATCTTGGGCTGCAAGCCCAGAAAGCCGCCGGGGCGGCCCTGGTAGATGACGAGCTCCTTGTTCTTGAGTCCCACGTAATAGGAGTCGTCCACGTAGGTCTTGATGACGTACCAGGCACCGTAGGCCAGGGCCCCGAGGAGGATGAGGAAGAAGAGGACCCGGAAGGTGATGCGGCGCTGGGCATGGTGCCGGGTGCGGACCCGGTCGGGGAGGGGGCCGGCGTCGGGTTTCTCGCCCCGGGTGTCTCCGATGAGGCCGGGCAGAACCGCCTCGGCCCCGACGGCGCCGGCCCTAGCGGCTCCCTCGCCAGCGGCGGCCGAGTCGGCAAGGGCATGGCCGACATCGGCGGCGGCCACGGAGCCGGTGAGATCGGCGGGGTCGGCGATGAGGACGTCGAGGACGACGGCGGTGATGTTGTCGTTGCCGCCCGACTCGTTGGCCAGGTCGACGAGCCTCTCGGCCGCGGCGTGGGGATCGCGGATGGTGGCCAGGACCGAGGTGATGAGGTCGGGGACGACCTCATTGGTGAGGCCATCGGAGCAGAGGAGGAAGCGGTCGCCCTCGACGGGGGCGACGTCCCAGACGTCGACCTCGACGGCCGGGGCCACACCGAGGGCGCGGGTGAGGATGTGGCGGTGGGGGTGGACGGCGGCCTCGGCTTCGGAGAGCTCGCCCCGGGCCACCAGTTCCTCGGCCACGGAGTGGTCGACCGACAGCTGGGCCAGGAGGCCGGCGTGGAAGCGGTAGGCGCGCGAGTCACCCACGTTCACGAGCACCAAGCGGTCGGTGTCGCCCGATTTGATCAGTGCGGCGGCCACCACGGTGGTGCCCATACCCCGCAGGGCCTGGTCCTCGACACCGGCCTGCCAGACGGCCCGGTTGGCCTCCTGGACGGCGGCGACGAGGCCGTCGACGGTGGGGTTGCGGGCGAATCCGGCCTCCAGGGCCTCGATGGCGATGGAGGCGGCCACCTCTCCCCCGGCGTGGCCTCCCATGCCGTCGGCCACGGCGAAGAGGGTGAGGCTCTCGAGGGAGCGGTCCTCGTTGACGGTGCGGACGCGGCCGACGTCGGAGGCCGAGCCCGACCGCAGGACGGTCACAGGGAATCTCCGGTCACAGAGAGTCTCCGGTCATCAGCGGGCCATCTCGAAGACGGTGCCGCCCACCTGGAGGAGATCCCCCCGGCCGATCCGGGTGGGGCCGTCGATCTTCTCGGCGTTCACCCAGGTGCCGTTGGTGGAGCCGAGATCCTCCACCCAGACAGCACCCTCGCGGCGGAAGACCCGGGCGTGGAGGTTCGAGGTGTAGGCGTCTTCGACGTGGACGCCGCAGCCCGCGGCGCGGCCCACCGTGATCTCGTCGGCCAGGTCATAAACGGTGCCCCGGTTGTCGGCGGGCTCGATGACCTTCAGGTGGAACTTGCCGCTGCGCTCGCGCCGGGATTCGCCTGTGGTGGGGTCGATGGCACGGACACGGGGGGGGCGGACCTCGACCCAGACGGCGCGGATGACACGGAGGAAGAAGAGCCAGACGAGGACGACGACGAAGATCTCGAGCGCCCGGAGGAGGTTCTGATTATTGAGCGCGGTGGCAGAGAGATGGCCGGACACGCTCTCAGGACGTCTCGAATCGCAAGGTGGTCGTGCCCACGGTGATGTCGTCTCCGTCCTCGAGGACCCGCTCCGTCACTGTGGCGCCGTTGACCTTGGTGCCGTTGGTGGAGCGGAGGTCGGCCACCACCACATCGCTCCCCGAGTGCCGGATCTCGGCGTGGCGCCGAGAGACGTTCTGGTCGTTCACGACCACCGTGCACTCCGGGAGCCGGCCGATCGTGATCGGCTCCACCCCCAGCACGATACGGGACCCGTCGGGGAGAACGATGGATCCGGCCGCCACCCCTTCGGGGCCCTCTTGGACCTCGGCCTTGACGTTGAAGCGGCCCGGGCGCAGGGTCTCCAGCGAGTGGAGGGTGACGGTGACGGGGCCCAAGAAGGTATAGCCCTCCGTGCGGGCATGGTCCCGGGCCGCGTCGCCGAGCTCGCGGGCCAGGGCATCGGCGAAGGAGTCGAAGCGCTCGGCGTCCTCGATGGAGAGGATGACCATGTAGGCGTTGGGGGCGATGAGGCCGTGGACCCCGACCCGGCGGCGGAGGTCCATCTCCCGGGTGAGGCGGCGGGCGATCTCGATCGGCTGGAGGCCGGCACGGTTCGCTTTCGAGAACGCCCCTTCCACCAGGCGCTCGAGGCGCTGCTCGAACTGCTGGAGTCCCATTGTGGATGCAGATCCTACCTTTGTGCTGTAGCAAGCCGACCGGCGGCCCGGACGACATGCAGGAGGCGCAGGGGCGCTGAGCAGGGGGGATCGCCCGTGACGACCGCTTACTGCGTCCCGACAACCACTGTCTGAGAAGTACGGGGCCGAGGCGGGCAGAGCCGAAGTGGTAGCAGTTGCGGTGTCACTAATTGGTCTTATACCCGATCGGTCTTGTACCGATCAGTTACATAGGAGGAAGGTTGTGGACGGCTGGTGGGCCACCGGTCGCCCGGGCTTGAGTTCGCTCCCGAGACCGCCCGGCACGGTCACACTCCCTCTCCGCTCCCCGATGGCGGAACTGGTGGTGGGAGCCTTTCTGTCTCACCATTTGCCGGCCTTCGCGTTCGGGGAAGCGGATCACCTCCCTGACCTTCACGCCGGCCCCTGTCCTGGTCGCCGATCGATGGGATCGGCGAAGACCAGCTCGGCCACCCGTCGGGCGGCGTCGTGATCCATGTGGGGCAGGACGTGCTGATAAATGTCGGTGGTGACCGCTGTCGAGCTGTGACCCAACCGGTCGGCCAGGACCCTCGGGGCCACCCCCGCTTCGAGAGCCAGGGTGGCGTGCAGGTGACGGAGATCGTGGAGCCGGACGGGCGGAGCTGCCGTCGTCGCCACCAATTTCGAGAACCAACGCGACACCCGTTCGGGATGAATTGGCGTCCCGTCGGGACGGGCGAACACAAGGTCTCCGTCGTGGTGGGCCTCGCCGGCCAGCCGACGATCCTCCTCGTGGCGACGCCGGCGGTCGGCGAGAACACGGACCAATTGCGGGTCGAGTCCGATCAGGCGCCGACCCCGCTCGGTCTTGGGCTCGCCGAAGACGAGCCGGTGGTCGACGGGGACGAGACTGCGCCGTATGGCGACCGTTCCTGCCACGAGGTCGACGTCGGACCACCGCAGCGCCAGCGCCTCTCCTCGGTGCATGCCGGTGAGGATGTAGAACAACCACAGGTCGTAATGGCGATCACCAGCGGCGTCGCGCAGAAAGACCTGAAGTTGAGCCGCTGACCAGACTTTGATCTCCGGCCGACGCGCACGTGGGGGGTCGGCGGCGCCGGCCGGATTCCGGACCATCAGCTCCCAACGAACGGCGTCACGCAACGCCCGGTGAAGGGTGGCGTGGATCCGGCGCACCGTGGCGGCGCTCAGAACAGGGCGACCGTTCCAGCCTTGCAGGAGCTCGCCGTAGAAGCCGTTGATGGCCGGCGCCGTCAGCTGTTGGAGCCTCAGATGACCGAACGCCGGCACCAGGTAGCAGCGGACGTGCATCTCGTAGGAGGAGTAAGTGGTCGGCCGGATCGTTGCCCGAGCGGCTGGGAGCCATGTCTCTCTCAGGAATCGGGCGACGATGATCTCGGCCGGCTCGGCACCTGGCACGAGGACCTCCTTCTCCTGGCCGCGGCGAGGGCCGCCGGACACGCAGGGATACGAAGGAGGCTCGGCGTGCTATTTCGCCTGGACGGCGGAGCCTCGAGCCCGTCAGGAGCTGCGACAACAATGTACGAGGGTGACTCCGGGCATGTCCACAGAAACCTACGGCATTCGCCGACCGGCCCGATCAGCGAAACTGTCTATTTCGGAGAGCACCTCCGGTGACCGCCATATCGTCCTGCCCCTCGATCCCGTTCTGGTCGCGATCAGGATTCCGGCGCTCACGAATGGACCGACGATGCGAGCCACGTTGTTCGGCGTGACGCCCAGTTCCCTCGTGATGACGTCGGTGGTGATGACGGGCTGCCGGATGAGCAGATCAGCCAGCCTCAGTGCATCAGAACCCCTGCGCACTTTCAGGCGCTCGTCCCACTCCCTGCGGATGGAGCGAAGATCCGAGACCAGCGTCCGCCCGTTTGCCACGGCACTGAGCGACGCTGAGCAGAGCATCGAGACGATCTTCTCGGTGTCTCCTTTGCGGTAACCGGTGAGAGCGACGAAGTAAGGCGCCGTGTCGGTGAGTAGACCGGCGGAGATGGGAACCGTTGTGGACCGGGTCAGGGCTCTGTTGCGCAGAATGGCGTGGACCAACGCTCGTCCGGTTCGTCCGTTTCCGTCTGGAAACGGGTGGATGGTCTCGAACTGGGCATGGGCGGCGGCAGCGAGGGCCAAGACCGGGAGGTCGTCTCGGTTCATAAACGCAGTCAGGTCGTTCATCAGCGCGGGGACCCGATCGCTGTCGGGTGCGACGTAGTCGGCGATGCGGGGACCAGCGGTCCCCGGCCCGATCCACACCTGTCCCTTCCTCCATTGACCCGCGGCGATGCCCGGAACGTCCTGCATCAAGATCCGGTGCAATACAAGGATGGTGTCGGAATCAAGATCGTTGGCCATGTCGGTTGCAGCTTGCATGGCACGGGTGTTGGCCACGATCTCGCTCGCGTTTGATCCTGGTTGCCCCTGACCCACCTCGGTCGTGGCGATGGCACGCGCCGATGCCGAGAGATGTTCGATTCGGGAGGATGCTGTCGATTCACTGCGAAGGAGGACGGCTCCGTAGGGCGCGATCTCCACTCCCATCTCTGCGTCGAAACGCACGATCTCGTTGCTGGCGTCCTCGATCCGGGCGGCAAGAGTGGAGGGGATGTCCATCCGGGCGTTGCTGATGAATGCCGGAATGGCCCGACGGTACGGGCCGGTCTGTTCGCGACGCTCCCGATTGCTGTAGGCCATGGCTGCGTCGGGGCTCCAGAACGCCTCCTCCGTTCCCACGGCCGGCCAAGAGCGGGACCCCTCGCTCTTCTGAGGTGTCATGGGCCAACGATACCTCAGTTATTCACTTTCTGAGGTATAAGGATCCATTCTCTCCTCGCGTATCCCGAGCGACCCGGGCACCTGCGGCTGAGCGAGGGGCCGCACGTCCGAGAGTGCGTCAACCGTCTACCGACGCTGACCCACGGGAGATGTCCACCAGCTTTGGCCCGGTCGACCATGGGGGGCGGTCACTTCCGGCGACCCCAACGCCAGCGCGAAGGCCAGCGCCTCAACGTCGTACGGTCGAGCACCTCCCTGACCGCTCAAAGGGGTCGACTAACGTGACCTCGTCATTCGGGCGAGTGGCGGAATAGGCAGACGCGCAGGATTCAGGTTCCTGTGTCCGAAAGGATGTGGGGGTTCAAGTCCCCCCTCGCCCACCCCATCTGACCAGGAGTTCCTTGGTCGCCGTCACCGGCCTGTGGCAATCACCCGGCCACCTTGCTCACGCTTTGCTAACGGGTTCTGGCCGCCGAATGCCGACGGCTCGTCGCCGGAGCGCAGCACAATCCTGCGGTCAGCGAACGCGCTGCAGGTCGGCGTTCAAGGCGGCAAGGTCGAAGGCGGCGGGATCGAAGCGGTACCCGACCCAATCGAGGTAGCGGGCGTGCTCCTCATGGGTGGGATCGGCCAGTGCCTCGAGGAACTGCTCATAGCCACCGACTCCCCCGACGTCCTCGGGCGGGCAGGCGTTCTGGCCGTCGAGGCACACCGCGTGCTTGAGCGACAGGGGTGACGAGGTCGCGTCCTCGACCACCACCTCGTGCTCCCAGGAGTCGCCGAAGTCGTATGCATAGGTGAAGCGCCGGACGCCGCCACGCAGGGCCACGGAAACGGTGGTCTCCTGCTCGTCGAGCTCTTCCTCGGGATCGTCGACCTCCATCACATACTGCTGCTCCCCGATGGTGAAGCTGTGCAGATGGGAGTTTGTCCACCCCATCGCCACCTGGAACATGTCATGCAGCCTCGCCACCGTCACTCCGCCGGGGACGAGTAACCGCCGCCAGACAGCGGGCTCGACGCCCTCAAGGTGAAGACGCAGCTGAAACACCGGCTGGGGGGCCACGCCCGCACATTACGCGGGCTCTGAGTTGCCGACACCGGGCGCCGACCCCAGCTCCCGCTCCCGGGCGCCGGGACGGGCGAAGACCAGCGCTGCCACTCGACGGGCGGCGTCGTGATCCAGGTCGGGAAGGACATGTTGATAGGTGTCGGTGGTGACCGCCGTCGTGCTGTGACCCAACCGATCCGCCAGCACCCGTGGGGCCACTCCGGCCGCCAGGGCCAGTGTTGCATGCAGATGACGAAGATCGTGAAGCCGGATATGGGGTGCGCCCGTCGTCCCGACCAGCTTCGAGAACCACCGAGAGACCCGCTCGGGATGAAGCGGCTTCCCGTCGCGGTGCGCGAACACCAGGTCTTGATCGTCATAGTCCGCTCCCATGCGCGGACGTTCCTTGACCTGGCCACGCCGGTGATCGCCGAGGGCACTGATCAACTCGGGGTCGAGTCCGATCAAGCGCCGACCCCGTTCAGTCTTGGGTTCGCCGAAGACCAGGCCGTGGTCGACGGGCACGAGGCTGCGTCGTATGGCTGCAGTGCCCGCCTCCAGATCGACGTCGGACCAACGCAAGGCGAGAGCCTCCCCTCGACGCACCCCGGTCAGGATGTAGAACAGCCAAAGGTAGTGGCGGTCGCCGGCTGCGTCGCCCAGAAAAACGTGGAGCTGGGCTGGTGTCCACACCCTCATCTCCGGACGACGGGCCCGCGGCGGATCGGCGGCACCGGCCGGGTTGCGCAGGATCAGTTGCCACCGCACGGCGTCGCGCAACGCCCGGTGGAGCGTGGCGTGGATCCGGCGCACGGTGGCCGGACTGAGGATTGCCCGACCGTTCCAACCGTGGAGTAGTTCGGCGTAGAAGGTGTTGATGGCGAGCGGAGTGATGTGCTGGAGGCGCAGACGGCCGAAGGCGGGCGCCAGATAGCAGCGCACATGCATTGCATAGGACGAGTACGTCGTCGGCCGGATCGTCCCCGTGACGGCGGGGAGCCACCTTTCTTTCAGGAAGTGGTCGACGGTGATGGCGGTCGGCTCAACGTACGTGCCCTGCTGTAGGGAGTTGAGGGCGACGTTGAGCGCGGCTTGTGCCTCCTTCTTGGTGGGAAATCCACCCTTCGACGTCTGGCGTCGACGACCCGTCGTGTCGTGGCCGATATCGACGACGTAGGTCCAGGTTTCTCCCCGGCGATAGACGTGTCCGCGCACGGAGCCTCCTTCGGTCCCGGCCGCGACGAAGCGGGCACACAGGTGGTGGAAGGAGGTCCATCGAGCTCTTCTTCTCCTGATCGGCGGGGCCTCGAGCCCGTCAGGAGCGGTGACAGTTAGCGCTCGTCTGAAGCAGAGGGTACTTCCCGTTCGGGTGCATGATCGAGCCGAATTTGCCGCCGGTGACACCACGACGGTGCCTGCCTCTTATTCCTAGATGACGACAGACGGCCCCTAGTCCTTCGTCCAGGGCCCTCAACGAATGGGATTCGGCGAGACTTCACGCTTCGCCCCCGTCGACGCCGTGGCCGCCCGTACTGACGTTCGATAGTCCTGACCATGCGTACACCAGCATTTCCGTCGCTGGCGCCAAGGGTCCTGTCCAGGGATTTTGTCGGTCTTGGCTACCGAAGGGCGCGTACTGATGTTCGATAATCCTGAACACCAGTACGAACGATTAGTATGGAACCGTGGGAACGGCTCCGGACGAGGCATCGGCACTCGCGGACCTCCTCGACGTTCTGTCCGAAATGGGACTAGCGGTCGAGAAGGCCCCGTTGCCGGACGGGCGTTACGACCTCGTCATCGACCTGAATGGCGAAGAGCGGCGCGTGAAGGTGGCGGTCAAAGGCACGCCGTCTCCGGTCGGGGTCCGGCAGCTCGTGGACCGGCACCTCGACCAAGACGGCTACCACCTCCTTGTCGCCAACCATCTCTCGGCCGACGCGCGCAAGACCCTCGAGGAGGCGGGGTGGAGTTACCTGGATCGGGGAGGGAAGCTGCGACTGTGGCTCGATCGGGTACGCATCGACGCGCCGGTGGAACGACTAGTCGAGGCGCCGCAGAAGAGTGCACTCGACACAGCGTCGGGCCGGGCTGTGGCGTTGCGACTGCTGGCGGCTGACGGCCGCATCACCGTTCGGGGCCTCGCTGCCGAACTCGAGATGGCGCCAAGCTCAGCAGCGGCAGCGCTGAAGGCGCTGCGAGCCGAGAATCTTGTCGAGGAGGGCTCGACAGAGACGGTAGGAGCGCCACTGTTTTGGAGCTTGTCGGAGCGTTGGGGTGCCCGCCTACGCACGGTGGAACTGCTCGCGGCTCCGACTCTGCCCGACGACGCCAGCTCGACACAGCTGGGGCTCGGTGTCGACGACATCGAGGGAACGCTCGGCTGGACCCTGAGCGGCGACCAGGCCGCAGCGGCCTGGGGGGCGCCACTGCCGTTGCGGGGAAACTCGCCGCCGGACTTCTACGTCCCCGACGAGCGAACGCTGCGTATCGCGAAGCAAGTCTATGGGGAGGCACGTACCTCGGCGGATCGAGGAGCGACGGTAACGGTGACGCCGACGCGTTGGGTCGTGGCCCACCGATACGACCTGGGAAAACGTCGACCCGAAGCGGGTGTGAGGTGGCCAGTACCGCATCCGGTCGTCGCCGCGCTCGATCTCGCCCGGAGAGGGGCGCGGGGCCGGGAGATCCTGGAAGCCTTCGACCCCCCGTCCGGATTCCGCCGTGTCTGGTGAACCCCATATCCTCCTCGTGGCCGATGCGGCGGGGACGATGGCCGATCTGATCGAACACCTCGCCGAGGTGAGCAGGGCCGGGCTCAGTGACTGGGCGCTGATCGGAGGGCTAGCCGTGATGGCGCGCCTCGCCGAGAGCCACCGACCTACGGGCGACACCGACATGCTGTCGCGGCAAACTGACCCGCCGGCGAAGGCCACACTGCGGCGTATCGCGTCGGAGGAGACGACCACGGGCGTTCGTCTGAAGGACGGAACGAAGATCGACATTATCGAGGTGGCACCTGTCCTTGTCTTGGAGGACCTTCCCGAGTCCAATGAGCAGCAGAAGCTGTTTGCCCTTGCACACCGGTGGATGGCCGACACCGCCGAGTGGTCGTGCTGACTCTGGTCGACCGGGACGATGACGAGCGAGTTCGAGCACGGCTGGAGCTGCGTTTGGCACGATCTGCCGCTCTCGTGGCGGCGAAGCTTCAATCCATCCCGACTCGGCGGGGTACAACGGAGGGCAAGCGTGAGAGCGACGCCTACGACGTGTACCGACTTCTCCAGGCCGACCGTGGCGCACGGGAGATTCCGAATGCCTTGGCAACGGCGCCGGGCGAACTCGGCGAATGGTGTGCATCAAGCATCGAAGAGCTGTTCATCGTCCACGCGACGCGGACGGCCAGGTGGATCTCATCGGTGTCACCGGGCGAGACCACAGAACCCGGCGACATCGAGGCACTTGGGTCGATCTTCGGCGAGGCGCTGCGGACGGCAATGAACTTGCCATAGCTCTGGGCACCCTGACCCTCAGTGGTCTTCAGGCTTCCTTCGCGTCAGCAATCCGCGAACGCAAAGGCTCTGAACGGCAGGGTCCTCTGGACATGCCCGGACCCTTAACACCCATCCTGACCTGCACCAACGTCCCTCGCCAGCTCGACGAATGCTGATGGGCGGTCATGCTCACAGGTTGCTAACGAACGTCCCCAGGCAACACGTCCATGGCGGACATCACTGGGTTAGTCGTCCAACGAAGTCCCTGGTCAGCGGCGATTCGAAAACCCACCAACCGACCGACCCACTCCCGGGCTGGCTGGTGTCGCGACATCACAGCTTGGGCTCGTGGGAACCTGCACCCTCAGCCGGCCCGATGGGAAGACGCTCGCGGTGCCGGCAACTATCTTCGTGAATCCACCGACGATCTGATCGAACGGCACTCATGTGGACACGACACCGAGCTGGACGGGATCGGAACCTGCCGACCTCGTGGCGAGCGGCTACGAGGCGTTCTACGCCGTGTGGGGTCAAAGCCCCACGTTGCGTGAAATATGGCGGCAGCACTTCACCGGGCCGGATTTCCCTGAGGAGTTCGCTCACATCAGCGTCCTCACCCTGGCCAACTGCGGTCGCTCACCGAAGGATTGGCTCTCACCGCAGGTAAACTCCTTGTCGACCTGGCGTGCGGCGCGGGCGGTCCGGGGTTGTGGGCCGCAAAGCAATCTCATGCGCGCCTTGTCGGTATCGACCTGTCGCCGACGGCCATCAAGCGGGCGACGGAGCGAGTAGGCCCTCTGGGGATGAGCGGAAGGGCAACGTTCAGACAGGGGACCTTCGAGGCGACTGGCCTCGAAACAGCATCAGTCGATGCTGTCATGACGGTCGATGCGCTCCATTACACGCCCGACAAGACACGGGCGTTGGCAGAGATCGCTAGAGTGCTCCGCCCCGGCGGGCGCTTCGCGTTCGTCGCGTTCGAGCTTGACCCCGAACGCGTTGCCGGGTTGCCGTACTGGGAAGATGCCGTACCGGACTATCGACCGCGCCTCGAACAAGTCGGCTTCGATATCGTGCGCTACGACCAGATCCCGGACTGGCGACATCATGTCGCCGCAGGCTTTGGCGCGATTCTCGCCCAGCGAGAAGCTCTCGAGGCTGAACTCGGTGAGGCCGCAGCGGCAGCCCTCATCATGGAAGCGGCAGTCACGACGGAGTTAAAGCCGTACTGCGGGCACGTCCTCGCTGTTGCAACTCGACCAGGCTGACCCGGTGAGGATGAAAGTCTCCGGCCAGATTGGCCCGCCGCACCTACGCTGAAATAGCCACCGCGTGGATTGGTGTGAGGTCCGCTCGCTCGAGGGTAAACGAGCGTCCGGCATCGTGACTCAGCAGCAGTTCGCCGGACGTCGTTCCGGCAACAACGAGCTCTCCGTGTGCGACCAGGCAGTTCCGTTCAACGGCCCCAACGAACTCATCGAAGACGATCTCCCACTGGAACAAGTGCGCACCTTCGTGCGCCCGGTAGATCGCCGCTTCCGGGCCACCAGCGTCCCACAACGACGGCGGTCCGGATGCGCCACCGACGAGAAACGCATCGTCCGTCTGCGCTAGTCCGAGGGTGTACCCGCGATCGATACCGTCACTGGCCCACGTCCACCGCCTTCCCTCGTCGTTGCTGAGGAAACAGCCCATGCCTGTGGTCGCGCACAAGAACGCATCGGAAGCAATGACGACGTGCACATCTTCAAACAGGCCCTCGTTGCGCGCTTCCCACGTGGCACCACGGTCATGACTGACAGCGACCCCACCGATCTCGACGCCCACGATCAACCGGTCCCCGTCCACAACGATGGTCGACAGGTCGGCGGCTCCCCAGGGCGAGTGCCACTCATCGTGCCCGACAACACCGCGGAGGCCGTTGAGTTCGAGCGGCTCGCCTTCGCCTAGGCGCCAAAGCGCAGCTGGTTCCACCCCGGCATACACCTCATGATTCTCGCCGACGGCAACCGTCCAGACTGTCGCGTCCTCAAGACCGAGATTTCGCCAACCCCCGTCCACCCGGAGCCGCACTCCCCCACCTGACAGAGCGGCCGCCACGAGATCGCCCCGCGCGTCGACCGCGACGACTTGTCGGCCACCAAAGTCGATCGCACACGTTCGGCCGGTGTCGTCGACCTGCAACAACCCGGCGTCCGTCGCGAGGTTTACGATAGTCATGGCACCTTACTCGCCGGATGGACTCGTCCATGCGCTCTTCGGCGGCAGGGGCGATGCGAAGAGTGCTCCTGCGACAAGGTGACGGCAGTCAACATCACGGCTGCAAGCAACGTCAACGAGATGATGAGTCCGCGGCGACGCCGGAGGAAGGTCTCACGGTTCTCGTCATAGAACGACTTCGGCACCGACAACGCGAAACCCGCCCCGGCTACCGCTCGCAGCTTCCGCCCCGGCGTCAGGCGCAATTCACCCGATGTCATCGCTGCAAAAGGCGACCGCCGTCCGCTGCACAGCTTGGCCATGTCGAGCCACTGACCCGCCAGGACCGGAGCGCCGGGCTGAGGGCCATCTCCGATGACGACCTCACCCGGACGAAACGACAGCGTCACTGCGATATCGCTATCCGAAGCGAGCAGCACGACGTCACCACGCGTCAGTCGTGCGACGAAGGCTCGGGTGCGGAAGTCACGGAGGTTGTCTTCGAGCAAGCTCGCGAGCATGCAGGCCAGACCGGAGGCGCGGTCGCCATCAGCGAGTCTGACGCTGGTGTCGGCACGGCCCCTGCCGTCCGCAGTCGCGGCAATGACGGTCACACCTGCCGCCACCACGTATCGATGCCAAGGTCCTCGGCGATCACCTGCAGCGCGTTGTAGGCGGGGGCGAAGGTTATGAAGCCGTGCGGATGCTGTGTCGATCCCGCCATGTAGAGCGCCTCGACGGGCGTGCGATACTGACCGAGCTCGGGCAACGGTCGCTGGTCGAGCATGTTCGCGAGGCTGACCTCTCCCATCATCCAGTCGCCCCGCACCATGTTGGGGAACTTCTGCGCGATTTCGAGCGGGGTGTACGGCACCCAATCGAGGATAACGTCGTCGGTGAGGTTCGGCGCGTGCGAGCGCCAGGCTTCGATACAACGGTGTCCATACCAACGCCCGAGGCTTTCCCACTCGCCTTCTCCGCCACCGGCGATCGCGAACGGTGCAAACTGGCGGAGGAGCCCGGTGGCGCACCCTGGTGGCGCGTCGGTCGGGTCGTAGAGTGAGTTGACCGCAGCATTCGGCTTTGGTTCGGGGAGCTGCCCGGCGCGGGCGGCGGCGAAGTCAGCGTTCAACTCCTCGAGCGATCCGTATCCCAGGTTCACGACCCAGGCGCGGTTCACGTCGGGGTCGAACTCGGCCGCCGAGTACTCCGGCAAGGTGGACATCGCGAGATGCACGGAGAATAGAGTCCAATCCTTGTGCTTGACGTCGTTCTTGATCCGCCCGCGCAACTCCTCAGGTACCGTGCTCGGTTCGAGGAACTCGAGGAAGGTTTGTTCGACCGAGACGGTCGACGCGACGAGTTTGCGAGCGACGACCTCGGTGCCATCGGCCAGCCGCACGCCTACTGCACGATTCCCATCGACGAGGATCGCCCGGACGTCAGCGTCACTGACCATCACGCCACCATGCTGCGCGAGATCGCGCCAAAGGGCGTGGGCAAGACGATGTGAGCCACCAATGCACAGGTGCCAATTGTCAATCTTGCCGACGAGCAATGGAAAGCCGATCGCGAGGCCTGGCACGTCATTCGTGTACGCGCAGACCGCACCGTGGAAGGCCAGATGCGCCTTCACCTTGGGATGGGTGAAGTGCTGATCGAGGAACTGGTTGATGGTCTCCCGCCGCAGCTTCACGGAGAGGAACTCAGAGCGGTCTTCGACGCCGAAAGTCGCTAGCGCTCTGGTGAGCTCCTTCACCGACATCGGCGGTTGATACATCAAGGTGGAGAGGAGAAGATCGACATAACCGTGGGCCTCGACATAGAGGCGACGAAACGTCTCGGCGTCCTCCTCCGAGAACCGCGCTATCGACGCGCACGTCTTGTCGAGGTCGGTGTGAACCGTGAGTGCGGTGCCGTCACCGTAGATCGACGCCATCTGCACTTCGGGCCGTACGTACTCGACGCCATGTCCACGTACGTCAAGGTCATGCACCGGTGGCGCAAGATCGACGAACGTGTGGTAATTGGCGTGCACGTTGTGCAGGAATCCCGACAGCGTGAGCTCCTCGGTGCACAAGCCACCTCCTTCCTCGTGTCGACGCTCGAGCACCAGGACCTCGAGCCCGCTGCGCGCCAGATAGGCACCAAGGGTGAGCCCGTTGTGGCCAGCTCCGACAATGATGGCGTCGTAGGAGTCACGCACGGACTGCCTCCTCCTGAGTCGCCGCATAGGGCGGGCGTCCGAGCGGCCAGGACGTCTGCACGCCGGTTGCGTATGCCTCGAGGAGCACCTTGACATGTTCGGCTTGGCGCATGAGAAAGCGCATGTCGCCGCGCACCTTGACCGTGCCGTGTAGCGCCGCTGTAATCGGGTCCTCCAGGCCCGCTGCGATCTCGTCGAACGTGTTTCCAGAACCTCGGAACCGGTAGTCCAACTTGACGGCTGGGTCGTCTCCTTCGACCTCGCGGTACCATGCACAGTGGCCTTCCTCGATCCTAACGAGGAAGTGGCGCTCCGAACCTTCGGCCACGTAGGGCGAAACCCCATCGCCGTAGATCTCCACCTTGATCTGCAACTCCCCCCCCGGGGGGTCCTTCATGGTCGCGACACGAGCATTCATCGCGTCCCGGACCTCTTCGTACCAGTCGGGGGTGTAGATATCCGCCATCGCAGTCCCCTGTCAGTAGCCACGCGTCGCGACGACCGGGCTCGGGAGCCCCAGATCCTCGGCGATCGCCTTGTACGCGTTGTACCCGCACGCCGCGTGGACCCCGCCACCCGGGTAGGCCGAGGGTCCACAGAGATACAGTCCGTCGATCTCGGTACGGTAGTTTGAGGCCTCCGGGAACGGGCGGTTGGCGCCGATTTGATCGGGGGCAAACTCACCATTCGAGAAGTCGCCCTCGCGCATCAGGTTCTTCCGTTCCATCTGATCGGGCGTGTAGAGCTTGTGGGCAATGACATTGTCCCGGGTCATGTTGGGCGCGAAGTCGTGCCACACGTCCAGGAAGCTCTCATTGAAGGTTGCACGTATCTCGGCCCACTCCTCGGTGGTGAGGGCGCTCGCGCTCGGAAGGAAATACCACCCCGTCGCCGCATGCCGGCCGGGCGGTGCCTGCGACCGGTCCCAGAGGCTATTGACCCAGGTTCCCGCAGCGGGCTTGGGCACTCGACCCATGTATGCGTCACGGATATACCGAACCGTGTCCTCCGGTCCGTCGAAGCCGACCAGTGTGTAGAAGCAGCGGTCGATGGCGGGATCCCATTGCGCAGACTTGTAATGTGGCGGCTCGTAGAGGCAGAAACATGGCGTACCGAGAACGTGACTGGGGCCGTACCGGAAGGCACGCGCCCGTTTCACCCACAGTGCGCTGAGGTGTTCCTCACCGACCATGTCGAGCAGAGTTTGGCGCAAGTCAGCGTTTGAGGCTACGACCTTCGTTGCCCGGATGTCGCCGATACGCGTCTTGACGCCGACCGCCCGACCGTCGTCTACGATGACCTCCTCGACCATGACGTTCTCGAGGAGATCTACCCCCTCGCGGTAGCACGCCTGGGTCATCGCCTTGGCCAGGGTGTGGGTGCCTCCGCACGCGAGCTTCCAGTTGCCTAGCGTCCACATCACAAAGAGCAGAAAACCCGCACCGAGGCCTTGTCCGTCGATCGGGTAGCCCCATTCGACGCACCCCCGGTAGAGCAGCGCGCGCAGTTCGGGTGTCTCGAAGAACTCGTCAATGACGTTCTTAGGAGACTTCATCAAGAAATGTGGGCCGACCCCGAGGTCACCGAACGTCGCCTGGATCATCGCTGCCTGGTCGTCCAGGCCGCCCGGCTGGGGAATGTTGTAGAGCCCGGTGGCAAACAGCTGCTCCAGGTCGGCCGCGCGGTGCTTCAGCTCAACGTACATGTCAGCGTCAGCCTTCGAATATCGGCGGATGCTTTCGTGAGTGCGGTCGAGTAGGTCGGGCCGGTGCAGGATCACGGGTGGACGTCCGTCCGCGAAGGCGATGCCAGCCTGGGCCTCGGGCATCACTGTGCGCAGTCCGAGGTCTGCCAGTGCGAAGTCCTGAATCATCGGCATGATGTCGAAGAACTCCATGTACTGCGCGTGCATGTTGTGGCGGAACCCGGGAAGCACGGGCTCCTCGGTGTTAATGCCACCGCCTTCCTCGTGCCGACGCTCCAGTACCACGGTGGAGAGACCGGCGCGTTGCAGGTAGGCGGCCAGGCAAAGGCCATTGTGTCCGGCGCCGATCACGATCGCGTCGTATGCGCGCGTCAACGTCGCTCTCCTTCTGTGACGGCATCGGTTGCTGACGCTTGTTCTCCGTTTGCCCAACCCCGCCGTCGCGGCACGCCGAAGTCGGGCGCCTCGGTGTCCGAAATCGGGTTCGACACAGGAGGGCGCCGTGCGGTGGCTTGGGTTGGCCTGGGGGCGACAGGCGACGGCTCCGCACCGGGGTCGGGCAGAACGGCGCGTGGGGACACGGCCGGTGTCGGCGGACGAGGCGCGACCGGTGCAGCTTCGGGCGCTGGCGGTACCTTGGATCTGCGGCGCAACGCCCAGCGGGTAGCCATCGCCAGGGTGTGCCGATGCAGTCCGAGCCGCAACATGCCTGGGATGTCATCGCCGGTGATGCGGATCGTGAAGTCCCAGTTCACCGGCTCACGGATCGTTCCGGTTACGACGACGTCGTCGCCGTCGCGAGAGACCTCGTACTCACGAAAGTCCATCACGAGCTCTTTACGGCCCAGGCCACGCGACCGCAATTTCACGAGAGATACACCTCTCGGTAGCGTTGTACGTAGCGGGGCGGCGCCCACCACTTCTGCACGCCGAGATCGTCGGCCACGGAGTTAGCGGCGATATAGCCGGGTCCGCCGATGACGAGTCCGCCCGGGTATGACGAAGCGCCACAGAGGTACAGGCCCTCGACCGGCGTACGTCCCGCTACGCAAGTGTCGTGCGGTCGGAATACCCCCATCTGCAGCGCGTTGTACGCGCCGTGCTTTATCGAGCCATGCACCATGTTGGGAAGACGTGTCTCGATGTCAAGCGGGCTTTCCGCTCTTGATAGCACGATGTTGTCCGGCGTGAGGTTGTGCGCGTACCTACCCCACCGTGCGAGCAGGCAGTCGGCCAGCTCATCGTGGCGGGCCTTCCAGCCGCCGTCCACCTCCCCTGGGACGTGCACCTGCAGGAAGCTCACGTGATGCCCCGGGATCCGTACGAGGGTCGGGTCGTAACGGGTCTCGACCGTCGCGTGCCCGCCCACACAATCGAGATCGAGACGGCCGGCGAGCACGTTGTCCCAGTGGCGGAGCAGCTGCTCCGTTGAATCGAACCCGGTCACGACCATGAAGGCATCGTTCACCCATGGGTCGTCGGTCTCATAGCGCGGCGCCTCGTTGGTGGCAATCGCCAGCGTGAAGAACGACCAGTCATCCCATTCCCACTCGCCGGCCACGCGCTTCAAATCGGAAGGCACGTGCTCCGCGGGCAGCAATCTGCCGAACGTGAGGGGTGGCGGCAGGCTCGACAGCACCGCTTTGGCTTCGATCACACGTCCATCGAACACCTCAAGACCGGTGACCCGGCCATTCTCCACGATGAAGGACGTGACCTCTGCGTTGTCCAGCACGACGCCGCCATTGCGCAGGATCTCACGCGACAACGTGCCAGCCAGCTTGTGTGATCCGCCGTAGCACAATGCTTTGTTGGCGGCGCGGTCGACGTACAGCGGAACGAGGAAGCCGAGCCCGCTTTCGTGTGGGTTGAGTCCCCACATGCACGCGGCATACAGCAGCAGCATGCGGACCCTGTCGTCCTCGACGAGTTCGTTGATGATCTCGATCGGTGACATCTCCGTCAGCCGCAGCACCTCGCGCCCAGCCCCAGTTCGCTCGAACGCCTCGATCATGTCCATGGGCGGCATTGGCGGGAGATACGTACCAGGCGCGATCACGTCGTCGACAAGCCGCCGCCACACACGCATGACCTTGCCGAAACTGTTGGCGTCCCGCTGACTGAACTTTGCGATCGAGTCCTTTGTATCCTCAACCTGATTGCACAGCATCAGACTCGTTCCGTCGGTGAAAACCGCAGCAGTTTGCGCGTTTGGTTTCACGAACGTGAGGCCGTGGACATCGAGATCAAAGTCCCGGAACAAGGGCATGTAGTCAGTCATCATGTGGTAGACGGCGTGCGTGTTCGTGTAGTAGCCGGGGAACAGCGTCTCCTCGGTCGCGAGCCCGCCGCCCAATTCATGACGCCGCTCAACGACAATCGTGCGCAGCCCTGCACGAGCGAGATATGCGGCCGCGATGAGTCCGTTAGGCCCGCCACCGACGATCGCGACGTCGAACTTCGAATGTTCGGGAAACTCGTCGAGTATGTGCTCGGTCGGTTCGATGCCATATCCCCTGCGCATCATCGCGCTACTCCCGCCATCGGGCGGCCGCTCTCAGGCACGTACCACTCCGATGGATACCACCAACTCGCAGGCTCCACGATGCCGTCCTCGATGAGTATGTGCATGAGGTTGTAGGGCACTGCCATCAGACAGAGACCACCCGGATGCATGCTCTGACTGCACAGGTAGAGACCGTCGATCGGTGTGCGGTATCGCGCCAGTTCCGGTATCGGCCGCGTGCCGAACCATTGGTCGGCCGACTGTCGGGCACCGTACCAATTGCCGCCCGACATGCCCGCGTTGCGGAACTCCGAGTCGTACGGGGTGTTGACGAACACGTCCACGATGTTGTCGGCGTGCATGTTGGGCGCCATGCGCTCGATGAGCGCCAACGCTGCATCGACGATTTCCTGCTTGCGCCGATTATACCCCTCTGGTCCGTCGACGTCGTACTGCGGCGGCGGACACTCCAGGTAGATCGGTGACAGCACGTGATATCCGTCCACGGTGCGCGTTGGGTCGTACTGGTCATGCGAGCAGATCATCATCGTGAGGTGCTCAGGGGTAAGCGACGCTGGGACCTTCTTGTGTGAGTAGGCGTCGCGAGTCTGTGCGTAGAAGAAGTCCATCGAGTCTGCGGGACCAACCACACAGGACGGGTAGATATCTTCGGGAAAGGCGTCCTCGCGACCGTGGTACTTCGGGAGCTCGCGGCAGATCACCGACATCACAAAGAGGCTGCCGCCCTTGAGCGAAACGTCGGCGACGCGTTGTGCAAAGCCAGCGTCCATGTGCTGCGGGCCCACGAGGTGCAGGAACGTTTGTTTCACGTCGGCGCCGGAGATCACGGCCTTGCGTGCCCAAATCGTCTTCTCCGGAAACGACGCGTCGGCAGAGAGCTGGACACCGACCGCGCGCCCGTTGCGAACGATGATCTCCTCGACTGGCGAGTTTGTCAGGATCCGGGCACCGTGTGCGATCGCGCACCGGATAATCGCATGCGCATAGGTGTGCATTCCCCCGCGTGGCGACCCTCCCGAGTACCCGAAGAGCATTGTACCGCCGAGCGAAGGCAACATCATGCCGTCCCAGTTGGGGTGGGCACCGCAATACCACGCACCCATGGCGCCCAACACGCGAGCCGGCTCCCACGGCACGAACTCCTCGAGAAAGTCGCAGTAGCTCATGTCCAGAAGGCGCTCGGTCCAGAGCTCGGGAACGTGCTTGCGGAACACCTGCCACCATGGCAGGTCGGCCTCATCGATCTCGTGCTGGCGCGGGTGCGGCGGCGTCCAGAACAGAGACCGCAGCAGCTCACGCATGGCAGGCTCAGGCAAAGCGTCGACCAGGCCGCCCCCTCCGCCTTGCTCGGGGAAGAAGCGGCGGGCGCTCTCTTCAAGGATGTCGGGACGCCAGCGGCTCCCCATGTTTGCGGCGACGCCGTCGAGTGTGACGACCCCCGACATCGACGGGTAGTAGACCATCCGCATTCCGTACTTCCATAGCTCCAGCTGGTCGAAGCCCGGTGCCGCGCCGCCGTAAAGGTAGGTTGCGTGAGGATCGATGCGAAACCCCGGTCGCGGTTCGGTGTTCTCCTGGCCGCCACCGCACTCTGGGCGCGCTTCGCATACAGCGACCGAGAGGCCAGATTTCGCGAGGTAGGCAGCGATCGTGGAGCCGTTATGCCCCCCACCCACTACCACGATGTCGAACGTCTCGTCGCGCATAGGGCCCTCCTCGCGGTTGGCCACCGCGTTGCGATTCATCCCTAAGCCTTTGCATGTGAGCATCCGCCGAGCCGGCGCTGCCTACTAGAGGATTTGGTCACGATTAGAGGATTTGTTCACGATTAGCTCTCACCCTGTGGGTGCCGACAATCTCATCCAAGTCTGACGGCCAGGGGTTTCTCCCTTGCCTGATCAAACAGGGCCAACCGGACTTAAGCGAACGTATGTTCGTTCCTGCCGCTAGCTTCGGGCATGCAGTCTCTCGGCCTGGCTTCGTCAGACGAACCTGCGTGGGCTCAAGGATTGAATGACTCTCAACGGCTGGCCGTGGACCACCGTGACGGCCCGCTGCTGATCGCCGCTGTGGAGACGAGCGGTGGCGCCAGCTGATCGACCTGTGAGTGCCGAAAACTCATCCGCTGCCGCCCACCAGGGACGACTCTCTTGCTTGAGCGCGCAAGTATGTGGAAAATCGATAGCGATAGCGTGAGAAATGGCCGTTCAGGGATGCGGTCCCGACCCAGGTCAGAGGGTTATGTCGCTAGCCCACCCTGTGGTCCTTTCATGGTCCATCTCGCAGTTGCTCGTGGCCCTCCCTCTCGAGTCGCCCTGCTCCGCCCCGGATCGACACCGGAGGGAGGTCGACGGCCAGTACCTCGGTCGTGAGCTCGGCCACCGTCGGCTCCCAGCACCAGGCCCCGTGGCCACCGCCGTGGACGAGGACGATGGGAACGCTCATGACAGCGATGGTAGCGAGGCGTCAGCCACAGCCCGGAGCCACGGCGGATAGAAACACGTGTGCACGAACCCACCGGGGATCGTCGAAGGAGACCGAACATGCCCAACGTCACCAGCGAACGGATCGAATCGGGCATCACCCTTCTCACTCTCAACCGGCCCGAGCGTCTGAACGCCATGACGGCCGATCTGGTGGGCGAGCTCCACGACGCCCTCGGGGCGCTCGACGGTGACCGTTCCTGCCGGGTGGTCATCTTGACCGGAGCCGGCCGGGGATTCTGCGCCGGCCTCGACCTCCACGGCTACGGCCGTCCCCGCGGTCCGGTCGAGGCGGGCCGGGTCGAGTCGGGCCTCGCCACCCAGAAGGAGATCGCCGCCCTGGTGCCGCGCCTGCGATCTCTCCCCCAACCGGTGATCGCCGCCGTGAACGGTCCCGCCGCCGGAGGCGGGCTGGCCCTGGCCCTCGCCAGCGACATCCGTCTAGCGGCGACGTCGGCCCGCTTCAATGTGGCATTCGTCCGCCTCGGCCTCTCCGGCTGCGACATCGGCGTCAGCTGGCTCTTGCCGCGGCTGCTCGGTGCCTCGCGGGCCTGGGAGCTCATGCTCACCGGCCGGATCATCGACGCCGCCGAGGCCGACCGCATTGGGCTCGTGCTCAAGACCGTGCCCGACGACCAGCTGCTCGACGAGGCGCTTGTGACGGCAAGGCTGATCGCCGCCAACAGCCCCTGGGGCGTACGGATGACGAAAGAAGTGATGTGGTCACAGCTGGAGGTGGGATCGCTCCAGGCCGGCATCGACCTCGAGAACCGCACCCAGATCCTCTCCACCTTCACCGGCGACATGCAGGAGGCGGTGACCGCCTTCCTGGAGAAGCGTCCTCCGAACTTCGGCCAACATCCGGTAGATCTCTAGGATTCTTAGCTATTTATAGGATTTAGCCCTACATATTTAGGGAGCGGTCGTACTGGGGTTTCAATTCCACCACTCCGACCTGCGTACCATCGCCTGGGGTCGTCCCGGCAGCCGGTCCGTCCAATTCAGAGGCATCGCGGGAACGTCGGGTACGTTCGGAACGTGACCGTCATCCTCAACGAATCAGACGCCCAGCTCGATGCCCTCGCCGGCCAGCGGGTCGCCGTCATCGGGTACGGCAACCAGGGCAGATCGTGGGCCCTCAACCTGCGCGACTCGGGCCTCGACGTCGTCGTCTGCGTCCGGGCCGACCAGACCAGGGACACCGCCGAGGCCGATGGCTTCACCGCCAGCGACCTCGAAGGGGCGAATGACGCCGACGTGATCTGCGTGCTCGTCCCCGACGACGTCATCCCGAGCTTGCCTCTTGCCCCCAGGTCCGACGCCCTGGTCATCGTGGCCAGCGGCTACACGCTGGCCTTCGGCAGGCTCGACCTCCCTTGCGACACCGGCATGGTGGCGCCCCGGATGCTCGGGCCCGAGGTCCGTCGCTGCTACCTCGAGGGCGTCGGCTTCATCACGGCGGTTGGGGTCCACAGCGACGTCACCGGCACGGCCCGGGCCCGTGTCCTGGCCGTGGCCAAGGCCATCGGTGGGCTCCGCCAAGGAGCCATCGAACTCACCGCCAAACAAGAGGCCGTCCTCGACCTGGCCGTCGAGCAGGCGATGGCTCCGGCCCTGCGACGCGTCAGTGAATCGTTCGTCCAGGTCATGCTTGAGCAGGGAATCCCCATCGAGGCCATCGTCACCGAGCTGGTCCTCTCCGGTGAGGTGGAGCGGACCTACCGCCTGGTCCGCCTGGAGGGTGGCGCCGCCCAGATGGCGTACCACTCGCCGACATCTCAGTACGGGCAGATGTCGAGAGCCGGCCGGTACGGACACCTCGATCTGGTCTCCACCATGCGGGAGCTGGTCGAGGACATCGCCTCCGGACGCTTCGCCGACGAATGGGACGCCGAGCGCGACGCCGGCTACCCGAAGTTCGAGGCTCTGCGAGCCAAGGCAATGGCGCCCGAGATCCTGGCCTTCGAGGCCGACCTCCGGTCCAAACTGGGCGAGAGCGCCGCCGCCACCTGAGAAGATCTGTCCCACATGGAAAATACCGAGTCAGTCATCGCAGCGCGCATGGAGCGGCTCCAACAGATCCTGCTCTGGGTCGGGGACGCCGATGTCGCTCGAGGTCTCCGCGGCCTCCCGGTGGCGGAGTTCGACTCTCAGCCACTGGCCGTACGGACAGCGCTCCGGACGCTCAGGCGCAAGCGCGATCCGGCCACGGCTCTCCAGCAGCCTCAGTATCGACCCACCGCTCCGCTGGTGGCCGAGGCCCTCTCGGAGTCCTGTATGGATGCAGTCGTCATCGCCCTGGGCGAAGCCGCCGATCAACCCGATCGCCACCAGGTCCTCGAGGCTCTCGAACTGGTCCAGGACCGCTTCTCTGCGAGCGCGATCGCCCTCATGCTCGCCTATGTGTCGGTCACGGACATGGCGGCGGCCGACGTCTGCGATGAGATTCTCGCTTCCGATGAGAGGTTCACCCCGAAGCCCTGAAAGCCGATTGTCCTTTGCTCGGACCAACCTCACCCTCCCCATGCTTGGCGCCGTCATGAGGCGTTCGATCCCGGGCCGGGCCTCGGTCGTCGATCGCGGCGCGATCTCTGGGAATCTTAGAGATTTAAAGACTTATCTCTGTTGGGGCCCTTCATTGGCTGCCAGTGTCTCGACCTCCGTCGTACCGTGGTCGGCTAAGGCGTCCAACCGGCCACGGCGGTCTTCATGGAGGGGAGACCTAGCAGCGATATACGCGCTCTGCGTTGGCAGCAAAGAGCTCTTCGCGGGACTTGCCGTCGAGGCCGGAGGTCAAAGCGCTGAAGGTGGCGTAGAGCTCGTCGAAGGTGCCATACATGGAGTCGACAGGGAAATTACTGGCGAACATGCAGCGGTCGACCCCGAAGACCTCGATGGCGTACTCGAGCCACGGGGCGAAAGCGTCGACGCTCATGGACTGCAACGGCATGGCCAGGCCGGAGAGCTTGCACGCGACGTTGTCGCCGAGGCCGGCCAGCGCGTCGATACCAGTCCGCCACATGGCGCGCTCCTCGTCGGTATTCGAACGGGGCCAGCCTGTGTGCTCGACGACAACGGTCAGATCATCGAAGGCGGCGAGCTCCCTCGCCGCCGTTTCCAGTTGATCGGGATGGGCCATCAGCTCGAAGACCAGGTTTCGTTCCTGCAGCGCGTGGAGTACTCCGGCGTCGGGGACCGGCCCCATGTTGGCGCCCATCGGGCGGACCCCACGAAAGCGTGAAGCGGTCATCTGCCGGTCGAGGAGTTCGATGGCCTCCTTCACCGTGTCGGTCGGAGGTAGACCGCCGATGATGGCATCGGGACCGTCTCCTGCCTGAGCTTTGCCGTCGAGTTCGATGGTCTCGTCGATGGAGGAACGACCGGTGGCAGCGGCGACGTTGATGAACTTCTCGACGTTCCACCCCGCCGCCTCTGCCTTGTACGTATCGACATCGAAGCGGCGGTACATCCTTGACGCATCACCGGCACCATCTTTCGGTGGATGCGCCAGATACGGGTACCAGTCCGTACGGGCGGGGTCCCAGATATGCACGTGAGCGTCGACGACGCGACTGGGCCGGTCGGTCATCAGGCCTCCATAGATGGTGGCTGCCCGGTGACACCGACGATCTCCCGGAGCGTGGCATCGAGCCAATCTGGGAGGGCAGGACCCCCGAAGGTGATACTGCCGATCGGTCGCGGGTGGCTGCGAAGGCCGAGCCAGCCGGCGCCGACCGCCAGCTCCGCACCGGCGAGAGCCGATGCCTCGGAATGGCTGAGCAGGTGGGCAACGAGGGCCCCGACCGATTCCCCGGCTTCCTCCTCCGACGCTTCGATGCCGGCGGCGAAGGCCGTGACGCGCCCTTTCGTCGCACCGGCGGCGGCGCGCGCCAGCTGCCCCGAGGCCTGGGCCCGACTACGACCTCCGGTAGTAGCGGCGTCGGTCAGGGTCACCAGCTGGACCGGGCGGGCGGCGCCCGCGGCGTAGTCGGCGGCCGCCCGGGCCCATCCGGCGTCGCTATGGATGCCCTCGACGATCCCGCGGTGCTCAGCGAGCACCCGCTCCCAGCCATCGGTCGAGGTGTTCGTCGGTTGCCGGCCGGCGGGGGCGACGACCATGGCGTGGATCGGCCCTGCGGCTTCGACAACGGAGCTCAGCGCTTTGGCGGCGTCGGCAAAGCCGTGGCCGACATCGACGTGGTGGCAGGTGATGGACCGTGACTCGAGCGCGGCGGTGAGCGATGCTGCCAGTCGTGAGCGGTCGCTGACCACGACACAGGAACGCACAGCCGCTGAGGCAACCTCGTCGGGGGCCGGCTCGTCGAAGATGGGCCCGAACCTTGGATTGCTGGCGCCGTCACTCACTTGGCTCGACTCGGCGGTGGCGAAGGCGCGGGGAATGGCGGCCTCGAGCACCCGGGCCAGGGAGATCACCTTGTCGCCGCGCACCACCTCGAGAAGGCGAGGCTCTTCTATGACCGCCACCTCGGAGCCACCGGCGTAGAGCACCCGGCCACTGCACCAGCCGAAGTCGTCGCTGACGAGGTAGGCGCCGAGCGGTCCGAGGTCCTCGGGGCCCGCCATCGTGAGGAAGGAGATACCGCCTCCGCCTGACCGGCCCGCCTGACGGGCGCGCTCAAGGGCGGCGGCCACCATCCGGGTGGCGGCGATGGGCGACATGGCGTTGACGGTCACGCCAGGCGGCGTCTGCCGGCCCAGCTGCCAGGTGAGGGCGGCGACCGCCCGCTTGGCGCAGCTGTAGGCGCCGGCATCGGCGGCCCGCCATCCCGAACCGGAGGTGACACCGAGGATGTGGCCGTGTCCGGCGGCGGCCATGAGCGGCAGCGCCGCCTCGAGCACGTTGAGATAGCCCCCGAGGTGCACCTGGAGCACCGCCAGCCAGTCCTCCTCGGTGCCCGAGGCGAAGAAGGTCGGCCGGGTGATCCCCGCCACGTTGATGACGGCGTCGAGCCCGCCGTGTTCGTCGACCAGCTCATTGAACAGGCCTCGGACCCCCTCACCGTCGGTCACCGACACCGACGAGGCCCGCGCCGTTCCACCGCCGGCCACGATGCGCCCTGCCGTCGTCTCCTCCGGGTCCGGAAGCTGCTCGGAGCCGTCGAGAGTCACCAGGGGGTCGACGGTGACGACGAACCAGCCGCCCCGGCCGAGCTCCTCGGCGATCGCCCCTCCGATCCCGCCCCCGCCGCCGGTCACCACGGCGACCTGCTGACGCGCGCTCACGATGCCGTCGACCGGACCTCGAGCTCGAGGCCCTCGAAACGGCCGTCCACGAGCCACTGCTCGAGCAGGTCGCGGTAACCAAACCAGTCGCCCATCCCCCGGCCGTAGTTGCCGTTACGGGGATTCATCAGTTCCGGGTGGCCCTCGTTGTTGATGCGCGACGGCGTGCAGGCGGACATGACGGAACTGCCATCGACAAAGGAGTCGACGATCTTCTGCGTCCACTCATCCTCGGCCTCGGCGGCAACGTCAAACACCTCGATGCCGCGCTCCTTGAGGAGCCTCACGGCGCCGCCGATGAATTCGGCCCCGAGCACGGCCAGCTGTGTGTAGTTGACCGTCACCACCGCCTGTTGCCCAGGTGCCGGCATCACGAACATGTTCGGAAACCCCCGGCTCATCATCCCGAACAAGCTGGCGGCCCCCTCGGCCCACTTCCCGGCCAGGGTGACGCCGCCGCGACCGACGATCTGGTGGCCCACGCGACGAAACAGCGGTGTCAGCTCGGCCTCGAAGCCGGTCCCGTAGATGATGCAGTCGACCTCGTACTGCTTCCCGTCGACGACCGGCCCCTTCTCGGTGATCCGCTCGATCCCGGCCGGGCAGTCGATCAGCGTGACGACGGGGCTGTTGAATGCCGGCAGGTACTCGTCGTGGAAGCACGGCCGCTTGCACAGGTACCGGTAGTACGGCTTCAGGATCTCGGCCTTGGCCGGATCGCCCACCAGCTCGTCGATCCGGCGCCGGTGCGTCTCCATGATCCTGTAGTCGAGCTCCTCGGCGGTCGCCAAGAACTCGGCGATCGTCATGTCCTTGTCCCGCGGGGGATGGTGGACCGCGGCGTAGTGCTGCGTCCACCCGTCACCCACCTCGTCGACCTCCACGGGTCGGCCCAACATGACCGCCTGGAAGTTGTCCATCCGGTCCCGCTGCCATTGCGGCCCGAGACCGTCGGCGAAGTCGGGACCCGTAGGCCGGTTGCCCCGCTCGCCGATGGCCGACGGCGTGCGCTGGAACATATAGAGGTGTTTCGCCGACTCGACCAGCGGGGGCACGCACTGGATGGCGCTCGCCCCGCTGCCGATGAGGCCGACGACCTTGTCGGCCAGGCCGCTGAGGGGCTCGTCCGGTCCGCCGCCGGTATACCCGTAGTCCCAGCGCGCAGTGTGGAACGAGCGGCCGGCGAAGTCCTCCATGCCCGGGATGGTGGGCAGCTTCATCAGGTTCAGGATCCCGACGGCCAACACGTACCAGCGGCAACTGACCTCGTCGCCGTGGTCGGTCCGGATCCGCCACCGGGCCGCCTCCTCGTCCCATTCGGCGCCGGTCACCCCGGTGTGGAACAGGGCGTCGGCCACCAGGTCGAACCGGTCGGCGATCGCCTCCAGGTGGCCCCGGATCTCCTCGCCGAAGGCGTAGCGCCGGCTGGGGATGTAGTCGAGCTCCTCGAGCATCGGCATGTAGATGTACGACTCGATGTCGCACATCACGCCCGGGTAGCGGTTCCAATACCAGGTGCCCCCGATGCCGCCCGCCTGGTCGATGATACGGATCCGCTCGATCCCGGCTTTGCGGAGCTGCGCCCCGGCGCAGACCCCGGCGATCCCGCCGCCCACGATCACGACATCGACCTCGTTGACGACGGGAGAGCGCTCGGTGACCGGTGTGAAGGGGTCGTCGCGGTAGCGGGCGAAGTGCTCGTCGGTCTGCAGGTCGCGGATCTCGGCGCGGCCGGGCACCAGCCGCTTGTCCCGCTCGGCCAGGTACTTGGCCCGGACGGCCTCGGGATCGTAGGGGGCGGCTCCGCCAGATCCCGCCATCGGTTCCCTACGCGGAGCTGAAGGCGCCGTCGGAGGGAGCCCTGACATACCCTGACATTACTGTCATATTCAGATTGGCAGCGATCCCGCTTCCCGGGAGGCGGCGTCACACCCGGGCACTACCGTGATGAGGCACGTCGAGACCGAGGAGAGCCGAAGCGTGCTCACGCCGGCCGAAAGAGAGAGCCTCAGGCAGTTCGTGGGATCGGCGACGTTCACCCGGGGACTGGCCTATGCCCGCCAGGGGGCCGTCCGACGCGTGCGCTGGACGAAGGACGGGGCCTGCGCCTTCGGCGAGGTCCAGGGCGGGGCCCCATCGCCCTACGGGGTGACGGTCATCGTGCGACGATCGCCGTCGGACCGCATCGTGGGGATCGACGCCGTCTGCACCTGTCCGGTCGAGATCAACTGCAAGCACGCCGTGGCCCTTTTACTGGCCGACGGTGTCCAGCCCGCCGTGTCCCCCGGGACATCGGCTCCCGGGCCCCGGTCGAGCACGGCGCCAAAGCCGCCGTCCACCCGGACGGCGAAGGTGCCCGGCTGGGAGACCCCCCTCCAGACGCTCATGTCCGGAGGTGGATCGGACACGGCCGAACCGGGTGCGGGCTGGTCACGGCTGACCGAGATCGGGCTGCAGTTCGAGTTGGTCCTGGACCCACCCAAGACCACGTCGAGTCCATGGTCGTCAGGGATCCGGGTCCGACCGGTCGTGCGGAGTCACAGCGGCAATTGGGTGAGGACCGACATCTCGTGGTCGAACCTCGAGTACCTCTCCTTCCGCCGATCGATCCGGGGCCAGAGCGCGGCGCATCTGGGCCTTCTCACCGAGTTCCTGGCCCTCGCCCGCATGGCCAGCCGTCGCTCCGCCTACAGCTCGTCGGCCGAGACCGTCTGGCTCCAGTCGATCAACAGCCGCCGCCTCTGGGACCTGCTCATCGAGGCCCGCGACCTCCAGTTGCCCCTGCTGATGAGCGGCCGCCAGGCCCGGCCTGTCGATCTCCGGGTGGGGCCCGCCTCGCTCACCCTCGACGCCACCCGGGCAGGTAGCGGACTCGAACTCCGGCCCCGGGTCGCCATCGACGACGGCGACGTCCCCCTCCCGTCATCTCTCCTGATCGGCACGCCGGCCCACGGGATTGCCTGGTGGGACGGCCCGGTCGACCCGACCGGAGCCACCGCCCATCTCGTCCTCGCCCCCTTGGCGACGCCCGTCGACGAGGCCCTTCGTCGCTTCCTGGCGTCCACCCCCCTGCGCGTGCCCTCGACGGAAGAAAAGCGGTTCCTGCGCGACTTCTATCCGAGCTTGCGGCGGCGGATCGACGTCCGTTCGAGCGACGGGTCGGTGGACCTTCCCGCCCCGCCGCCGGCCGGCATTCTTCTCACCGTCACCTACCGCCGGGGTCACCGCCTGGAGCTGACCTGGACCCGGGGGGCAGCGGGATCCGGAATGAGAGGAGGACTCTGGGACACGTCGACGGGTGACGGCGACCGTGAGGCCGAGGACGCCATCATCGAGGCGGTGATGACGGAGGTCGGCTCCGTGCCCGAGCTGCTCGAGACCACCCACTTCGGTGCGCGCCTGGCCCCCGATGTTGTGCTCGATGAGATGGCGGCCGTGCTTTTCGTCTCCGAGCTCCTCCCCGCGCTGTCTGGCATCGAGGGCGTGGAGATCGAGCAGGAGGGGACGGTCCCCGAGTACCGGGAGGTCGTCGACGCTCCCCTCGTGAGCCTCGGAGGTTCCCCGTCGGACGACAAGGACTGGTTCGACCTGTCCGTCACCGTCACCGTCGAGGGCGAGGATGTCCCCTTCGCGGAGCTCTTCGTGGCTCTGGCCCACGAACGGTCGCATCTCATTCTTCCGTCGGGGACCTACTTCTCCCTCGACCGTCCCGAGCTCCGCCAACTGGCCGGGCTCATCGCCGAGGCCAGGTCGCTTCGCGACGACCGGGGTGACAGCATCCGCCTCAGCCGGTTCCAGGCCAGCCTGTGGGAGGACCTCCAGCGTCTCGGGGTCGTCACGGCCCAGGCCCGGGAGTGGGAGGCCTCGGTGAAGGCCCTGACCGAGGCGAGCACCACGATCGAGCACGCCGTGCCCGACGGCCTCAATGCCATCCTCCGGCCCTATCAATTGACGGGCTTCAACTGGTTGGCCTACCTCTACGAACACCGGCTCGGCGGCATCCTGGCCGACGACATGGGGCTGGGCAAGACCATCGAGGCATTGGCCCTCATGGTCCACACCAAAGAACGAGGCCTCAGCCGCTCGCCCTACCTGGTGGTCGCTCCGACCAGCGTCGTCGGCAACTGGGCGTCGGAATGCCGGAGGTTCGCCCCCGGTCTCGGTGTCGTCACCGTCACCGAGACCGAGGCCCGCCGGGGCGTCAGCCTGGACAAAGTGGCGGCCGACGTCGACCTCGTCATCACCTCCTACGCCCTCTTCCGACTCGAGTACGACCACTACGCGGGCCTTGACTGGGCGGGGCTCTTCCTCGACGAGGCCCAGTTCGCCAAGAACCGGGGCTCGCAGGCCTACCAGAGGGCCAAGATGCTGCCGGCGCCGTTCAAGGTGGCCATGACGGGGACACCGATCGAGAACAATCTGATGGAGCTCTGGTCGCTGCTGTCCATCACGGCGCCCGGTCTCTTTCCCAGTCCCGACCGCTTCACCGACCACTACCGCACACCGATAGAGAAGAAAGCCGACTCCGAGCGTCTCACCCAACTGCGCCGCCGCGTCCGGCCCATCATTCTGCGCCGCACCAAGGAGCAGGTCGCCCAAGACCTTCCCGAGAAGCAGGAGCAGGTCCTCGTCCTCGATCTCAATGCCAGACACAAGAAGCTCTACCAGACCTACCTACACCGGGAGCGTCAGAAGGTCCTCGGGCTCCTGGGTGACATGCAAAAGAACCGATTCGAGATCTTCCGGTCTCTCACCCTCTTACGCCAGGCGAGCCTCGACATGTCGCTGGTCGACGCCAAGCACGCCACGGTTCCCTCCACCAAGCTCGACGCCCTCATGGAGATGCTCGAGGACATCGTGGCCGACGGGCACCGGGTGTTGGTGTTCAGCCAGTTCACCCGCTTCCTCACTCTGGCCCGCCGCCGGATCGAGATGGCCGGGATCGACTACTGCTACCTGGACGGCAGAACCCGCAAACGCGACAACGTCATTACGGACTTCCGCACGGGCTCCTCTCCCGTTTTCCTCATCAGCCTCAAGGCCGGCGGCTTCGGCCTCAATCTGACCGAGGCCGACTACTGCATCATCCTCGACCCTTGGTGGAACCCGGCCACCGAAGCCCAGGCCGTGGACCGCACCCACCGCATCGGCCAGACGAAGAAGGTCATGGTCTACCGCCTGGTGGCCAAGGACACCCTGGAGGAGAAGGTCATGGCCTTGAAGGCCAAGAAGTCGGCACTGTTCGCCAATGTCATGGATTCCGGTGATTTCGAATCCGGTGCCATCACGGCAGCCGATATCGAGGAGTTGTTGGGCTGACGGGACCTGGTCGACGTCCCCGTCGCTCACTGGTCCACCATGGCCGGGCCGGCGTCCGTCAGGGTGTTGGTGCTGAGCCGGTAGCCGCCGGGTCACTGCTACTGATGCTTGCCCTTCGAGGGCCAATAGGAGTGAAGCAGGACCCGGCGGCCCGGCGTTGAAAACTGGCGATAGGGCCACGCGCCTCGAGCGCCATGCAGTGAGCAACCAGGATCAACGCCTCCACCGTGCGACGTGTCCCAACGAGCGAAAGAAGGTGGCCGTGTCCGGTGAAGCGCTGGCGGGAGTCGACTGGGCCTCCGAGGTCCACGCCGTGTGTGTGATCGACGGCGACGGTGAGGTGACGGACCGGTTCGACGTGACCCACGACGCCGGGTCGATTAGGGCATTGGTGGGTCGACTGGGCCGGGCCCAGGTCTCTCGTGTGGCCATCGAGCGAGGCGATGGGCCGGTGGTCGAGGAGTTGTTGGAGGCCGGCCTCGAGGTGTTCGTAGTGCCCAGCCGACAGATCAAGGGTTTGCGGACCCGGTATGGGTCGGCCGGCAACAAGGACGACCGGCTGGATGCCTATGTCCTGGGCGACACCTTGCGCACCGACGGGCACCGCTGGAAGCCGCTGCGGGCCGACCACGATGACACTCGGGCGCTCCGGGCGTTGTGCCGGTCCCGGAAGGATCTTGTCGAGACCAGGGTGCAGATCGTCAACCAGCTCCGGGCCAACCTAGAGCTCGCTTTCCCCGGAGCCATTGGGCTTTTCTGCAAACCCGACAATGCCATCACCCTCGCCTTTCTGACTCGTTTTCCCTCGGCGGAGAAGGCACGGTGGCTGTCGCCCAAGCGCCTGGGGAGCTGGTTGAGCGCGGTCAGCTACACCGGTGGGATCCCCGCCACGGTGCTGTTTGGCCGCCTGGAGAACGCCGCGCCGGGGCTGTTCGGCTCTGAAGGCGTCGCCCGGGGACGGATAACCCTTGGCCTCGTGGCCATGCTCGAGACGCTCAACGCCGAGATTCAAGCGCTCGAGCACGACATGGAGGAGCTGTTTCGCGCGCATCCCGATCAGCGCATCTTCACCAGCCTTCCCCGTTCGGGGATGGTGCGTGCCGCAAATCTGCTGGTCGAGATTGGCGATTGTCGCGAGCGGTTTCCCACTGACGACGCCCTCGCCGCCCTGGCCGGGGCGTCGCCCTCGACCCGTCAGTCAGGCAAGCGCGAACAGACCGTGTTCCGTTGGGCCTGCAACAAGAAGCTGCGGGCGGCGGTCATGGACTTTGCCAACGGGAGCCGCAGTGCCGATCCTTGGGCCGCCGATATCTACAAGCGAGCCATCGATCGCGGATGTCGCCATCCGCACGCCATTCGCATCCTGGCTCGTGCATGGCTGCGGGTCATCTGGAGATGCTGGCAAGACGGTGTCGCCTTCGATCCCGCACTCCATGGAGCCCGCCAACAGCTTGCCGCTTGACATAGGACACTCCTATCGTTTCCCGATGACGGCACGCCCGGCCGTGTCGACGCTCAGGCAGAACCTCGTCGTGGGACATGACACGGAGCGCAAGCTATGGCCGGGATCGATGGACCGGGCCACCTCCCAGTTCCCGGTCTGGTCGATGAGGGCGTTGCCGGCGCCGTCGACGGCCAGGCAGGTCGACGCGTCGGGGCAGGAGATGGCCGTGATCGCCGACTCCGGATCACCGACGGCCACCGTCCATCCGTGGCCGTCGTAGCTGTAGACCTCGCCCTCGACCCCGGCCGCCACACAGGAGTTCACGACGGGACAGCCGACCGCATTCAGGCCGCCGCCCTCGGTAAAGTTCGCCGTCCGGTCGTCCGAAATCTGCGTCCCCGTCCACGAGCCGCCCGCGTCCACATCGACCAGACCCCCGATATCACTCCGGTCACCGGCGGTACCCACGGCGGTGCAGAACGCAGTCGAGGAACACGACACGCCCTGCATGGTGTCGCCCGAGGCGTACCCCGTCAGGTCTTGGTTCTCGACCACCGTCCACGAATGGCCGTCGAATGTCTGGACGAACGCCGTCGTGCCCGGGGAGCCGTTCTGCAGATAGGTGCCGGCGGCGACGCAGAAGGTGCTGCTCACGCAGGAGACGCCGATCAGAACCTCCTGCGTGCCCGGTTCCGGGCCGGAACTCGACGACCATGTCCCGTGATTGTCCACGGCGATCAGCGGTGCACTCAGAATGGTCGCCGAGGGGGCCGAACCGACGGCCACGCAGAAGGTCCGGCTGGGGCACGAGATAGCGGCGAGACCGCCCGTCACCACCGGGGCCGGCTTCGACCAACGACCGTCGTAGGTCATGGCCCGGCCGGCGCTGTCCACGGCCACACAGGAGGTGGGTGCGGCACACGACACGGCGACCCTGTCCCGCTTGGCGTCGATCCGTCGCGCCGCTGACCACTGGAGTCCCGGGTAGCCGTGAGTGCTCGTATAGCTGATCCGCAGCAGCCCGTCGCCGTACTGCACGCCACCGACCGTCACGGCGTCTGTGGCCGACGGGCTCACGTAGGCAGAGCCGCCGCCGCCCGGGCCGTCGATCGAGGGCAACGGCGGCCCGCTCCCGGCGTAGAAGGCGCCGCCTCCGCCCCCGTAGTAGCCGCCACCTCCGCCACCACCGCACCCGGATCCCCCCTGCCCGAGTGACCCGGCCACGGCGCACGGCGCAGCCGGGCTACCGGCGGCCCCGCCGGCCGTGGCTGTGCCGCCGGCCCCGCAGGTAGTCATGAAGCCATCATTCGGACACCAGAAACTCATGGCCCCCGACGTTCCACCGCCGGCACCGCCCAGTGCGTCACCGTGGTCCAGGCCGTTGTCTTGAGCCGCTCCGCCACCTCCGCCGGCCACGACCACCCGGTCGGTCAGATCGTTCCCGCCCAACCGGGCATCGGTGGCGCCACCCCCCGGCTCGGCGTAGTAATCGCTTGTCCCTGGCCCCGCCGCGCTCCCGCCGTTGAATCCGCCCGCCGTCCCCGTGGGCTGGCCGCCCACGTTGATCGACACCGACTCGCCCGCGGTCACCGTGACGGTGCCCTTGGCGTAACCACCCAGGCCGCCGACGGCTGGCTGGTCTGGTCCTTCGACCGTGGTGGCCGTGCCGCCCTGCGCGCCCCATGCCTCGATGGTCAGTTGGCCCACTCCGCTGGGCACGGTGAACGACTGGGTGCTCCCGTCATCACCGCTCGCACCGTTGTACCGGAACGTGCAGGACACGACCGTGAGGTCACCGGCACAGTTCGACGGCAACGTCGGCACGCCTGACGCCGGCGCCATGCCGACCACTGCAGAGGCTGCGGCGGCGACAAGCGTGGCTGCTCCGAATCGAAGAGTCCGCCGCATAATGCCCCCTCCGCCGCATCAGCCGGCCAGGGAACGTTGCACTTCTGACCGAGACGACGTTCCCGAGCCCAGGCGATGTTCAGCCCAATGTTACCGAGCTCATACCTGTCTGTCCCAGGCCCCTCTTTCCGGTCGATCGGATGGCCGGACTCATCCATTGCCGATAATTGTTCGAAGCCGGGCCAGGCATCGCCCACGCCTGAGCGTTTCACCTGGGATGACACAGCATTCTCCTCGGGTATGGATCTGCGGCTTCGATTGGAATAGCGTTTCCGTTCGTTATGCCGGGACATAGCGGGGCCAGGGACCCCAACGCCCGCCTACGGCGTCTTCGCCGCGGGCTTCTGCCGTTCTTGGCGCGGGCCGTCATCCTCGTCGAAGTCATTGGCCTGGCGCTCACAGCGACGATGGCGCTGCTCACGACCCCGGCTGCAGCCGACACCAAGTCGGACCAGGCCCAGATCTCACAGCTGGGACAGCGCATCGCCCAGGACGGTGTCCGGGTCCAACAACTCGTCTCCAGCTACGACCAGGCCCAAGCGCACCAGGCGGCGGTCGAGGTCCAGCTCAACGTCGTCCGCATCCATCTCGTCGCTGACCGCCGCGCCGAGGTCCGGGCCAACGACGTTCTCCGGCAGCTCGCCCTCAACACCTACATGAGCGGTGCCGTCGATGACTCGACACTGGCACTGTTCGAATCGGGAAACAGCGCTGCGAAGGAGGGGAAGCAGGAGTACATCCAGGTCGCGGCGGACAGGATGAATAGCGCCATCGAGGCCGTGAACGTCGACAAGAGCAAGACACAGTCCGCAGAGACCAGCCTGCGATCCGCCCAGTCCGTAGCCGCAGCCGACGTGCAGAAGCTGGCCGATGCACGTCAGGCCGCCCAGGCCGCTCTCACCAACGACAACGGTCTTCTCGCTCAGGCCAAGGGCAATCTGCAGGCTCTACTGGCGGCCGCGGCCCAGCAACGCCTGGCCGCCGAACAGGCCCAGGAGAAAGCCATGGCGGCGGCCCAGGCCGCCAAAGCGGCCAAGGCCGCTCAGGCAGCCCAAGCCGCCCAGACTCCGGTCTCCCCTCCGGTTGTCACCGTGACGTTCAACCCGTCACCAGGCTCTTACGCCAATCCTTTGCGTGGGATCAACGCCCTCACGCCCGAGCGGATCGACCAGGGAGTCGACTACAGCGGATATGGCCCCATCTATGCCATCGGTGACGGCGTCGTGCTGAGCACGGTCAACTCCGGTTGGCCGGGAGGAACCTTCATCAGCTACCGCCTGAGCAACGGGCCGGCGAGCGGTCTCGTCGTCTATGCCGCCGAGGACATCGATCCGCTGGTGGCTGTGGGCCAGGCGGTGACGGCCGGCACGGTTCTCGGCACGATGTACGAGGGGCCGCAAGGCATCGAGACCGGCTGGGCCGATCCGTCGGGCGACGGCAACAGCATGGCCAACGACGAGGGCCAATTCTCCGGTGCCGACTCGACCGCTTTCGGGACCAATTTCTCGCAACTGCTGGCGACGTTGGGTACACCACCGGGAGTTGCGCAGAACGACCCTCCCATCGGGTCCCTTCCCTCGGGATGGCCGACATGGTGACCTGCGCAGGGCGCTAGCTGCCAAGCACGACGTCATTCGCCTCGGGAGAGACGCCAGCGCTCCAGCTGGTGGTGAAGCCAGCCACTCTCCCAGAAGCTGACGTCGCCGCCGGCGTTGAGCAGCGCCTGATGGGCATCGATCATTACCTCGACGGCGCCGATGTGGTCCGCTTGGTGGTGCAGGACGGCTTCGGCCAAATGAATGGCGGCCACCGCTTCGCCAGCGGCGAGGTTTTCCCGGGCCCGCCCAATGACGGCATCGGGGCCTACGAGATCGACCAACTGAGCGAATGCCGCCGCCGGCTCCAGAGGGTACAGGTCGGTCGTCGAGCGCAGGTGAAACCACCCCATGTAGGTCTCCCAGATCGTCCGCACCCCCCATGCCACCGTGCCGTATCCCTGTCCGACACGTAACGCTTCAGGCAGGCGCACCTCGCGCATGATCGTGGTGACGTCCTTTCCCGCGTTCATGGCGGCCAGAGTCTCGGTGTGCACGTAGTCGACGGCATCGTGAAGGCGAGCCAGGGCGGCGTCGATGAGCTCGCGCCCGACGATCGGCTCGTGGCGTCCGGTGACCAGCACCGAGGGTTCGAGCTCCCGGACCCTGCGGATGGCGGCGAGATACGGCTCGACCAATCGGTAGCGGTCGCCGCGCAGGGTGTTCAAGTTTGGGAAGTGCGGGAACAGCGGCCCCACCAGGTTGCTGATCAGGCAGATGCCGTGTTGGGGCAGCCACAGCACACAGCTGTCGATGGTCTCGCCGCCGGGCGTAGAGAGGAGCTCCAACTCGAGGTTCCCGACGCTCAGCTCGAGGCGGTCATCGAAAGTGACGTCGGGAACCGGCCTGTCCTGGCGCATGGGGACACCGGGGTTCTCGGCCGCGATCTCCCGGGCTCGGCGACCGCTCACGTCGAACCAGATGCCGGCAGTCTGCAGGCGCAATGAAGCGATGCGCTCGTCGTCGTGCTGGCAGGCCTGATTGTTGGCCTGGGCCACATACTGCGTGCCGGCTTCGCGAAACAGCCCGACGCCGCCGACGTGGTCGACATGGGCCTGGGTGGTGACGATGTAGGGCGTGGGCCCGGGGCACACGGCGTCGAAGACGCGCTTGTGATGGGGGGCTTCGTAGCCCAGCCCCGTGTTCACGATCACCCGGCCGGCGTCGGACACGAGCATGTAGGCGGCCGTCGTCCCCCCCGAGCGGTACAGGAAGTCGGTCAACGCGTGGGCCGGGTCGTCGTACACCGGGGTGAGCAGCTCCTTGCCGGGCCGTTCGTCGATGAGGCGGTCCACCCCCGAGGCACTCATCTGACCTCCTCGCGCACGCCGACCGCATCCTGGTAGAAGGCGAACTCGGCGCGGACCTGTTCCGGTTCGACGCCGAAGTCGGCGCGGAGGTCGTAGTCAACCTGTCCCTCTTTGCCGCGGGGATGGCTGGTGGCGTAGTTCCCGATCTGCGCCCGGGCCTCGTTGGTCATCGCGAGGCCGGCCACCTTGTAGATGTGCTCGACGTTGTCCATCTCATCGGTCATGAACGCGTCGAAGTGCACGTCCACGCGCCGGTCGGCCGGGACCAGGTGGTGGTCGCGCAGTGACGCCTCGAGCAGGCGGCGGATGCGCTGCGTCCAGTACGTCAGGTAGTAGTCGGGTTCGGGTGTCGTGTAGCTCATACGGGCGGCGTACGCCATCATCGTGGCCGCCGACTGCACCACCGACACCGGGTCGCGGTGGGTGACGACCACCGTGGCATCGGGAAAGACCGTCATCAACGGGCCGAGCTGCTCGAGGTGCTGGGGGGACTTGAGCACCCAGCGCTCCCCCGGGCGGCGCCACTGGAGGATCTGCAGAACCGTCTTCAGGTACTCGTAGTGCGGAGTCTGGTCGTGGGCCAGGTAGTAGTCGCGCCAACGTGGCGCCCGGGCGACCCATTCGAGCTGGTAGCTCGAGAAGTCGGGCAACTGCAGCTCGAGCTCCTCGTGCACGTGGTCAGGGCGCATGGGGTGCATGGCCCCCATGTACGGCAGCATCGCCTCCATGCCCTGCCACTGCTCCTCGGCCCGCCGGTAGCGGGGATCGGGGCCGGCGTCACCGCTCGTGTCCTCGTCGGGGCTCGGGACCGGCTCGTAGCTCTCCCACAACGGCAGGGAGCGCAGCCGATTGTCGGCGGCCACGAGGTTGACCAGGTGGGTGGTGCCCGAGCGGGGCAGACCGACCACGACGATGGGAGCGGAGATCTCCACCTCGAGGATCTCGGGATGCCGGATGAGCAGGTCCCTGATGCGCAGCCTGTTGCTGGCATAACGGATGCAGTCCCGGTGAAGCATCAGCCGTCCGAGTCCGGTGCGCCCGGGATCCTCGTCGACCTCGGCCAGCCACAGCGCCAGGCGCTCCCGGAAGTCCTCCCTTCCGAAGTCCTCGAGCCCCGTGCGCTCCACTGCGGCGCCGAGCACCGCCTCCACCGTCAATACGACGCGATGACGTTCGCCGTGCTCGAGCGCCACCCGCTGAATGTCGGTCAGCCGGGGCTCGCGCAGGTCGGTGATGCGGATGCGGGGCCCCATCGTCATCCCTGGACGGAGAACCCGCCGTCGACGGGGATCGTCTGCCCCGTGATGTAACGGGCAGCGGGACCGGCCAAGAACAGCACGACGGGCGCCACGTCGTCGGGCGTGCCGAGGCGACGCATCGGGGTGCGTTCGAGGATCGGCCCGACGAGGGACTCGAACGCCATCATGGGGGCGGTCATGTTGGTTTCAATGATCCCCGGCGCCACCGCGTTCACGCGGATGCCGTGGCGGGCCCATGCCACCGCCAGGGTCTTCGTCATCTGCACTACCCCGGCCTTGGCCGCCCCGTAGCCAGGGACGAATTCGATGCCGAAGAAGCTGGACATCGATCCCACGTTGACCACGGCACCCCCGCCGTCCATGGCACTGGCCCGGAGCAGGCCTTTGCAGGCCGCCGCCATACGGAAGGCGGAGAAGAGGTTCACGGCGACGACCTCCTCGAAGACCTCCGGCTCGTACTCGCTGCGGCCCCCGGGCATGTTCTGGCCGGCGTTGTTCACGAGCACATCGAGACCGTCGAGCGCTCCGGCCACGGCGGCAATAGCGTCGGGATCCGGCAGCTTGCACGGGTGGTAGTCCAAGCCGGTCAGATCATGGTCGTACTCGGTGGTCGACGCTCGGGTGCCCGTGATCGTGACGTGGGCGCCGGCGTCGCGGAAGGCCCGGGCCACGCCCAGACCGATGCCGTTCGAGCCGCCGGTAACGAGCACCCGGGCGTCGGAGTAGTCGAACGTCGTGGCTACCACACCGCCTCCCACCGACCGGAGGCGGCCGAGCGGTACATGGCCAGCGCACCGCGCAACTCGCCCAGCGAGTACTCGGCCCCGGCCGGAGGGGCGACGCCGTCGAGCACGGCCGCTTCGAAGGCGGTGATCTGCCGCTCGTAGCTCTGCAGGTACCCGCCCTGGCCCACCACCGTGCCGCGCGGATCGGACCCGTCGTAGAGCTTCACCCGTCCGAGCACGTCGACGACGAGCTCGCCGCGGCTGCCGGTGACCTGGAACAACGGGAGCGGGGCCACGGGACCGGGCGACAGGACGGCGTCGAAGCTGGCCACCACCCCGGATTCGAAGCGGCACAGGGCCCGACACAGCGACTCCCCCTCCATCGCCCCATACGGGCGGCCGGTCACAGCCACCACCTCGGCCAGCTCGCCCAGCCACATCCGCAGAGGCCGTAGCCAGTGTGAGCCGGCGTCGATGGCCACCCCTCCGCCGGCCTCGGCCACCGACAGCCGCCAGTTTCCGTCGCCGAGGAACTGCTCCATGGGCGCGGCACAGTGCCCCGCCCGGGCCGTGATCACCTCGCCCACGGCACCATCGTCGATGAGGTCTTTGGTCAGAACGACCTCGGGCCAGTATTGGGCGTTCTCGGCCACCAGAAACACCCTGGTCGACTGCCGGGCCACATCCACAATGCGGGCGCAGGCGTCGAGGGTCGGCGCCATCGGCTTCTCCAGCAGCACGTGCTTGTCCGTCCGCAGCGCGGCGCTGGCCAGCTCCTCGTGCAAGTGGTGCGGGACCATGATCAGGGTGGCGTCGAAGGTCCCCGCCGCCAGCGCTTCGTCGAGGGACCGAAAGGGCTCTGCACCGGTCTCCTTGGCCATGAACAGGGCCCGGTCGCGGTCCGGATCGATGACGGCGGTGACCGTTGTCCGGGGCGCGGCGGCGCGCAGCGCGGCCAGATGCCACTCGGCGATTGCCCCGCACCCGACGAATGCCAGCCTCAGCTGACGCTCGGCATCGGCTGCTGGCGTGACCATGGGGGTACCCTACGTGTGCACTATGGAATCTGCACGACCCAGCATCATCCTGCCCGGTCACATCAGGCAGAACGGCTATGTCGTGCGCGACCTCGAGCGCGCCATCGAGGCCTGGCTGGCGGTCGGCGTCGGGCCCTGGCTCCTGCTGCGCCACCTGACACAGACCGGTTCGGTGTACCGGGGAACACCGACCGAGCCGGTGGTGTCGATCGCCTTCGCCAACTCGGGCGCCCTGCAGCTCGAGCTCATCGAACAAGAGGACGACTCGCCCAGCATCTATCGCGAATTCCTCGACGCCGGCCGGGAAGGGTTCCACCACCTGGCCTGGTGGGTCGAGGACTTTGATGCTGCGGCTCGTGCCGCCGAAGGCGCCGGCTGGCCGGTTGTTCACGCCGGCGACACCGGTGGCATGGCGCAGTTTGCCTACTACGAGACGGGCGGCATCACGAGCACAGTGATCGAGGTCATGGAGCTGACCGACGCCACCCGCTGGCTCGTCACCACGGTGAGCGATGCAGCAGTCGGTTGGGACGGATCGGATCCCATCCGCACACTCGGCTGACCATCTTCGACGCCTGTCCGTTTCTGCGGTCCTGACTCCCGAGTGGGCTGGCACCTCCGCGTGCCAAGATGCGGAGATGTTGACCAACCGGGTGACCGCACTCCTCGGCGTCGAGATCCCCATCGTCCAGGCCCCCATGGGATGGATTGCCCGCTCGACCTTGGCTTCGGCGGTCTCCAACGCCGGGGCCATGGGGATCATTGAGACCTCGTCGGGCGAGCTCGATGTGATCCGGGACGAGATCGCAAAGATGAAGGACCTCACCGACAAGCCCTTCGGTGTGAACATCGCCCAGGCTTTCGTGGCCGACCCGACAGCCATCGTCGACTTCGTCATCTCCCAGGGGATCCGCTTCGTCACCACCTCGGCCGGGAGCCCGACGAAGTACACAGCGCAGCTGAAGGACGGCGGCCTCACCGTCTTCCACGTCGTCCCCACCCTCCGGGCGGCCGAAAAAGCAGTGAACGCCGGGGTCGACGGCCTGATCGTCGAGGGAGGCGAAGGCGGTGGCTTCAAGAACCCACGACCGGTCTCGACCATGGTTCTTCTTCCTTCGGTGACCAAAGCCTTCGACCTACCCGTCATCGCCGCCGGTGGCTTTCTCGACGGCGCGACAATGGCGGCCGCCCTGGCTCTCGGCGCCGAAGGCGTCCAGTTGGGCACGGCCATGGTGTCGTCAATCGAATCGCCGGTCCACGCCGCCTGGAAGCAGGCCATCATCGATGCCACCGAGACCGACACGGTGTTCCTGAACGGCCACACGTCGCCGGGGCTGCGAGCCCTGCGCACGCCCTACAGCGAGCGTCTCGAGGCCGACCACACGAACAACGCCATGGCCTCCTTCGGCCGCGTCTCCGACGTCTATTTCGGTGGCGACCTCGACAACGGGATCGCCCTCGGCGGTCAGGTGGCCGGGCGCATCACGGCCAGCCGACCCGTGGCCGAGATCATCCGGGGCTGCGCTCTCGAGTGTGACGAGATTCTCCGGTCCCTGACCGACAGATACGTCGATCGCTGATGAGGCGCCCGTCATCCCCCGCGCCTTGATGCCGTCCGTCGACAGCGACCGAGAGTCGCCGGATCAGTGGTTCTTGCCCTTGCCGTGACCCGGTCCCGTAGGTGCCGGTGCCGTCGGTCCTGGGGCAATGGTCGGCACGGTGGTCGGCGCCACCGTCGGCGCCGTGGTCGTCCCGCTCAAACCGAGTGCCGCGGCCAGTGTCGCTATGTCCGATTGCAAGATATTTCCTTCGTCCTGGCTGATGGATCCGTTCTGGACGCCGTCGGAGATAGCCAGTTCTGCTTGTTGCAGCTGAGAGGCGGCCTGCTTCGTCCTGCCTGCTTGTTCATCGGTCACCGCGCGCCCCGCCGGACCGGTGATGGCGCTCCCGGTACCCGCATCGATGACGCCGGCGCCCACGGCAGCGGCAACGTCACGGTTCAGGCCGGCCAGTGCCGTTGCCCCGGTGGGGATCGTTGTCGTCGTGGTCGTCGTGGTCGTCGTGGTGCTCTGGCCTGGAGAGTGGGCATTGAGGTTCGCCGCTTTCGGCGGCCTCCGGTGAGCCGCAGGACTCGACCCGAAGGCGAGGACCAGCCCCACGGCCAACCCGACGATCACGACGGCGGCGGCTACGCCGAACGGCCAACGACGTGCGTGTTGTGGACGGGGTGCCGGCACCAGGCCATAGGGGGCGGCGCGGGTGTCGTCGGACGCGAGGACCCGCGTGGTGGCGGATGCGGAGATCGGAGCGAGCGCCGTCAGGTCTGAAAGTACAGATGGTGACCGTGTGTCGTTGGCGGCGATCGTCGAAGGCTCCCATGACGTGGCGAATATCGGGCTCGTCAGCAACGAGGCGACCTCGGCTCCATCGAGACGACGGTCGGGTTGGTGGTCGAGCATCCCGCTCAGCAGCAGCCTCCACGGGGCGGGCAGGTCGGCGGGAAGCGACACCGGACCGGCCAACCGCTTGGCCACGACCTCACTGGGGGTGCCTTCGTAGACGCGACGGCCCGTAAGGCACTCGAGGAGCACGATGCCGAGGGACCAGATGTCGGCGCCCGGTCCCACCTGATGGTCTTCGAGCTGTTCGGGGGCCATATAGGCGGCGGTCCCCAACGTGGTGCCGGCGATCGTCATCGTCGACGCGTCCATCAACCGGGCGATACCAAAGTCGCCGAGCCGGGCGTCGCCGTCGGTGGTGACGAGAACATTGGCCGGCTTCACGTCGCGGTGGACGATGCCCCGGGCATGGACGTAAGCGAGAGCGCCCGCCAGATTGGCGCCGATCCGCGCCGTCTCCGACGTGGGCAGTTGTCTCTGCCGGAGAGCCTCGGCGAGCGTCGACCCCTTGATGAGCTCCATCACCAGGTAGGCCTGTGCGCCCGTCACCCCTGTGTCGAGGAGCCGGACGAGACCAGGGTGCTCAAACTGCTCGAGGGCGCGGGCTTCTTGTGCCAGTCGGCGGGCGAACTCGGGATCGCCCGAGCGGACGATCTTGACGGCGACGGCCAAGCCTGTGCGCTCGTCGACGGCCCGGTAGACGTCGGACATCCCACCCTGGCCGAGGACCTCGGCGAGCCGGTAACGCCCACCGAGCAGTTCAGAGACAGCGGTCATGGTCCCTTTTAGGGTAGCCCTCGTCCCTGCGACCGCCGAGTTCGTCGACGTCCTGAAACAACCGCTGATCCGCCGGTCGCCTTCCTCGACGAAGCGGAGCCAAGGGCCATCAGCGGCCCGAGCGTCCTGGTCAGCGCTGAGTTGGAACGATCGGCGCCTTCCCGCCGGGGGTGACGACGGCGACACCGGCCGGTCCGGCCGTATACGTGTCCCCGATGCCCACCACCAGGGCGTCGCCTACGGTGGCGACACCGGACCAGTCCGCTCCGGGGAGCCCCACCTGATCGATGAGGAATCCGCTGTCGGCGTCGCGTACGTTGATCACCGCACCGCCGAGGGCCGGGCCGTTGAACGTCATGGTCCCGGCCACCGTCGTGGGGGCGAATGAGGCCCCGTGGTTGGCCTGCCAGTCGACAGCGCCGGTGCCGGCGTCGAAGGCATCCACCGTCGGCTCCTGCATGGGAAGGTCGAGAGGGTCGCTCGGGTCGCAGAAGATCTCACCGGCACCCTCGAACTTGCCGAAGTCACCGATGGCCGTCGATCCGTACACCCGGCTCCCGTCGTAGGCGGTGGTGGCGATGAAACCTCCGGCGAACCCGCCGAAGACGACGTTCGTGTGCCATCGCAGGTGACCGGTGGCCGGATCGAGCGAGTAGTAGCTGCCATCCTTGCCCCCCACGCCGAGGAATTCGGCATTGCCATCGGCGTTCAGTCCGGCGTTGGGCGTGGCCCCGAAGTCGAGATCACATTTGTCGTCCTGGCGGGGCGGCCGGTACCTCCACGCCAGCGTCCCGTCGCCGATGTGCAGAGCAAAGACCGTCTCGGCCGTCGGTGGCGGATTGGAGAAGCCGCAGTCAGCGGAGTCGAAGACCACGAGTCCCAAATTCGGCAACACCGTGCCCGACGACCAGACGCTGCCGCAGCCGTCGTTCAGCAGTTGACCGCCGCTCACGTCGGTCTGGTACTCCCACACCGGCTTCCCGGTATTCAGATCGGCGGCTACGACATAGCCACGGTGTCCCTTCTCGCCGTCGACGTCGGTCCCGAAGAGCACCTTGTTCCCCACCACCACCGGGGACGAGAAGATCCGGGTCCCGTCGCCGGCGGGGTCGGGGGTCCTGTCGGGACGACCGGTGTAGTCGTGTCGCCAGTACAGCGCGCCGGTGGCGGCGTTCAGTGCGTAAAGGGTGTAGCCGCCACCGAAGATGACGAGATCAGGCCGCTTCCCGTCGCCGGCTTCGTACCACGCCGAGGACGTGACGAGCCCGCCGTCGGACGTCACCGACCGGGGATGCTGGCCCGGGTACGGGGTGACGGCGTTCTGCGGGCTCAGCCTGTACTTCCACCGTAGGTGACCCGTCTCCAGGTCGAGGGCGTAGAACGTGTCGTCCCACGATCCGACGTAGACGGTGCCGTTCACCACCGTGGGCGTGGCCGTCACGGCATCGCCGGTAAGGAAAAACCACGCCACCGAAAGGGTGGGCGCCTGCTTCTCGGTCAACGTGGTCCGGCCGTGAAAGGTGTGCTGGGCGTCGTGGCCGTAGGTGGGCCAGTCCCACGGCCCTGGGGAGTGGATCCGAAGGCTGGTGGCCCGCGCCGCACTGCAACTGACCAAAGCCGCGATCACGAGCACGAGCGCCGACGCTTCGATGGCGACACGTCGGACCCGGGATGCCGCCGGCGGCGGCGCGCCCGCGCCGCGTCGTCGAGTGGCGCCCACCGCCCTTACCCGAACCCGGCTGTGGCCGGTGCGTTAGAGGGAGGTCCGGCGTCGGGCGACGGGTTCTCCGACGGGCCCGACAAGGGCGCCACGATCTTCCCCGTCGGATACGGGCACACCTGGGTGGCGGACACACACACGGTGACGCTGGTGGGGAAGTCGAACCCGGCGTGTACGACCGTGGGGACGCTCGGCCGGCCGCCGGAGAAGGTCACCTTCATGGCCCGGCCCCCGTAGTCCGCCGGACCACATCCTTCGCTCACCATGTTGTCCTTGCAGGTGACGTGGATGTCGATGAAGTAGAGAGTGCCGTCAGGGGCGAAGGCCAGACCGAACGGGTTGTAGCTGTTGGCGTCCGTTCCCAACTGGGCGATCGTCTCGCCGGGCACCGACACACGACCGGGTTCGGGGCCGCCGTTCTTGGTCACCCACCGTATGGCCGGGTCCCCGATGTAGCTGCTGATGGCGAAGCAGTCACACGTCGGATCCTTGGCGATCCCGGCCGGGAACGACAAGCCCTTCACGAACGTCGACACCTGTACCTTCGGCCGGGGGTAGATCCCCCCGGGGCATGCCGACGCTTTCGGAGGCATCGATGACCGGGCGAAACGGAGCACGCTCGACGTGCCGACGTTGGGGACGAGCAGGTCGCCGTTGTCGGCCAGGGTCATCGTCCCGGGCTGGGCCAGGCCGCCCGTCCCGTCGGTGTGATGCGGTCCGGCCCCTCCGGTGGTGGGGCCGTAGACGATGCAGTAGGACGTGTAGTTGGGTGCGAACCACTCCACCAACCGTCCGCTGCTGGGCGGTGGGTAGGCACCCTGGGCGGTGGCGATATCGCTGCCGAAGACGTTGCCGTTGCTGTCGACGGCGCACCCGGTGTAGGTCTGGTTGTTGTTGAACACGCCGTTGGACGTCGGCGGGGAGTCACCCCCGATGCTCTGGCCGGGCATCTTGAAGCGCCCCGGCACGTAGAGGTTCTGCCCACTGAACGAGCCGTTCGGCTCGTCGAGCTCCTCGCCGTCGGCCGGCTGCTTGTAGGGCTTGGCACTGCCGATGTTCTTCTGGGCCGGAAGGGTGGGGTCGTAGCCCACGACGAATCGGCCGTCGTGCAGGATGCACATCTGCCCGTTCGGGTCCCAGGGCGGTGTGAGCTGGCCTTGAATTCCGGAGGGCATCGATAAGAAGTCCTCCTCTTCGTTCTGGTCCCAATAGACCAGGTATTTGGCTCCCTTGGCCACGCCTCCGGCGACGAGGGGGACGCTGTTTCCCGTCGGCGTGGACGACGCCTGGGATGGCGAGGGGCCCGACGAGCACGCGGCCAGCCCGACCGAGGCACACAACACGGCGGCCAGCGCTGTCACGGCCGCTTTGACACGTCTCATCGACTCTCCCCCGATCCGAACTGACGGCGCCGTCATACTAGGAGAAGGCGCGGGGATTAGCCCCAGTAGGAGACGCCCGGTAGGGGCATTCTCATCGTGGGGGCAGTTCCGTACGGTGAGATCCATGATCGCTGCCCATTCACTGGCCAAGCACTACGGCAAGACCGTGGCCGTCTCGGACCTGAGCCTCGAGGTCACCCCCGGTGTCGTCACCGGCTTTCTCGGCCCCAATGGCTCGGGGAAGTCGACCACCATGCGCATGATCATGGGTCTCGACACCCCGACGGCCGGGGCTGCTCTCGTGAACGGCACGCCCTACAGCGAACTCCGTTGGCCCCTGCGCGAGGTGGGCGCACTGCTTGACGCCAAGGCCTTCCATCCTTTTCGGAGCGCCTACAACCACCTTCTCATTCTCACCAAGACGAACGACATTCCCCGTCGGCGCATCGACGAGGTACCGGACGTCGTCGGGCTCACATCCGTGGCCCATGACCGGGCCGGCAAGTACTCGCTCGGCATGGGCCAGCGCCTAGGGATCGCCGGCGCCCTCTTGGGCGACCCGGCTGTCCTTCTCTTCGACGAGCCCATCAACGGCCATCGCCACCGCCCTCGTCGTCTCCGAGGGCGCGGTGGAGAAGCACGTGGCCAACATCGTCGCCAAGCTCGACCTGCCGGTGTCGCAGTCGGACCACCGCCGGGTCCTGGCTGTTCTCCGCTTCCTCGACTCCTGAGCCCTGCGCTACTGGCTAGACAGGAACAGTGGCGTGGTCACGGAGAAGTGGTTGGACCTGATCCCTGAGATCTTCACGGTGCCCGGCGTCAGCCAGATGCCGTAGGTGTTGTCGGAGATCTTGTTGTGCGACACCGTGAACTCGTACTTGGTCACCGCCGACCAGATGAGGATCCCGGTGGTGAATCCGTCATGCGCCCCGGTGTCGGTACCGTCGGCCAGGTCCACATTGTTCTGACCGATGGTGTTGTAGGTGAACACGTTGCCGTTCACGTAGGCGTTGGGCGCATGGCTGTGCACCGAGATGCCTGCGAGACCGTTCCCCTCGATCAGGTTGCCGGAAACGACATTGTCGTAGGACGCCGAGTACGGGCTCGGCGCAAAGATGCCGATCCCGGCTCCGAAACCGTTGACACCGTTGTCGATGGCCTGGTTGTCGATGATCAAGTTGTTGTAGTCGCCGCCGAAGGAGGGATCGGGCTGGAGAGTCTTCGGGTTCAGCCCGACACTGTGGCTCGGCACGGTGATGCCGCAGTCCTTGCTGTTGTGCGCCACGTAGTTTCCCTCGATCACGTTGTCGTGGTTCGGCCCGAATTCATCGGTCAGCAGGATCCCGCCGGAGTTCCCCACCGATTCGTTGTCGATCACCGAGGATTTGGCCACACTCAGGAGGTGGATCCCCTCGCCGCAGTCGGCCCCACCGTTCGGCGTGCAGGACATGTACGGCGATGACGGGTCGCCGAACCCGAGGTCATTGTTCTCGACGATGTTGTTCTCGATGGTCACCTTGGTGATGGGCTTACCGGTGAAGAGTGGATGTCCTTCGATCATCACCGCTTTCGGATTGGGGTTGATGGCCAAGATGCCTTCTCCCTGCGCACCCTGCACCGTGAACCCCTCGACGGTCACCTTCGACGATTCAATGGTGATGCCGTTGTATGGCGCCTGTCCGAGAATGGAACCGGTGGTCGCCCCGCTCAGTCCGGTGGCGTCAATGGTGGCCTGCTCACCGACGAGGGTCAGCGGCACGGTGATGACCACGTCCTCGGTGTAGGTACCCGGGCAAGCCACCACCGTGTCGCCGGCGGCGGCGCTGGCCACGGCGGCGCTGATGGTCGTGAACGCCGCCGTGGTGCACGACGTCCCCGCTCCTCCGGCCGCCGTTGGCGACGCATAAATGGTCACCCCGGCCGATGCCGATGCCGGTGTCACGGCGACCAGGGTGAGACCCCCGCCAAGGAGCAGCGCCGTCCCGGCGCCCGCCATCCGCCCCATCCAACCTCGTGACTGTCCCATAATTCTCCTCCATCGACCCTGGCCCGCTCGGATAATTCGGTACAAACCGCCCGCTCAAGGCGATTATTCAAACACGTCACGTCGGATTTTGCGATGGGCAATATTGATGACGACACAGGCCGGAGCAATCCACCTCTTGCTTGTAGCGTTCGAGTCATATTGTGGTCGTCGAGGCACTTTGAGTGATGTCCGACTGTCGTAGGGATCGTCTGCCGGCGCCGGCGGGGGGTACGCCAACATGCCGGTGCCACCCGCTCGAGGGCGAGATCGACCTTCTCGACCGGAGTCCGTTGCATCTGGTCGTGGTCGACCTCAGGACCGCCGCAATCTTCGAGGGGAGTTCGAGCGCCCGGGTACCCGCCCACCATGGTGCGGCGGAGCCGGTGGTGAAGCTGACCGTTCACCTCTCACCTTCGACGATGAGCGCCACCGGCCCGACCGTCCCCAATATCGGCGATGTAACGACGGGTCCTCTTCCCCCACGTTGCCAGAGACGACTCCCTCGCCTCCCCGGGGACCGTGACGGGCTTGAACCCCGGGCCGGGTAGTGCCACGTCTGATTCGTTCGCAGGCATCCAATCCTTCGCGGGGCTAAAAGGAGACACCATCACCAGCGTGGACAACGCCACGGCGTCGCGGGGCGGTCTTCTCCTTCACCGTGACGACGTTCGGGAGCCCGGTACCCTCGATCACCAAGAAGGGCAAGGTGCCGAAGGGTGTTTCATTTCAAGACAACGGCAACACGACGGCAACAGGACGGCGACGATCTCCGGCACGCCCTCGGCCAAGAAGCCTCACCCGTATCGGCTGACGATCTCAGCGACTTTCGGAAGCGGAAAGACGAAACACGTCGTGCGACAGGTGTTCACAGTAAATGTGACATAGCGGCAACCGGCTTGCGACTCCGCCCGCACGATCCCGCGGAATCGTGCCGCCAAGGCTCAGGCCATCAACAGGTCACGGGCGCCATTGTCGGCTGACGGGTGGCGGAGCTTCGACATGGCTCGGGCCTCGATCTGACGGATCCGTTCGCGCGTCAGGTTGAAATATTCGCCCACCTCTTCGAGCGTGCGAGGCTCGCCCCGATCGAGACCGAAACGCAGGCGCAGAATGGTCGCCTCGCGCTCGTCGAGCGGGGCCAGCAGCCGGGTGATCTCACCGACGAGCATGGCTTCGGCTGCCTGATCAAACGGCGAGACGGCGCCGGCGTCGGCCACCACGTCTCCCAGGTCGGCGTCTCCGTCCTCGCGCAGAGGCTCGGACAACGACAGGGGCTCGGAACGCCAGCGAAGAACGTCGGTCAGCGCCTCGTACGAGAGCCGAGTCTCCGCCGCCAGCTCGTCCATGGTGGCCCGGCGACCGAACTTCGACTCGAGATGGCTCTGCGCCTTTTGCACGGCGCTCAGCGTGTCGCCGGCGTGTACCGGCAAGCGGATGGTGCGGCCGGTGTTGGCGATACCGCGGGTAATGGCCTGGCGGATCCACCAGGTNNAGGTGGCGTAGGTGGAGAATTTGAACCCCTTGCGCCAGTCGAATTTCTCCACGGCGTGTATGAGGCCCAGGTTCCCCTCCTGGACCAGGTCGAGAAGGGGTAGGCCCGACGCCTGGTACTTCTTGGCGATGGACACCACGAGCCGCAGGTTGGACGACACAAAGGATTCCCGGGCGGCGTCGGCGGCGCGCTCGATCCGGCCCAATTCACGCTTCTTCGTCGGTGTCAGCTTCGTCCCCGGATCGACCAGCGCCGCCGCCGCCTCACGGCCGGCCTCTATGGCCTGGGCCAGTCGGGCCTCGTCATCCTTGCTGAGCAGGGGATACCGCCCGATATCCCTCAGATAGAGTTTGACCAGGTCGGCGTCGTCACCATCGCCGCGTTTCATCGCCACCATCGCCATCGCTGTCTCCTCCGAGGGCATCACGACGGCGGTGCGATCACCCGGATGTGGGCGTCGCGCACGAGTCGCGCTCCGAACTCCTTATTCTAGTGGCACGGAGGGCGCGACCATCGACGGCCTGCTCCGAGGCCATTTTCGTCGAGTTCTACGATCGGCCTGGCGGGGCCGACCTCCCGTCCTCCGCTTCCTCGACTCCTGAGCTGGAGCGCTACTCGGTGGCGAGGAACAGCGGCGTGGTCACGGAGAAGTGGTTGGACCTGATGCCTGAGATCGTCACTGTGCCCGACGTCGAGGTCGGCCACCAGGGCCTCAAACCCGCTCGCCTTGGTAGAGATGACTGACTCCCGGGTGCCCCGACGATGCGGCGTAGCGCCCGGTTGACAGTTCCGCTATCCGAGATAAATGGCGGCAGAGTCGCCCCGGTGCATGCGATGCCCCGCCCACGCAGGCACCTCGACGGGAGCGTGGTTGAGGGCAGCCAGACCACAATCTACGCATAGCCACACCGGATGAATCGAGCGCGTCGACCGGTAGACGAAGTAGCCACCGATGGACCGGATGCCGACCACCGACCAGCGACCGCATAGTTCACAGATCCCGTACTCCGACGTCGTGTCGTCGCCGAAGGCGTTGGCGCTCACCCGAGAACTCCGACTGCTCGAAGCGCCACCGTCACGCTCTTGGGCATCGGGTACCCAGAGCTGACCACGCCACGCCAGTACGCCCTGTACCAATCGGGATCGTCGCGCAGCAGTCTCAGCGTCGTGTTCGTCGCGGCATCCATCCACGAGTAGAGCAGCCGTGGGTTCGGGCAGAGCGACCCCGGCACCGGGTATCCGTGCGCACTATCCAAAATCGCCGCATACCACTTCTGTCCGATAGAGACGAAGGCCTCGAACTGCTCCTTCTCCTCGGCGGGGAACTCAATGATCTCGCCCATGCGGTCGAGCATCGGGAGAAACAGATGCAGGTCCATCGCCTGACGGGCCAATCGGCGTCGGTGGCGTCCGAGCATCCGGCCATATCCACACGGACAGCGGTGTCCGGACGTCGATGATCCACGCGACCGCACCGTTGACAAGTACTTTCGCAATGTCATGACCGCTCTCCCCTTCGGTCGGCTGCAGCGTGATGGCTTGATCTTCAATGAACGTGGGGGTACAGGCCAGTGTCAGGGCTGCCCCTTCTTCACGGAGGCCGGACTTTGTAGGATCGGCCTGTGGCCACGACAGATGTGAAGGAACCGGCGAGGGCCGAGCGGGCGGTGGTGACCTATCTCGCTCCGCACGGAACCGATGCCCTGACGGTCTGCGACGGAGATCTGGTCTTGTTCGGCCGGGGGGCCGAATGCCATATTCGCTTTGCCTATGCCCCGGTACCCGATGAAGGGGTTCCGAGAGTGGCAGGCTCGCTTTTGGCCGCCAACGGTCGCATCTTCGTGGAGGGTGCCGCCCAACCGGGTCATCGTGCGCTGGAGCTCCGCACCGGCAGCGGCACCACCGTCCAGATTGCGGTGGGCGAGGCCCTGTCTCCGCGCGAAGACCAGTTCGACCTTTTCGTCCACGGCACGGGCGCGCTCTGGAAACTGACCGTCACCGTGCGGACGTCTCCACGCCTGTTCGTGTCCGAAGGCAGAAATGACCCTCCCACACGACGCCACGAACTCGCTCTGACAGAAATGCAGCGGGCCGTCCTGGCCGCGTATTCCGAGCCGATCACCCGAGGTCGCGCCGAACCTGCCACCCACAAGGAGGTGGCGGCCACCCTCAACTACCACCCCAATACCGTCCGAGAGGTCCTCTACGAAATCTGGGCCCTCATGTTCGCCGAGCAGATACCGATGCCCGATGTTTCGGACAAACGCGTCGCCGTGGTGGAGGCGGCCCGTCTCCACGGGATGCTGCACATCGAAGCATGAGCCGGCCGGCCTCCGGGCCATCGCTGTGGACCGGGCCCCAGCAGGACCCTCGTCGCTACCGCGTTGATCTGGAAGACGGCATGCTTCATCACATCGGCGACGGAGGCGAAGGACTCGTCTTCAGGGCGCTTTGCATCAAGAACGGCGAGACCCACGAGGTTGCCCTCAAGATGCATACGTCTCTTGCCATCGCCGACTTCGACGGGATCAACCGGCGAGCCCAAATTCTTCGGACGGTGGACGATCCCCATGTCATGCACCTGGTCGACGCGTTCGTCGGAACCGCCCTCATAGACAGCGACGACCCCGTCGACGCCGATTTCAGTGTGATCTATACCGTCGCCGACTGGATCCCCGGTGAGCCTCTCGGTGTCGCCCTGGGACTCGTCGGGCCGGTCCGAGCCATGCGATGGGTGGTCGACCTGGCCCGAGCCGTGGCCTACCTCCACTCCTTCCACACAGCAGAGGCACCCGAGGGTCTGGTCCACCGCGACATCAAGCCAAGCAACGTGCGGGTCACCCCCGACGGACAGGCCGTCCTGATCGATTTCGGGATCGCCCGCCCGCTCGGCACCGAGGACATGACGAAAGGGGCGGGGACCTACCTGTGGCAGGCCCCGGAGGTCGTGGGGGGGCCGGGCACCCCGGGGCCGGCATCCGACGCCTGGGGTATCGGGGCGGTGGCGTTCTGGATCCTGAGCGGCGCGCCTCCCCGGTTCGACGAGGCGTCGGTGGCCCGCCGGCGTCTCGAAGAGCTGGCCCGGCAGGCGGGCTTCTCCGACCCCGTCGGCCTCGGCCGCCACCTGGCCCGGCTCCTCGAGCCCCATCCCGACAAGCGGGTCCGTGATCTCGGTCGTTGGTCCGATGAGCTCGCTGCCATCCTCGCCGGGAACAGGCCCCACCGGTGGAGCAGTGCCGCCGTCGAGGGGTTGATCCGACATAGCCGCCTGGCCATCGCCGTGCTGTCGCTGGTCCTCGTTCTCGCTGTCGTCATCACCACGACGGCGGTCTACAACGGTCGGCGCAATGCGCAGAATCTGGCCCAGGCAGGCGAACTGGCAGCCGAATCGGTGAACACCGTGCCGACGGGCGTGAAGCTGGGAAGCCTGCTGAGCATCGAGGCGGCCGCACTGGCCTCTACCACCCAGACCCACGACGCCCTCGTCAACGCGCTGGAACAGCCGGTAGCGAGAATCCTCAGTTCGCCCCGCCGACCCACGACCTTCGCCTTCAGCCCCAACGGCAGGATCGTGGCCGAGGGCACCCGCAATGATCTCCTTCTCCTGGACGCCACGACCGGGAAGCTGATCGGACACCACCGCTCCGCCACTGCCGTCACGAGCATCGCCTTCAATTCCCGGGGGACCATCCTGGCCGCCTCAGAGGGCGACGAGGTCATCCTGTGGCACACCGCCACGGGAACGGAGATCGGCCGACCGACCACCTTCGGGAGCCCGGTTTCACACGTCGCCTTCAGTCCCGAGACGAGCACGACGCTCGCCGTCGCCGCCGGTCGCACTGTCACCGTTCGGGACGCGGAGACCGATGGCGAGATCGGTCCGCCTCTCATCTCTCAGAATCGGGTCGCCAGTATCTCCTTCGCCCCCGACGGCACCCTGGCCGCTGGGGACAGCGCCGGGAATGTGACCTTCTGGAACACGACCACCGGCGTCCACAGCAGCGCAGCCCTGACCGGCACCGGCAGCGCCGTCACCGCCATGGCCTTCAGTCCCGACGGCGCCAGGCTGGCCACGATCGGCGACAGCGGCTACATCGCGCTCTGGAACCCCTCGACCGGTCTGAGAATCGGACCGTCTCTTCCCGACGGAAGCCGGGTCACGAGTGTCGCATTCGAGCCATCGGCCAACTCCGGGACGGACATTCTCGCCTCGGGGACCAGTGGCGGCGGGGTCGCCGTCTGGAGCATCACCGACGTGGGCGGCCCCACTCCGCTCGAGACCGTCCAGACCTTGGGCCAGGGAAGCGCCATCACGGCTCTCGCCTACAGCAGTGACGGTGCCACCCTCGCCGTCAACGATGCCACCGGTGGCACCACCCTCTGGAACACCCACACCCCGATCGGACTCACGACGCCCGACGCCGATCCGGTCACCAGCGTCGCCATCAGCCCGGACGGCGCCACGGTAGCGGCCGCGGATACCGGGGGAAGCGTCTCTTTCTGGAACCCGACGAACGCGACGCAGAAGCTCCCGCCGTTGGCTGTCGGAAGCGCCGTCTTTTCCATCGCCTTCGACCCGAAGGGATCGACCCTGGCGACGGGGGACCTCGACGGCAACGTCGGATTGTGGAGCACCACCCGGGGAACCGAGATCCGTCACCTGTCGGCGGGACAGACCGTTTACAGCGTCGCCTTCAACGGCGATGGGCGCGTGCTGGCCAGCGGCAATTCCGGGGACGTGATCCGGCTGTGGAAGCTGCTTCCCCGGTTGCAGAGCACTCCCGCTCTCCCGGGCGACAGTTCCGTCCGCAGCCTCGCCTTCAGCCCCGGCGGCCGGATCCTGGCCGCCGGTCACGATCGGGGGGGCGTCGTCCTCTGGGACACGGTCACGGGAAAACCGATCGCTCATCTGGTCGACGGGGCCAAGGTCAACAGCGTTGCCTTCAGCCCCGACGGTGCGCTCCTCGCCACCGGCGATGACGCCGGCAACGTCCAGCTGTGGGATGTCGGTACCCGCAGGAGAGTGTCGCTGTTGGACGACAGGAGCTCGGTCAGCAGCGTCGCCTTCAGCCCCAACGGCAGGACCCTGGCCACGGGAGATGCCCTCGGGGAGATCATCCCCTGGGACGTCGCCACCGGGACCGAGGTCGGCCCGTCTCTGATGGACGGTAGCGCCGTCGACAGCATCGCCTTCAGCCCCGACGGCACGCTCCTCGCCAGTGGAGACGACGGGGGCAGGGTCTTCCTCTTCCCGTCCTCCTTCTTGAGTGACACCACCGACGCCCTCGTCACCCATCTCTGCGACAGGATCCGGGGGAATCTCACTCGGCACCAATGGACCCAATATCTTCCCGGCACCCCCTACCGGAAGGTCTGCCCCGGCTACCCCTGAGTCCGGAAATGGCAGGCCTGCCTCTTCCGGCGCCGGTGGCCGGGGACCATCGTGTCCACAAGAGCCACGGCGTGGCCCGGAGAGAGGAAGCCATGAATCCGAACACGACTCTGCGATCCCGAGCCTCGATCGGTCGGGCCGTGAAGCTGGCTCTGGCCGCAGTCATGGCCGCGGTCACCGGGGCCGTCACCGCCGGCGCCGTCACCGCCGGGGCGGCGACGTTGCCGAGCAACTGCCGAGCCGACGTCGCCCAGGTGACTTGCACCTTCTCCTACAACGGCACCGACGGCACGGACGGCTCCGTCCAGGCGTTCGTCGTGCCGGCCGGGGTCACCCAGGTCGTCGTCGAGGCGTGGGGTGCCCAGGGCGGGGGGACCGACGCGGTGGCCGACGGCGGCCTGGGCGGCTACGCCAGCGCCACGGTCGCCGTGCACCGGGCCGCAGTGTTGGACCTCCGGGTGGGAGGCATGCCGCAAGGCACGGTCGGGGGCTTCAACGGGGGAGGCGCCGGCGGAGCCGCGCAACCTTCGTATTCGGCCGGCGCCGGAGGTGGTGCCACCGACATCCGCCGGGCACGAGACAGCCTCGCCGATCGCATCGTGGTCGCCGGTGGCGGCGGTGGAGCGGCCTTCGACCCCGCTCTCGGCCCGCTCGGCGGCGGCTTCGTCAACGCCAATGACGTCCATGGCGGCAGTGGCGGCGGACCGTCCGGCACCGTGAGCTGGGCCTGTGGCGAGACACCGTGTGGGGCAGCCGGCCGGGCCGGGGCGGGAGGAGCGGCGGGGGCGGGTTCGTCGTGCGCCACGGCCGGTATCCGGGGTTCAGGCGGAGCCGGATGCGGGGGCGGTGGGGGCGGCGGTTACTACGGAGGGGGCGGCGGCGGTTACTCCGACGCTCCGTGCTGCGGACTCGGTCCCATCTCCGTCGTCGGGCCCGGGGGAGGCGGCTCCGGTCATGTCACGCCCGGGGCCCAGGGGGCGGTCGACCAGGCCGGTCTCCAATACGGCGACGGCATGGTCCGGATCAGTTACGGCGCCGGCCACACCCGCCCGGGCCTCGTCTGGTCGTCGCCGCAGACTGTCGACTCTTCCGGGGGGGCCATTTCCGGCGTCTCGTGTCCGAGCGCGTCGTTCTGCATGGCGGTGGACAGCGCGGGCAACGCCGTTATCGACCGCAACGGCGCATGGTCGGCCCCGGTCACCGTGGCGGCCGGGAATCTCGCCGGGGTGTCCTGTGCCTCGGTGACCTTTTGCGTGGCCGTGGGGACGTCGAGCCAGTCGACATCCCCCGAACCGTTGGCCGTCGTCTACGACAAAGGAACCTGGTCGCCGAACACGAGCCCGATCGCCGGAATGGACGAGAACCTGACGGGCGTGTCGTGTGTCAGGAACACGAAGTACTGCATGGCCGTCGGGTCTTTCTGGTTCGGCGGTCCGGGACCCTCCACCCTCGCCCAGGCCTTCGACGGGCACACCTGGACGGTACTGACCGGCGCCGAGATGGCGGGCTACGCCAGCGGCGACTACCTGTCGGCGGTGTCGTGCGTCAGCGCGACGTTCTGTGTGGCCGGCGGGATCATCGGCAACCGGAATGACTTCGGCAACCTCATCGAGACCGACAACAACGGCGGTTGGGGGTCGGCCAAGATCTCCGAGGGCGACTCGATCGGGGCGGCGGGAGGCGTGACCGCCGTCGTCTGTGGCAGCACCGTCTCGTGTCTGGAGGCCGGACCCGGCGGCTATGTCTTCTCCTACGCCCAGGGACAGTGGTCGCCGCCGGCCGACGTCGACGGTGGGTCGGCCATCACCGGCCTCACCTGCCCGACGGCCTCGACCTGCCTGGCCGTGGACACGAGCGGCGGCGTCCTCACCGATTCCTCGGATTCGTGGACCGCTCCGTTGTCCGTCGACCCCGGCCACAGCCTCAGCGCCGTGTCGTGTCCGAGGAGGAACTTCTGCCTGGCGGCCGACACGGCGGGCAACATCGTCGTCGGCTCCTGAACTGCCGCCGCCCCCGAGATAGCCCTCGGGGTCGGGGCTTCCCCCGCATGGAGCCACCGCCCTGCCCTATTTTCGCCGCCAGGGGAGCGCCGGCCCGGTCAAAGATTTCCCAGGCGAGCAGAACGTTCGGGCACCCCAAAGGGTTAGAAGGACGTGGGGAGTGCCATGAACCTGTCAGCCGTCGAGGCGACCTCCGAGACCAATCGGGGATTCGTGGCGTTCTTCACGGCGCACTATGGCGACCTGGCCAAGGCGCTCTATCTGCTCACCCGTGATCCCGCTGAGGCCGATGAACTGGCCCAGGAAGCGATGACCAGGGTGTATGAGCGCTGGAGTCGAGTGCGAACGATGGACTCTCCTGGCGGTTACCTGTACCGAACAGCGCTCAACCTGCACCGCAAACGCGCCCGGCGACTGGCGGTCTTCGCCGTCATTCATCCGTCCGGCGCTCGAGAGGGCGCTGATCCTGCCCAGGTCGTCGAAGACCGAAGCGAAATCGTGAGACTGCTGGCCACCCTCTCGGTCCCCCAACGACAGGTCGTGGTTCTCGTCGAATGGCTGGGGCTGGACTCGGCCGAAGTCGCCGACCTGCTGGGGATCAAACCGGCATCCGTCCGCACCCGGCTTCATCGGGCGAGAGAGGTGTTGCGCGTGGGCATGGGAGAAAGACATGACTGACCTGAAGGAACGACTTGATCGAGCTCTCACGGCCTTCGCACCCACGGGCGACGCCCTGGAACGGACGATGGACCTGGTGCAACGCCGACGAGGCCGACGCCGGCTGCGCGGCCGATCGATCAGCGCGCTCGTCGTCGTCCTGGCCCTGCTGGCCATACTGATCCCGGTCCTCGGTGGCAATGGGAGGAACTCTCAACAAGCGGTCACCGAGCCTCCGGTTTCCGGTCTGGCCATCGTTGCGGCCAGACATGACGGCGCCATCCTGCTCTTGTCTGGTCGTGGGACGGTTCTTCGCACCCTGGTGGCTCCCGGCACAGCGGTGACCGGGTGGGGCGAGCCGGTGAGTCTTTCGGTGTCCGAGGCCGAGAACGCCGTCTACATCGGCTATGAGAAGCTCAGTCCGACACACTATGCAGCGCGGATCGAGAGAGTGTCGCTGAACGGGGGGGCTCTGGTCTTCGTTGCCAACGGTGCCAAACCAGCGGTAAGCCCCGACGGCACACAGCTGGCCTACGTTCAAGAGTCATCGGGACGGTGCCGGGCCTCAGGGCCGTGCCCACCGAGCGATCTCAACCTTCCTCTGATCGTCCGCAATCTCGTTTCCGGATCGGAGCACCAGCTCCCCGTCAGCCATTCTCCGGGCGTCAGCGGTCTGTCGTGGTCCGCCGATGACGTGCATCTGGCGGTCTCCGACGGCAATGGATTCTGGGTGGTCGATACGTCCACCACGGCGACGGCCACGAGCCAGGTCGCCATCTTCCCTCCGGCGAATGCGACCCCTCCCTATTGGAGCGACGCTGCCTATCGTGGTTCCTCGGGCGCAATCGGCGTGGTCGCCTTTTGCCCGGAGACGGTCGGCTGTGACCAGGGTACCGAGGTCCTGACCATCGATCCCGCCACCATGCAGGCCACTGCGCTCGCTCACCTCCCCTTCGGCACCGGGTCATTGACCTTCGACTCCTCGGGTCAGACGTTTGCCTATGTCGGGCTCGCTCCGGGCACAGCGGTGCCGTCGCCGCTCCAGCTGAAACCGTGTGCCGCCGCTGTTCTCTGTATGGCCACCCCCGGCTCCCGGACCCTGATACCCGTCGACACGTTGCTCATCTGGCACAACGGGACAACGACCGACCTGGGGACGCGATACGTATCGGTGGCATTGAGCGGCACCGGTCCGAGTACTCCGGTTCACCAGACGCAGCGGGTGTTGTTCACCCGCGTCGCCCCGGACGGCAGCCGCGTGACAGCCAGGACCGTGTCGATGGCGTCGACGAGTTGCATTGCCGCTGCCGACGGCTGCGGCGGGCCCGTGGCGGGCAGCACCGCGGGAGTCGAATTCGATTACACGGTCAGCGGTCTGCACTACCGCGACGTCGTCGCCGACAACGACCCGCGCATTCTTGACCCTCAAGCGGGAATCATGGCCCCCTTGTTCGGTACGGACGACCCCAACCAACCCAGGACCGACGCCCGCCTGATCATCCTCCACGTCCGTGCGCCGGTCGCCGAGGTCCGACTCGCCCGTTCAGGCCCCGGGGGGGCCGTTCCCCGAGGCGACCAGATGGCCCCCGTCGATGGTTGGGTGGCCATTCCCATCCACAACACCGTCAACCTGGCCAGGCCGCAAGCCTTGGACGCAAAGGGAAAGGTCATCGGAACCTCACTGCCGTTCCCCTGCTGCTGACCGCCGGCGCGGTCCCCGGATCACGTCAGAGTGAACGTCGTGGTGGCCTGGGCGGCACTCGAATCGGCGCCCTTGATGGTCTTCTGGCCCGGTACCCCGGCACGGCCCCTCCGTGGGATGGTCCCGTCGCAGCTGAATGTCCCATCGCTCGCGACCGTCGCCGTGCACAGGGTAGAGCTGGCTCGCTTGGGCTTCTTCTTGCCCGAAAGGTAGGTGATCGTCACTGTCTGCCCGGGGTTGAAACCCGTACCGCTGATGGCCACGGGCGTCTTCTTCGTGCCGGTTGACGGTGACATGGTGATGGCAGGCACGGTTGTGCTGTTCTTCGTCACGGTCAATGCCGACGTGCCGCTTATGAGGCTTGACGGGTCGCTGGCCGTGATGGTGGAGAGACCGGGAGCCAGACCGGTGGCCAGTCCCTGGGATCCGAGCACGTTGGAGACGGTGGCCAGCAGACCCTTGGACGAGGACCACGTCACGCTGTTGGTCAGGTTCTGCGTGCTCAGGTTGGAGAAGAGCCCGGTGGCGGTGAACTGCTGGGTCTGGCCCTGGGCGATGGAGGTGAGCGCCGGCGTCACGGTGATGGCGGTCAGCACGGCGGGGAGCACGGTCAAGGCGGACGTGCCGCTAAGGAGGGCCGACGGGTCGCTGGCCGTGATGGTGGAGAGACCGGGGGCCAGACCGGTGGCCAGGCCCTCGGATCCGAGCACGTTGGAGACGGTG
>PLXQ01000079.1 GCA_003151475.1 Acidimicrobiaceae bacterium | reverse complement strand
GCAGTGATCCCTTGAATCCGCCATGCCCAGCCCCTCGATTACACCGTCTCGAGCACCTTCTCGTCGACTAGCTCATGGTGGTGTGCTTGCGCGGGAAACTCAACGTCCTCGGGGGTCCTGCGGAAGTGCAGCAGCCCAAGCAGCGTCAGCACCAGCATGATGCCCGCCAATGCGAAGGAAACGATGGCCGCAACCAGGGCAATTTGGCCGAAGGTCCAGAAGGCGTATGCCTCGAGCAGCAGTCCACGAAGGGTCGTGCCCTGGAACACAGTCTGCACCTTGGCCTCGGCCGCGGTGTAGGCAGCCGAACCCTTGGGCAATGCCATGGCCTTGGCCGAGAGCTGGGCATAAGACAGACCGCCGCCGATCTCCTGCAGGTGCACGGCAATGAAGTCATTGGCGTAGACCTCGGCCTGCTGGCCGGTCAACAGTGGCTGACCCGCGTACTTCTCCACCGTAGGGATCATCGAGGGGGTGATCTCGGTGCCGGGTGTGGCGTTGGTAAAGGCCGCCTTGGCCGGGAAGGTGATTTGCTGCTGGGCAAGCTGGTTGTGCACGTTGGAGTTGGCGAAGCTGTATCCCCACACTCCCAGTGCGCCTGCGGCGAGCAGTACGACGACCAGGACGGCGCCGCCCCCCGCTCAGAATCATGTCGAACGTCTTGCGTCACATGTTGGCCTCCATTTGTCGGCTTTTGTTCCTCCGATACCACGAAGATCATCGGCCACTTCCAGGATGATCTCGTCCCTGGGCGCGGACGATAACGTCGACAGTGGAGGCTTGGGCATGACGAGCTGCGTTGGAGAGCGCCTGCCGCGCGTCGGCCCAAACGTGGGACACTCGTCTCGAATGGCGCGTTCCGCTACGTTTCGGCTACGGCATGAACCTCCGGATCCTTGAGGCACAGGCAACACTGGCGACGAAAAGCCCGCGATGGCGACGGATTGTCCGTTTGAAGCGAGGATGTGCATCGCTCTCGTAAGGTAGAGCTCAAAGAGCACGTCCAGAGACGTCATTCGCCGACCCGACCGAGCAACTATTGTGACGAGCCGACGATTTGTGCGTCGAACCACTCAGTGGACCATCCCATCTCAATACCTGAGACTCCAGCGGGGGGGTCCGTAGTGCCGCTTCGCGAAGGCCCCGCCACCCTTAGAGATCTTGCACGGCCTTGTGCAATTGTTCGGTGACCTTCGCGTAATCCATGTGACCGTCGAAGCGCATGGGCTCACCGATGCGAACCGTCACCGTACTGTGCCGCTTTGGCCACTTGGCGTGCAGCGGAACGGTCCCGAACAGACCGATGGTTTTGACTGGAACCACCGGGACCCCCAGGTTGACGGCCAGCAAGCCGATTCCCGACTTGAACGGCTGCAGCATCCCATCGGTGCTCAGACGCCCCTCTGGCGCGAGCGCCACGCACCAACCATGATCGACCAACGTTCCGATGTATTCCAAACCGGGCATGTAGGGCTCGGCGCGTCCGAGGTTGAAACCTGCGAAGCAGAACCGCACGATGAACGCCAGCACCTTGTGCGCGCGCATGACATCGTCGGCTGCGGCCACCGCCAAACGTCGGCGGATCCGCCGAGGCAGTGCCTGATATACCACCGGACCGTCGAAGTCGTCACTGTGGTTAAAGATGTACAAGGCTGGCCCGTCAAGATCATTGAGGTTCTCCCGCCCTTCGACGGTCATCCTGACCCATATCGCCACGATGCCTCGGACGAACACGTCACGTGTGGCGTCGCCGAACACCCGCACCCACTGTCGGAACGGCCAGGACGGACGACGGGTAGGTCTCTCTGCCGGGCTACCGGCGGCCACTAGCTCTCGTAGCCTTGCGACCGTTGTGCTCGTGGTGAGGTCCTCTTCCTTGATCGTGATCCCCAGTTCGTCCTCGATCAAGGCGAGGGTCGTCAGTCTTCGCAGTGAGTCGAGGCCGAGATCAGACAGTCTGTCGGCGTCCTCGATTTCGCCCCTCGGCTCGTCCATGCATTGCAGGATCACATCCACGATCGGGTCGCCACATCCTCTCGGGGCCGACGCTCTTGGGTGCTCGTCCGCAGCCATCGTGTTCGCCCAGTCCTGCACTTTTCCGCGATCGATTTTGCGCAGTCGGGTGAGGGGGAATAGCGCCTCGGGCCAACGACGCCATTCGACGATGTGCTGGAACGATTCTAAGTGAACGTTGATATCGCTGATCGCTCGATCGATCTCACGATCGGAGCCGTCGGAAATGACAACAGCCACGACCTCTTCCCCACCGGCTCTCCTCACTCCAACGATGCACACCGAGCGAAGGAGGGAGTACCTGTCGGCAACCAGTTCGACGTCCTCGGGGAAGACCTTCAGGCCGCTGCTGAGCACGATGGCGAACTTGAGCCGTCCCTGGATGTACAGCCATCCGTACTGGAGATGGCCGACGTCGCCTGTCTTGAACCAGCCGTCGCTCGTGAACGCTTCGCTCGATGCTGTGGGATTCCGCCAGTATTCGCGAAACACGCTGGGTCCTTTGGCCTGAATCTCACCGTTGTCCCCGATGCGCAATTGCACGTTGTCCAGCGGAATCCCTGCGGAATCGAGGCGGCGCCCGTGAAGAGGGTTCATCGTGAGAATGGGGGCCGTCTCGGTCAAGCCGTAGCCTTGGAGCAGCTTTACCCCCAGACGTTCCCACACCGCTCCGACTTCGATCGGGATGGGTGCACCTCCGGTGACGACGAGGTGGAGTTGTCCTCCCAGCTGGGAGTGGATGTCTCGAAAGAGAAGTCGACGAAGCGGGACGGGCAACGCGGCGCTGAGCCTCAACGACATCGCCAGCGTTTTTGCTTTATCCTCCTCCGCTGCGGCTGCTCGTATGCGTTCGAGAAGCAGAACCAGGAGCTGCGGTATGGCCAGGATGGTCGTGACGTGGTACTCCTGCAGAGCACGCAGCAGGGCGCTCGGGGATGAGCTCGGAACATAGAAGATGCTTGCACCGTTCGACAGCGGAGCGAGCAGACCGCCCGTCAACTCGTACATATGTGACAGGGGGAGTACTGAGAGGAACCGCCAGTCCGGACCGACGTGCACCACTCTGAGCGCGCTCTCGGCGTTCGCCAAGACGTTCCTCTGGGTCAGAACCACGCCCTTCGGGTCGGCAGTGGTGCCTGACGTGAACACAATGAGACCGGCTTGGGCGCCGGACAATTCAACGTTCGGTGGCGTGGCGGGGTGTTCGTCGATCTGCTCAGCGAGGTCTTCGAGATCCTCCACTGGATATGCATCGAGCTCCGAATGCAGGTGCTTGTTCCGAAAGACCAACTTCGGTTCGGTGTCCTTGGCGAATCCCAGCGTTGTAGCTGACGATGCTGTCGAGTCAGTTGGCACGAGAATGGCCCCGACGAGTTGAGCTCCGAGAAACAACTGAACCCATTGGGGCGAATTGTTGGCGACGACCATGACTCGGTCTCCCGACCCAATCTCCCGAGCCGAGAGATATTGGGCAGTCTGGTAGACCCGTCGTTGGAGCTCGCCGTAGCGGAGCCGTTCCACCTTCAAGAAGGGCCGCATGGTCATGGCCGACCGCTCCTCGTGTTTCTGGAAGCTGGCCACGAAATCACCGAAATGGTCGTTCGTCATTCGTGCTTCCTCATGGCGACGGCCACGGCGTAATCCCCGTGATGCGATATCGATATGGCAAATTCCATCGATCTGAGCCTTGCGCTTGGTCTACCGGAATCGTCATGCGTGATGACGATGTCGGTCCACTTCGTCGGTACGATGGGGGCTGCCTTCACCACAGCTTCTTTAGCTGCCCACAGTCCGGCTAAATGCTCGAGTTGGTGACCGTTCATTTCCGACGGCTGGAAGGCCCTTCGTAGGATCTCGCCGCCACTGATCTCGACTCGTTCTCGGAATTCGGGAATGAATACCAGATCTATTCCAAGCACGGTTGTATCGTATACTCGGCGTTCGCCGCGTCAACGTTGTCGTTCTGAGGCCGTCGGCGGCCGTGGAAAGCCTCGTCTTGCCATCGAGGCCCACCTGGGCGCCGCGATCGTCATTTAGCACCCCGAAAGGGCAGTACCGAACGCCCGTCATTGTGCGGGCTTCGTCCATGAAATGGCGAAGCAGAGTCGAGAGGTCAAGATCCGCTTCGAGCAGCAGCGTCTCCCTCATAGCCGCCGGAGCTTGGCAGGATCTTCTATCGACCGATATGGCATGTGACGCTGTCCGTTCCCTTCAGTAGCGCCCGACCTTGGTCCTTGCATCAACCCTCGACCTTAGGATTGACCCGAATTGCGGGCGGCCTCCGGGGCCGGCCCAGCAGGATCGAAGCCTGTTTCTGTCAAGTCCCTGGTGGTTGGGCGCGATCGAGCACGAGCTGGCCGAAAGGCATAGCGTTGGTCTGGGCCCGGGAGTGACTACACCGAAGCGCCGGTATCAGGTTCAGAGACGTCCCTGGGTGTCCTCCCGAGCCCGCTATCAACGTTGGGCGTCGTGCACGAGTTGGCGGTAGACGGCGTTGGAGATCTGACGCTTGAGCGCTCGCGTCGCCTCCTTCTGTGTTTTCCCCTCGGCCAGTTTGTGCTCGTAGTAATCGCGGCTAGGACCGGCGTGCGAGAGCTGCGAGAAGGCAATGATGTGCATGGCGTGGTTTAGTTGGCGGTTGCCCCGAGGGTTGAGGCGGTGACGCTTCTTCGGTCCGCTTGATGCCTCGATGGGTGCAGTGGCGTTGTACGAGGCGTAGTTGTCCTCGCTGCCGAAGCGCCGAACGTCACCGGGGTGGGCCAGGATGATGCAGGTGGCCACCGGGCCCACCCCGGACAGCTCTTCGAGAGTGGTGGGCACCTCCGCTACCGCCTCGGCGATCGTGCGTTTGGACGCTTTGAGCTGCGCGTCGAGACGACGGACATCGCCCACCAGGGTCTGGGCCTGGTCCTTGCGCGCCTTCTCCACGGCTGTCTTTGCCCGGAAGCCCGAGAGCACAGCGGCGGCCTTGTCGCAAGACAGCCGACGATGGGTCCCACCAGGGACGATGCCAGCCAACAGAGCGTGGAGGCGACACACCGCCTGGGTGTGGAGCGACGTTCAGCGCCCACCACAACTATGAATCAGGCACGTTGCCGCACGGGCCAACGAAATACACGATCTGTGCGGGATCGCCAATTACTGGGACGCGCTCGTGTCGTCGTGGCAGTGGCCTTGTCTGGAGAGTAGTCCCTCTCGGGAAGAAGGCTGGATGTCCCGGTGCGGCCTAAGGAGTCAGTGGGCGAAGAGCCAATCCTGATGTTTCAGGTTGAAGGTCCCCGAGAGATCTCAGCCACCGAGCGGGCCGAGGACAACCAATCCGCGACGGGCCGCATCTTGCATGAGCTACGCCGAATCGTGCTCGGACCCTCGCTCGCGAGCTCGGCGGTTGTCCACGAACGGATGCGAAAGCTCATCGCCCTTCCGGTGCTTTCGGGCGATCTTCTCTCTTCCGTTGCTTACGGGCCGGAGGCGATGATCGCGGTCCACGTGCTCGCCGGATCTGGGGCGTTGCGTCTTGAGCTGCCCGTCGGTTTCTGCCTGCTTGCACTCATGATCATCGTCGGTGCCTCCTATCGCCAAACCATTCGCGCCTACCCCTCGGGCGGCGGGTCCTACATCGTTGCGACGGACAACCTCGGGGAGATTCCGGGTCTCGCAGCGGCTGCGGGATTGATGACCGACTACATCCTCACCGTTTCGGTCTCGGTGGCCGCAGGTGTCGCTGCAGTCACTTCGGCGCTCCCCTCGCTTCGGCCGGAGACCGTGCTAGTTGGAGTTGCCGTCATCGCCGTGCTCCTCGCCGGGAACCTGCGCGGCGTGCGTCAGGCGGGAAACCTCTTCGCGATACCGACCTTCCTCTTCCTGTCTGCGATGGCGGTGCTGATCGTGGCCGGTTTCGTCAAGGCATCGAGCCGGGACTTCACCGCGCTGCCCGCACCCCACCTCACGGCGGTCGCCGTGCTCGGACCCTTGCTGATACTGCGTGCCTTCGCCTCCGGCGCCACTTCGATGACTGGGATCGAGGCGGTCTCGAACGCCGTGCCGGCCTTTCAGCCGGTGCAGTGGCGAAATGCCCGAACCGTGTTGTCGGTCATGGTCACGATTCTCGTCCTACTCTTACTCGGTTTGCTGGTGCTCGTTCACCTCCAAGGCCTCGTGCCGAACAGCCACGAGACGCTCCTCTCACAGCTCGCTGCGGGCGTTATTGGACGCGGCGCGCTGACGGCTTCATCCAGGGTGCCACAGCGTTGGAGCTGGTGTTCGCCGCCGATACCGCGTTCAACGATTTTCCGCGAGTCCTGTTTCTTCTCGCTCGCGATGATCACGCACCTCGGGCATTCCTCAGGATGGGTGACCGACTCGCGTTCAGCAACGGGATCATTCTGCTGGCCGTGGCATCCGCGCTCATCCTCGTTGCCTTTGATGGCCAGACCGCTGCGCTTATTCCCCTTTATGCCGTCGGGGTCTTTCTCGCCTTCACGTTGTCCCAGGCCGGGATGGTGAAGCATTGGTGGCGGCGACGCGGCGCACATTGGCGGAAGAGCATGGTGATCAATGCGATTGGCGCGGTGGCGTCGGGCGCAGTGCTTGTCACCGCGGCGGTGACAAAGTTCCTCGGAGGGGCGTGGGTCGTTCTCGTTCTCGTGCCATTGCTGGCGACGCTCCTGTTGCGGATCAGGGTGCACTACACCGCGGTTGGAGAAAAGACGACGATCTCGAACGCCCGGACAGCGATGACGTCTGAAGACAGTCGGGGAATCGGCGTGATCGGGCGGGCAACCCCCCGACCGGCGCTCCGGGCAGCTTTGCACCATCTCTTCGTCGTTCCGCTGGCCCACCTTGACCTTCCGAGTCTCCGAGCGCTCGCCTACGCGGTCTCACTTGGACAACCAACTCTGGTGCTCCATGTGAGTCCCGAAAAGGCCGAGGCAGAGCAGTTTCAAGCTGCATGGGACCACTTCGGTGCCCACGTTCCTCTCGAGGTGGTGATCTCGCCCTATCGAGCGGTGGTCGGACCGATCGTCAACTACCTCGAGGCGCTACACACCCAAAGCCCGGAACTGACCTTGACCGTTGTGGTGCCGCAGCTCAAGGTCATGCATCTATGGCAACGTCTTTTGCATGACCGGCTCGGCGAGCGCCTGAGGCGCGGACTCGAGCGCCAACACGGCATCGCAGTAATCGAAGTGCCGTTTCATCTGACGCGGTGACGACCGATCATCCTTCGCCTCGTGCCATGAGTACCGAGATTACGCCTTGCGAGAAGCGGTACCAAGCGGCGCGATGGGCCGTTGCTCAGCGACGGGTAGCGGACGACGTGTGGCCTGAGTTCCGAGCCACACGCCGAATCCTCCTGTGACTTCAATGCCGAGCGGTTCTCCGAGTTGGTCGATCAGACCGCCGATTGCGTCAGTCAGGCGGCTGTCCCCACGGAGATCTCCTCGAGCGTGGCAATCCGCTCGGCGATCGGCGGGTGCGTGTCGAAGAGGTGATGGAACCACCTCTCGTGATGCTGCAGCGGATCGTCAATGCACATTGCGGCGGTCGCGTGGTTGAACTTGGCGAAGGGCTGATCATTCGACTGGAGCTTTTTCAGCGCGCTGATCAATCCAACCGGGTTCCGTGTCAGCTCCACGCCACTCACATCGGCGAGTGACTCGCGCCGTCGCGAGAGAGCGAGTCGCACGATGGGCCCGAAGATCAGCGCGACGATGCCCATGAGCAGTCCCGCCGCGAACACGATCAACATCAGCTGACCTCCTTGGCGTCCTCGGCCGCCGCGCATGAACAAGGCCGAGCGCCAGATCAGGCTCGCCAGCAGTCCGGCCATGCCGATCAAGGTGCTCACGATGAGGAGCAGGCGTACGTCGTAGTTCTTGATGTGACTCATCTCGTGGCCGATCACCCCTTCGAGCTCCTCGCGGTTCATGATCGACAAGAGGCCCGTCGTGGCGGTGATTGACGCGCGCTTGGGACTCATTCCGGTTGCAAAGGCGTTGGGAGAGGCGTCGTCGATTACATAGACCTCAGGCGTGGGAATCCCTTCGCCAATGGCCAGCGCTTCGACGATGTCGTAGAGCTGGCGATAGTACGCGGGGTCGGCCGGTTGGGCTCCCGAGACCTTGAGCACCAACTTGGCCCCCGATTTGAGCGAGAACGCGATACCGCAGAGCGCGAACAGGGCGGCAACGATCAGTCCGGTGGTGATGTCGCCCGCCACTGGGGACGTGGCTCCATCAGTAGACGGGGACACTTCGCCCCACAGCCAACCGACGAGCGCGCCAATGCCCACCCAGACGACGAAGAAGAGCACGATGTAGGCGACGGTCCGGCGCTTGTTCCGGGCGATCTGCTCGTACATGGATTCTCAGTTCACTGTCGGGGGCCTGCGGACTCGGCATCCGTTGGGGATGGGACCCCAGATGCCGTGGCGGTTCTGGTTGCGGGGGGCACCGAAGGTGAAGCGAAGCTGACCTCGGGTACGGCGCGCTCGGCTTCGTCGGTCTGGAAGAAGCCGACCGCATGGAATCCGAATGGGCCAGCAATAAGGTTGCGTGGGAAGGTCTGAAGGCTGATGTTGAAGTCCCGCGCGCTCGTGTTGTAGTAGCGACGGGCGTACTCAAGTTTGTCCTCCGTCGCAGTGAGCTGCTCTTGGAGCTGAAGGAAGCTCTCGACGGCTCGCAGCTGCGGGTAATTCTCCGCTACGGCGAACAACGAGCGCAGCGACTGGCTGAGCATGTTCTCGGCTGGAGCAATCTTGGCAGGATCGCCCGTGGCGCCCGCGCTGATGGCGCCGGCACGAGCGGCGGTAACGGCCTCGAACGTACCTTGCTCGTGTGCCGCGTAGCCCTTCACGGTCTCGACGAGATTGGGAATGAGGTCGTGTCGGCGCTTCAGCTCGACGTCGATTTCCGACCACGCTTCCTGGGTGCGATTGCGCCGTCGAACGAGACCGTTGAAGGCGAGGACACCGCCCCCGAGAATGACGACGACAACGACCACGATGACGATCACGACGACCATGTGAACCCGTCTCCTTTTGAATCAAAACCATTCGGCGTGAATCGGATTCACGCCGACCTCTCCTGATGGAGGTTTGATCCATCGTCGATGATTCCGAGCGGCGTCGACAGGGCCGAAGGTCCTCACTTCGTGCGATCTGGCCCGTTGACGAAGAGGGAGCTTGAGACAGGATCTCCGCCTGCCCCAGTCCACCGGCCTCACGACCGCTCAAGCCTCTGACCTGCTTGCTCGAGTTCACCCCGTCTCGGAGCGGCCCTTTCTGGACACCGTGGCGGCAGCGCGCTCTCAGCTGTCTATCGGCACCCTGGGATAGCCGAGAGTCGATAGGCATGAACTTTTGGGGACAGGACGCCGGGGGCGAGGAACTGACCGTCGCGATGCCATCTGCGCCCAGCTCAGGGCAGCTCTTTGTCGTTGCGGTTCCCGGCATTCGCGGCGAGGGTGGCCCGCGACCCAGCAAGCGCCTCATCAAGGTCGCGTAGGGCGACTCGGACCTTCTTGGCGACGCCGAGCGCGCTTGTAGAGCGGACACACGAATAACCGCGGGACGACGGGTCGCATTCTGATGGCCAGTGCTGTCGTCTGAGCGATATCGTGCGGATAACGCATCATCGGACCTTGCGTTGCGGGGGCGATATAACGGCACCTATAGCCCGGTCCACTTCGATACATGAACAGGTCGGTATCGCCCCGATTGCGAGCAGGGGTGCCGGGGCCGCCCCTGTCTGGGCCGCTGATCTCCGCACCGTGAAGAAACCCCTGGTCTCGCCTAGTCTTTCGCCTACTTGCGGGGATAGGGGGTTCGGTGGCCACCACCGAGAACATCACGGTTCTCTTCACCGATCTGGTGGGTTCGACTGAGCTCTCCTCGTCGCTGACCCCTGACGCCGGCGACGAGGTGCGCCGCAAGCACTTCTCGGCCCTCCGCCAAGCAATCGCCACGTCCGGGGGCACCGAGGTCAAGAACCTGGGTGACGGCCTCATGGTCGTCTTCCCGGCTGCCTCGGCGGCGCTCTCTTGTGCAGTCGCTATGCAGCAGATTGTCCACCGCGATAACGCCGGGGCCGATCGTCCTCTAGGCATTCGGGTAGGGCTGAGCGCCGGGGAGGCAACCAAGGAGGACGGGGACTACTTCGGCGATCCGGTTGTCGAGGCCGCCCGCCTGTGCGCCCGGGCCGACGACGGGCAGATTCTGGCCGCCGAGGTTGTGCGGATTCTCGGTGGACGGCGCAGCTCCCACACCTTCACCTCTCTCGGGGAGCTTGAACTGAAGGGCCTGCCCGAGCCCATCGAGACTCTTCAGGTCAGCTGGGAGCCTCTGACAGAAGGGGAAGCCCCCTCGTCGGGCAGTGTGCCCCTTCCGGCCCGCCTGGCTCATCGTCCCGGCGTGGGGGTGGTCGGCCGAGAAGAGGAGCTTGCCAGCCTCTCCGCCAGCGCCAAGCGGGTGGCCTCAGGGGAGGGAAGCGAGGTCGTCCTCATCGCCGGAGAACCCGGCCAGGGGAAGACCACCCTTGTCTCTGAGATCGCCCGCCAAGCCCACGAGGACGGGATGACCGTTCTTCTCGGGCGCTGCGACGAAGAGGTGGGTTCTCCCTATCGACCCTTCCACGAAGCGCTCACCCACTGCGTGGCCCACGCGGAAGAGGCCCTGCTCCGTTCACACGTCGCCGCCCATGGCGGCGAGCTTGCCCGCCTGGTGCCCGCCCTCCAACAGCGACTGGGGGATCTCCCGAGACCCCAGAGCACCGACCCCGACACCGAGCGCTACCTCCTCTACGCCGCGGCGGTGGGCCTCCTGGAGCTGGCCAGCGTCCAGACTCCCGTGCTGCTCATGCTCGACGACCTGCACTGGATCGACAAGCCGAGCCTCCAGCTGCTGCGCCACGTGGTGGCCAACACCTCGGCTGCGCGTCTGCTCATCTTCGGCACCTACCGCGACGCGGAGCTCTCGGCTTCGCATCCGCTCACCGAGGCCCTGGGCGGCCTGCTGCGGGAGCCCGGCGTCTCGTCACTGCATCTGAAGGGACTCGAAGACACCGGTGTCATCGCCTTCATGGAGGAGGCTGCCGGGCACAAGCTCGATGACGCCGGGGTGGGACTGGCCCACCAGGTCTACCGGGAGACCGACGGCAACCCGTTCTTCGTGGCCGAGATGCTGCGCAACCTGTCCGAGTCGGGAACGATCTACCAGGATGACTCCGGCCGCTGGACAGCCGACGACACCGAGGGCCAGCTTGCACTTCCCCACAGCGTGCGGGCGGTCATTGGGTCCCGTCTGGCCCGCCTCGGGGACGACGCCACCAAGGTTCTCTCGACAGCGTCGGTCATCGGTCGGGACTTCAACCTCGACCTGCTGGCGGCGGTGACCGGTGTGGACGAGGACGAGCTCATCGACCTCCTCGACCAGGCCCAGCACGCCGCCCTGGTCGCTGAAGTCCCGGGGATTCCAGGGCGCTACAGCTTCGCTCACGCCCTCGTCCAGCACACCCTCTATGAGGACCTCGGGGGGACGAGGCGCACCCGACTGCACAAGGCCGTGGGCGAGGCCATCGAGCACCTCTACGGGGAGAACAACGCCGCGCGGCTCGGCGAACTGGCCCGCCATTTCCTGCTCGCCACTCGCCCTGCCGATGCGGACAAGGCCATTTCCTACGCTCGGCGTGCCGGGGAGGCGGCCCTGGCGGCTCTCGCTCCCGACGACGCCGTGGTCTACTTCACCCAGGCGCTCGAGCTCGCGGGACAGGGCGTCAGTGTTGACCCGGCCGGTCGCGTCGACCTGTTGATCGGCCTCGGCACCGCCCAGCGCCAGGCGGGTATCGCCTCGTTCCGCCAGACCCTCCTGGAGGCGGCTCGCAGGGCACGGGATGCTGGCGAGACCGATCGTCTGGTGGCGGCCGCACTGGCCAACAACCGAGGTTTCTTCAGTGCGTTGGGGCAGCTCGACACCGAGAAGGTCGACGTGCTCGAAGCAGCGCTCGACGTCCTTCCCGGCACCGACAGCCCCGAACGGGCGCGCCTGCTCGCCACGCTGTGCAGTGAGATCGTCTATCACAGCGCAATTGAACGTCGCCTCGCCCTGGCCGACGAGGCCAAAGCGATCGCGCTTCGCCTGGGTGATCGGGCCATATTCGTCGATGTCGTCGGAAGATGCGGCACAGCCCTCGCCGTCCCTTCGACACTCGCTACACAATTGACGGACTTCGCGGGGGCATTCGCCGCGGCCAGCGACCTGGAAGACCCCGTGGCCCTGTTTTCTGCCGCCAACCCCGGTTGCGCCGTTGCCGTCCGCGCCGGCCAGTTCGAACTGGCCAGGGAACGTCTGATGATGTTGCGTGCGATGGCCGAGAAGCTCGGGCAGCCCTCGGTCCTGTGGGCCGCCAACTACACCGCCGCCTCGCTCGCCTTGCTGCGCGGCGACACCGAAGAAGCCGAGCAGCTCGCCACCGCGGCGCTCGAGGTGGGTACGGCAGGCGGACAGCCCGACGCCTTCGCCTTCTATGCCGTGCAGCTCATGACGACTCGCTTCGAGCAGGGCCGGTTTGGAGAGATAGTGTCGCTCGTCTCCGACGCCGCTGACGAGAATCCGTCGATGCCCACCTTCAGGGCCGCTTTGGCGGTCGCACACCTCGAGGCGGGCAACCAGGAGGCGGCCCGGGAGCTGGTCGACGGAGCTGCGGCAGATTCGTTCGCCTTGCCTGAGGACGCCGGGTGGTTCGACGGGATGGTCGAATACGCGTTAGTCGTGATCGAGCTGCACCTCCGTTCCTACGGCGAGTTGTTGATCAAACTGCTTGCACCCTACCGGGATCAGGTGCCGCACAACGGGCTCAGCCCCCTGCCACCGGTAGCGACGTACCTTGGCGGGCTCGCCACCGTGGTCGACCGCTTCAACGACGCCGAGTCGTACTTAGTGCAGGCAGCCGAGCTCAATACGCGTGGTGAAATGAAGTTCGCGGAGGCGTACACCAACATGCTGTGGGGTCGGATGCTCCGAACCCGCAACGGGCCGGGTGACGCCGACCGCGCCCGTGAGCGCCTGGGGCAGGCACGGGAAACCGCCGCCGCCCGCCGGTACGCCATGGTGGAACGGCAGGCAAACGCCGAGTTGTCGAAGCTGTCTTGATGCCCGACCGACGCTCCTATGTTTGTCAAGACCTTCTTGGGCTCGGGCAAGTAGACAGCTGGCAAATCAATCAGGAGCCACTCACGGGTGAGGGCAAGCTCTTATCAGGCCATGCGTCGATGCTCTTCCGAGCGATGGTTCCGAGCGGCGGACCGGCATGTCGGGCGAAAGCCAGTCCCGAGGGGCGGCAGATATTCGCTGAGCCAGATCCGCCGCTCGGAGAACTAGCCGCGAGGCAGATGCTTGAACACCTCACGGGCGACATAGCGCTTCAAAATCCGGATCACTTCGCGCTTGGAGCGGCCCGCCTTCGTGCGACGTTCCATGTACTCGCGCGATCGCGGGTCGAACGAGAGACGCGTCATGACGATGCGCCAAAGGGCCTGGTTGGCATTGCGGTCTCTACCACGGTCGAGGCGGTGGCGGGTGACCTTGCCCGAGGAGGCCTGGATGGGCGCCACGCCGCACAGATGGGCCCAGGCGGCTTCTGAGCGCAAGCGCTCAGGGTTGTCGCCGGCGGCGACGAGCAGAGTGGCGGCGGTGTCGATGCCGACACCGAAGAGCTCGAGCATGCTGGGCGCGGTGGCCGTCACGAGCTCGTCCAACAGCTCGTCGATGGCAGCTGTTTCTTCTTCGAGGGTGTGAACGCGACGTCCCAGGCTGGCGAGCGCCACCTTGGTGGCATAGAGAACAGTGTCGCCTCCCGGTCTCGGCCGCATGGCGGACGCTTCGGCCGTGAACTCCTTGATGGGTAGACCCTTCAGGCGGCATCGGAGCTGATCAGGAGCGGTGTAGCTCAGTTGGCGCATCTGGTGGATGGCTCGCAGGCGTCCTTCGCGAGCCGAGCGCTTGGCCACGAGCAGCGCCCTGATGGCCTCGACATTGCCGTCGCGGGACTTGGGTGCGCCTGTTGCCCGCCCCGAGAGCACGGCCCGGGCCGCCTCGACGGCGTCGGCCGGGTCCGACTTGCCCTGTGTCCGCCGGACCTGGCGATTCGAGCGGTCGACCTCGACCACCTCGATGCCGGCACGGCGCAGGAACCGCCCCAGGCCTGCCCCATAGGCGCCGGTGCCCTCCACCCCAACCTTGGACACCGTGCCGAAGGTGCCCATCCACTCGAGCATGGCCTTGTAGCCCCGGGGAGCGGCCACGAACGACTCCACGCCCA